>CAZLRO010000125.1:0-835 GCA_964561865.1 uncultured Rhodothermaceae bacterium | reverse complement strand
TGTTGCAGCGGCGTTTCGAGGAGCGGGCAGCCCAGATGTACGGCAAGCAGAAGTTCGGCGGGTTCCTGCACCTGTACATCGGCCAGGAAGCCATCTCCACCGGGTCAGCCTATGCAATCCGGATTGGGCATGACTCGGTCATCACGGCCTACCGCGACCACGGCATTGGGCTGGCCCTTGGCATGACGGCGAACGAGTGCATGGCCGAGCTGTTCGGCAAGACGACGGGCTGCTCCAAGGGCAAAGGCGGCTCAATGCACTATTTCAGCGCAGAGAAGGGTTTTTATGGCGGGCACGGTATCGTTGGCGGGCATGTGCCGGTGGCGGTAGGGCTAGGGTTCGCGCACAAGTACAAGGAGGACGGGGGCGTCGCCCTCGTCTACTTCGGCGATGGAGCCGTCGGGCAAGGTTCGATCCATGAAGCCTGCAACCTGGCATCGCTCTATCAGGTGCCTATCCTGTTCATCGTCGAGAACAACCAGTACGCAATGGGCACGGCTATCCACCGGGCCTTTGCCGAGACCGAGTTCGCTCGCTATGCCCAGAGCTACAACATGCCCTCGGCTATTGTTGATGGCATGGATGTACTCACGGTCTGCAAGGCCATGCAGGACCATGTGGCGATGGCGCGGGCAGGGCAGCCTGCATTCCTGGAGATTCGCACCTACCGCTACCGCGGCCACTCGATGTCGGACCCGCAGAAATACCGCACGAAGGAGGAACTGGAAGAGAAGAAGAACGACGACCCGATCTTGCGGCTGAAGGCCTATCTGCTGGACGAGAAGCTGGCGACCGAAGCCGACCTGGATCAGGTAGATGAAGAGGTCACCCAGGA
>CAZLRO010000124.1:0-10560 GCA_964561865.1 uncultured Rhodothermaceae bacterium | reverse complement strand
AGCGCAACGTACGGGCGGGACAGGACACCGCCAGGGAGAAAAAACGCCGCACCGGAAGGAACGATGCGGCGTAGGACCAGCGGGGGAGGCGAGGTCAGCTTTCCCAGGTGAGGATGTCCTGCTCCGTCTTGTCGCGGTCTTTCCAGGCTTCGGCATCGGGCAGGGGGCCGTTCTTTTCGGTGATGTTGCGCCCCAGGTCGGCCCACTGCTTCGCGAGGTAGGCGTTCCACTCGGCATAGTGCTTCAGATGCTCCGGCAACTCGTCGTCCGCATAGATGGCCTCCACCGGGCAGACCGGCACGCAGGCGTTGCAGTCGATGCACTCGTCCGGGTTGATGGCGAGGAAGTTGGGACCTTCGTAGAAGCAATCGACCGGGCAGACCTCCACGCAGTCGGTGTATTTGCAGTTGATGCAGGCCTGGGTCACGACATAAGGCATGGTGCGTACCTCGGATGCTGGAGACAGGGTGGGTGGGCGTAGATGGCCGGAAAATACAGCCTGCGGCCCCAACAGACAAGGCGGCGCTGGCCCGGATGGGTGATTTGTGGCATGACCGCTTGAATGGGCAGTCTGCCTGTCTTGCTGGACACCAACACGGCCTCGCCCTCCCGAAACCAGGCCGTCTGTGGCCTTGGCATGATGGTGGGAGCAGGGCACAGCAACGGTTGCCTTCCTCCACCTATCCACACCAGCCCATGCGACGCCTGTTACCGCCCCTGCTCACCACCGCACTGGTGCTGCTCCTCACCGGCTGCGGGGCTTCCCACCGCCTCCACCGCTACGACTTCTCCGGACGCACGGTGGCGGTGGTCGCCGCCATCCCACCCCGACCGGAGGTGTTCAGCCACACGGGCGTCCGGATAGACCTGGACGCGCCGGTCGCCACCTCGCTGCGCGTGGGCGCGGCCATCTGGAAGGAGCGCGAAGCCCGCAAGGCCCAGGCCCGGCTCGACCGCGCCTTCGAGCAGGTGGACGTGGCCGAGCAGATCGCCCGCCAGACCCTCCTGCGCGGGGCCAACGTCCTGCGCTACCACCCCGTCAACGACCCCGACGCCGCCGACTTTATCCTCGACCTGCGTGTCTTCGACTATGCCCTCGTGGCCGACTCGTGGGACGCCGCCGTCCGCTTTGAACTGGAGGGCGAACTGGTACTCGTGGACCGGCGCAGCGGCAAGCCCGTCTGGCAGCAACGGACGCAGATCAACGTGCCAGTCTCGGAGGCCGCTCCCCTCGGGGCCACCTTCGGCAACGTGTTCACCGCCGCCACCCTCTCCGGGCTTTCCGAGGCCGAGATGGTCGAGGCGCTGGAAGCCCTGGCCGGCTACACCGCCGACCACCTCAGCCGTGAACTCCGCCACGACTACTACGCCAGCCGCCGGTAAGCCATGATGCTATGGGAACGTGATCGACTGACGGAAACCCTTATCTTGTCGGGAACCTGAAGCAGGCAGCAGCCCCTGAAACCGTATCCCGACCCCATGACACCCATCCAGGACCTCGGTGAGTTTGGCCTGATCGACCGGATGCAGGCGGTGCTGGGGGCACCCTCCGACGACGACCTGATCATCGGCATCGGGGACGATGCGGCGGTCTATCGGGTGGGCAACGGGCGCGTCCACGTCGTCACTACCGACGCGCTCATCGAAGGCGTCCATTTCGACCGGGCGTTCATGCCTATGGCGTACCTGGGCGTGAAGACCCTGGCCGTCAACGTGAGCGATGTGGTAGCGATGAATGCCCTGCCGCGCTATGCTACCCTGGCGCTGGGCCTGCCAACAGGCGTGTCGGTAGAGATGGTGGAAGCGTTCTACGAGGGCCTTCGCCAGGCGTGTGCCCAGTACGGGGTACACCTCATCGGCGGCGACACCACCGCCGCCCGGCAGCTCACCCTCGCCCTCACCCTCATCGGCGAGGCCGACGAGGCGGCCATCGTCTACCGGCGCGGTGCCCGGCCCGGCGACCTGCTCTGCGTCACCGGCGACCTTGGGGCGGCCTATGCCGGGCTGAAGGTCCTCCTCGACCAGCGCGAGCAACTGCGCACCCAGGGAGAGACGTTTCAGCCGGACTTCACCGGGACGCGCTACACCGTCGGGCGGCAACTCACCCCCGTCGCACGGCTAGCGACGGTTCAGGACTGGGCCACACGCGGGGTACGCCCCCATGCCCTGATCGACATCTCCGACGGGCTGGCCTCGGAGGTCCACCACCTCTGCCAGCAGAGCGGCTGCGGTGCCCGCCTGCGCATCCCCGCCCTGCCCATCGAACTGGAGACCCGCGTGGTGGCCGACCTGTTCCAGGACGAAGTCGAGACCTATGCCCTCTTTGGCGGCGAGGACTACGAACTGCTCTTCGCCCTGGCCCCCGACGACCTCGACCGGCTCGACCCGGAAGGCTTCACCGTCATCGGCCAGTTCACCCCCGCTGAAACCGGCATCCAGGCCCAGATGGCCGACGGCACCCTCTTCCCCCTCGACGCCGGAGGATACCAGCATTTCGGGCATGAATGATGAGGCGTCGGCCCCACCTACTTCCCGCCTGCGCAGAAACAGATTGCGAAGGGAGATTGCACCGCAGGGAACATCGACTGCCTCCCCTGCCCGCCGCTGTCTACGCGGGACGGACAGGATGCAGCCCTGCCCCAGCCACACTGTTCGGCAAGGATTCTCCCGGTTTCGACCGCAAGCGACCTTGAACAAGCTCCCGGCAAGTCCTACCTTGCCCACTGACCATCGTTTCCCGAAAAGGCCCATGCAGGCAGACGGACTTTTTATCATCGGCACGGCGCGGGATGTGGGCAAGACGCTGATCGGCGTTGGCCTCGTGGCCCTGTTGCGCAAGATCGGGGTGGATGCCACCATGATGACCCCCATCTCCACCGGGGGGGCCGTAGAAAGCGCCGCCGCCCTGCTGCGCAAGATCGGGGTGGACGACCCCCGGCGACTGGTCAACCCGATCATCTTCGAGACCCCGGCGGCCCCGATGGTCGCCAGCCGGGTGGAAGAGCGGCCTATCGACACCGGGCACAGGGCAAGTTTGTGATCGTCGAGGGCGGGGGGGTGCTGGTACCCATTGCCCGCCACTACGCGATGATCGACCTGCTCAAGGACTTCGGCCTGCCCTCGATCATCGTGGGCCGGACCGGACGCGGCACCATCAACCACTGCCTGCTCACGCAACGGATGATGCTGGTCATGGGCGTGCATCCGCTCGGCTTCATCCTCAACGGGTTCGGGCGGTATGGCGAGGGCTTCGCCGAGTCGCTCAACCCCGACGTCCTGCGCGAGCTGGCCGCCCCCACCCCCGTGCTGGCAACCCTCGAATGGCGACCGGAGTATCAGGCAGACATCCTGACGTTCGTCCGCGCCATGGGCCAGGTGCCAGAGCTGGCCGCTTTCCTGGAAGGGCTGGTGCAGCACCGCTCCCGAAAAGTGGTCGTGCAGGACTGATGCATCCGTCGATCCCATGAGACCGACGGGCAGGCCCCACAGGCCTCCCGTTTCCCCTCCTCTTCACCGCACCCGTTGCCCCCATGGCTGCTCCTCGACCGGAACCCTCCTGGCCGCCGCCGGTGGCGGTGATCGGAGCGGGCGCGCTGGGGTCGGTGCTGGCCCTGCGGCTGGCCGGCTGCGGCTATCCGGTGGTCGCGGTGCTGGGGCGGTCCGGGACGGCCTCGCTGGCCCGCCGGGTCGGGGCACCGGTGGCCTCCCCATCGCTGCACGACCTGCCGGAGACCGCCCGCCTGGTGGCCTGTTGCGTGCCCGACGACGCCCTGCCTGCGGTCGTGGACGGCCTCGGCCCGCTGCGGCGGGACTGGTCCGACACCACCGTCCTGCACACGTCGGGTGCCCTCACCACCGAGGTGCTGGCCCCGCTGGCCGCGCGCGGGGCGACGACGCTCAGCTTCCACCCGGTGCAGACCTTCACCCGTGCGAGCACACCCGACGGCTTCGCGGGCATCCCGGTGGGCCTCGAAGGCACGGAGGCCGCCCTGGCGGTGGGACGGCGGCTGGCTGCCGACCTCGGTGTCCGCCCGGTGGTGCTGCCCGCCGCCGCTAAGACCCGCTACCACCTCGCCGCTACGGTGGCTTCCAACTTCCTCGTCACGCTGATGGCGTTGGCCGAAGAGGTGCTCGCCACCATCGGGCTGACCCGTCCGGAAGGGGCCGCCTTGCTGCGTCCGCTCGTCGAAGGCACCCTCGGCAACCTCGCCGCCCAGCCGCCCGAAGACGCCCTCACCGGCCCCATCGCCCGGGGCGATGCACAGACGCTGGCCGCCCACCTCGACGCACTGCAACGGCACCTGCCCCACCTGCTCCCCGCCTACGTCGCCCTCGCCACCGAGACGGTGCGCGTGGCTGTGCGCGGGGCCAGGCTCTCCCCCGACACCGCCCAAGCCCTGCTCGACGTGCTGCACGAGGCGCTGGAGAGCGAATGACCCGGAACCGGTATGTCGGAGTCGATTGAAGCCCTGCTGGACCTGGACGATGCGGTGGTGCAAGCCCGGTGGGAGCGCCTGGAAGCCTGGATCTGCAACCGCTTCGGGCGCGAAAACACGTCGGTCGAAGCGATCCTCTTCCTCGTCGGCATCCAGTCGAAAGGGCGCGGGTACGAGCCACAGTTGGAGAAGGAAGCCAAGCAGACCCTCATCATGGAAGGCACCTACCATGTCTTCGAGACCATCGGCCTCTATGAACGGGTCGGGATGGAGGCCGGAGGGTTCTGGGTGTGGGAACGGACGACCCCCCTGCCCGACCTGGACGTTGACCAGCAGGAAAAGCTGCTGCGCATCGCCCTTCTCCGATATTTTGAAAACGCGGTGGGAGATTTTTAGCCGGATCGGGGGTTTCAGGCCGCGCACGGGGTACGTCCCGTCGATCCCCGTCCGTTCCCGTCCGCTTTCCCGCCGATGTCCATGACCTTCCGCTGTGTTGGGTTGATGGGGCTGCTGCTCGTGCTGCCCCTCTCCGCAGGGGCACAACCTGAGACGAACTTCTACGAGATCACCACGCCGATGGGCCGGATGGTGGTCCGGCTCTACGACGAGACCCCGTTGCACCGGGACAACTTCCGCCGGCTCGTCCGCGAAGCCTATTACGACAGCACCACGTTCCACCGGGTCATCGACGGCTTCATGATCCAGGGCGGCGATGCCAACACGAAGGATGCCGACCCGCTCAACGACGGCATGGGCGATCCGGGCTATACGATCCCGGCCGAGTTCAACCCGGCCCTGTACCACAAGCGGGGGGCGCTGGCCGCAGCCCGGCAGGGGGACGACCTCAACCCCGAACGCCGTTCGAGCGGCAGCCAGTTCTACCTCGTGCAGGGCCGGGCTACCCTCGATAGCCTCCTGCTCGACCAGATGGAACAGCGCGTCCGGCTCACGCTGCGGGACACCACGTTCCGCTACGCCCCGGAGGCACGGGCCACCTACGCCCGCACCAGCGGCACCCCATTCCTCGACATGCAGTACACCGTCTTCGGCGAACTGGTGGAAGGGATGGACGTGCTGCATCGGATTGCCCGAACTCCCACGCCCCGCAACACCGGCCAGCCCCCGGCGCACCCGGCCCTCTACGACCGCCCCCTCGACCGCATCTGGATGGTCATCCGCCCGCTGCCCCCCGATTACCAGCCCGCCAGCGACGGGTAACACAACCGCCGGGGTTGCGCCTGCTGCCCGCAGCAACGTTGCCGTACACCGCAGCGCAGCCAGCGGGTAGTACCGTCGCGGCATGCGGCTGTTCGGCGGTCCTCGGCCCTAGTCGCAATTTGGCACGCCGAGGAAGCAGGGAAGTTGGTCCAGGACCACAGCGACAAACCCGTACAGGAGAACGGCACCGAGCAGGAGTCCGGCCCAGTGACCTGGGGTCAACGCGCGGAGGCTCCGCGCTGCCTGGAGGCACCGTAGCGCCGGTGTCAGCGCCAGGGCGATGAGCAGCGCATGCAGCGACATGAAGGTGAAGAGCAGGAACGGAAACGCTTCCTGAAACGCCCTGCGGTTCACCACCTCGAGCACGGCGAAGGGCACAACCAGCGCCGCGCTGATGACCAACAGCGGCACGAGAAAGGACCGGGGGGGTCCAGGAGTGGCTTGATGTGAGGTTGTCATGGAAGTTCTTTTTTCTTGAGGGCCGTCCACCCAGCGGCCTTGCGTCGGCGTTTCAGGTGACCCTCCTTCCCGGCAGGCCATCCGCTGACTCGTACTCAGCACCGCGGTACTCGTACTCAGCACCGCGGTACTCGTACTCGATCACTCCGCAGTGGTTCTATCACGACGCGATAGTGCTGACGTTTCTGATAATCGAGTACGAGTAGGAGTACCGTCCTGCGGACTGGGTACGAGGAGTGACCCAATGGCCTGAAGCTGGCTGAACGCTGGCACCATGACCGCTTCAGGATCGCATCCCCATGTTGCCCACCGGGAAAGGCGCACAAGACCGCGTTCCGCGTGCGGCGATGGGTTGATGGATTATGCCGCCTTCCCGCTGCTCTCCTGCTCGAACGGATCCTGCTGCGTTATCTCCCCGCTCGGTAACTCAAAGTAGAGTCGCCCCTGGTGCGAATAGGCGTTCGCTATGCCCCGGCGACGGTTTTCTTCCTGGGCGGCCCGCACGGCTCTATTGCCCAGACGCCGCAGCTCCGCCGCTTCACGATAGGTCTCGATGCTTAAGGCTTTCGTCTTTGCCATCACTTCTTCCAGCTGAGGTCGTGCAGGAACAGCTCAAAAAGCCGCTCGTCGGTTAGTTCATACGCTGTGCCTTCTCCTACGGCGACTTCTTGAAAATGCTCCCCGGCGTTGTAAAACAGGTACCATCGATCCACCAGCTTTCTATAGACGTGCCAGAAGTTGCCCTTGCTCCGATAAAAGCGTCGTATCACGTCCTCTGTTGGCACATCATGGCCGCCCTTCTGCACGCGCTCCTTGACCCGTCGCACCCACAACGCTGGCGTGTCGAGAAAGACAAAGGCGATCCGGGTGGCGTAGCCTGCCTGCCGGAGTCGCTCAAGAATGTGCCGGAAGCTGCCGCCTGCCAGGGTCGTCTCCACGATGAACCGCTCCCTGCCATTGATGAGTACGTCGAGCTGCTCAAAGAAGTGTTTGCCGACCTGTATCCGGACGGCTTCCGGTTGGTCTGGACGTAGCGCAACAGCGATGAGATCCGCGCTGAGGTATTGGAAATCGTAAGTTTTTAGGTACTCATCGGCCAGAGTAGACTTGCCAGCACCGTTAGGGCCGCCAATGATGATGACTTCTGGGGACAAGGTAGATCTTCGGGCTTCTGTTCGCCCTAAAGATACGAAGGAGCACGCGGGGACACGACTTCAGCTTGCTTGGGAGTAACAGCGATCAAGCCCAGCGGCCCGGCGTCGGCGTTTCAAGTGGTCATCATCTCCGACAGACCCTCCGCTGAAGTGACGGGTTGGGTACACCTCCCACTCAGTAGTGGAACCGGCAGGCCAGGATCCTGATCGTCTCGCCCTTCACTTCGTAAACCAGACGGTGTTCCTGCGTAATGCGACGTGACCAACAGCCCTTCAACTCGTGCTTCAACGGTTCAGGCTTGCCGGTTCCTTCGAACGGGGTACGCTGAACCTCCTTGATCAACTGCACGATCCTCAGTGCCGTCTTGCGGTCCTGCTGGATCCATCATGCCAGGTCTTCGAAGCCGTTGGGATCGAACTCAACGCTTCTCATTCGATTCCCAGTCGGTCCAGTACCGCATCCAGCCCGATGCGCTCGTCGCGACGCCGGGCTTCGAGCAGCCGCTTCTTCATCGCCTCGCTCCGGAGCAGATACTGTGTTTCGAATTCAGAGACGATTTCCCTCCAAAGGCCAATGGGAACGATCACCGCCGTTAGGTCGCCTTTCTCGTCTGAGATGTAGTGAACGTCTGCCGTGCTCATGGTCGTCAGGCTCTTTCACCGAGGGTGTTGGAGATCAACTGCAACGGGTCGAGGAAGTTCAGTAATAACGAACACCGTGGGCATAACGGCCCAGCCGAGCGGCCTGACATCTGTTTAGGCACACCCGCCTGCCACTGCCCATCCAACCCCGCCGCGACCTGGCTTGATCCCACCGGTACGAAGGGCATCCGGGGCGGCAGCCCAACGGCCAGGCTCAGCAGATGGCAATGACCCAGCTTTTGACAGCCCGCTGGGATGAAGTGTTAGGTGGTTACTCTACGGCCTCCTTGGGATCTGCACCATACTGATTCGTACCTGGGTTACCTTCTTGTACCAGGAAGACAAGAAGGACAATTGCACCGATGCATGGGATGAATCCGATGAGTAAAAACCAGCTACTGCGGTCAGTATCGTGGAGTCGACGCACGGACACGGCTATGCCTGGAATCAAGACAGCTAGTGAATAGATGGCACCCAGCAGACCTATACCGGCTTCGATGCTGAAAGTGCCTGTCATTGCGTCTATAACAGCGAGGACTATGCTGATGATAATGTTAAACAAGAAGAAGTATCAATACTCCTTCCTCCTCGCTCTCCCATTGAACACAGCATACTTTCTTAGGACTTCGATGTACCAGTTCATGTTCTTTCACCTTCCTTAATGCCTCTATCGTATTTGATAAACGACTGTCGAGGTATTGCTACCGCCGAACTACTGCATCTATCTCAAAGTAGGCGCCGCTCCACAAAAGCACAACCCCCTGTGAATAAAATTTTTCCATCACCGATACCTCATCCAGCGGGCAGGCGGGCCAGCAGTTGCCGGACCTGCTCGTTGTCCGGGGCCAGTTGTTGCACGCGTAGCAGCACGTCGCGGGCCTGGGCGGTGCGGCCTGCCAGGGCATAGGCCGCCCCCAGGCGCAGGAGGGCATCGGGGTGCCGGGGGTTCAGGGCCACCGCCCGTTCCAGCCGGGCCACCCCCTCGGCCTGCCGTCCGAGCGCCAGGTGCAGGCTGCCGATCATGTAGAGCACCTGGGCATTCTCCTCCCGTTCGTTCGCCGCCTCGAAATACACGATCGCCTCTTCGTAGCGCCGCTGCTTCACGAGGATATCCGCCGCCTGGGCGTAGGGTTCGGGCAGGAACGGGTACTCCTGGATGAGCGTCAGCGCCGCCCGGAGGGCACGGTGGTAGTCGCCCTGGTGGACGTAGTAGTTGCGCAGGTTCTCGGTGGCGGCCCGCCACGTCAGTTGCCCCCGGTACAGCCGCAGGGCCAGGTCCTCCACCGGGTCGTGCGCGGTGAGGGTGTCGAGCGAGCGGTCGAAGACGCCGGGGGGCTGGAACGGCCAGCTCCCCATGAGCTGGCGCACCCGCAACATCCCGAAGAGCGAATCGACCGCCGTGAAGAGCAGCTCGGACCGGGCCACCGCCTTCGGGACGGGCCGCTCCCAGGCCCCGACCAGCCCCTCGTGCCGGAGGGCTTCGTAGAACGCATCGGCCAGCAGGAAATACCCGTCTACGGTGGGATGCAGGTGTTCGAGCATCAGGGAGTGGCCGATGAGTCCATGCGGGGCGGCGGCGGCGAAGGCGGCCTCGGCGTCCACAAGGGTCACGCCTTCTCGGGTGGCTGCCGCCCGGATGATCGCGTTGACGGCTCCCGGCGCCCGGAACCGCAGCAGGTCGCGGTCCCGCGCGGCCTGGTAGGAACGGCGGGCCTCTGCAAAGCGCCCCTGCCCTTCGAGCAGCCGCGCCCGGAGGTACCAGCCCTGCGCCGGGAGGCTATCCAGACGCAGCGCCGCATCCAGGGCGTGCAAGGCGGCAGTCGTGTCGCCACGCTGGAGGGCGTCGGTGCTCCGACGGAAGTGCGCCTGCCAGGCGGTCGAATCCGTTTCCGGGGCGAGGCGGCTGATGAAGGGCGGCTGGTCCCGCTCGTTGCTGGCAACCGTGCTCACCAGCACCGGGACGCCCTTCGCCCGGAACTTCGCCAGGAGCGCGTCGAGGTTCTCCTCAAACTGCCGCAGGCCCAGTTCATACAGCGGCGAGCCGTAGGGGATGGACTGCTCCCCCACCATCCGTTCCATGAGCGTGCTCTCCGGGGCCGTGCCGCGCGCCGTCCCCGAAACCCATCCCGCCACCGTCGCCAGCGCCGCCCGCAGGAGCTGCACCGTGCGCAGGTGCTGGAGCCGCAGGTAGACCCGCACGAGCGGACGCAACATCCCCAGCGACTCCGACGACCCCACACCCAGCGCCCCGTAGTACTCGTTGTGCCCGGTATAGATCAGCACGGCGTCGGGCTGCTCGGCCAGCACCTCGTCGGCAAAGTCCAGCAGCGTGTAGGAGTTGATGGCCGCCATCGCCGTGTTGACGACCTCGATGGTGCGGTCCGGGAACGTCTGCTGGAGCCGCTGTTCCAGCATCCGCGAGAAGCTGCCCCCGTAGTAGTAGGGGTACCCGGCGGCGCTGGACTCCCCCAGCACGAACAGCCGAACGATGCTGCTGTCCTTCTTGGCCTTGAAGAAGTCCTGCAACCCCGTCGGGACGTTCTGCTGACGGGCAAAGTAGCGGCGGGCGACCTCGCGGTTCTGGTACCGGTACTGGGGGAAGTCCGGCACGGGGACGAACAGCGGGTAGTCGTTCCCGTACCCGCCCAGCC
>CAZLRO010000123.1:9925-10580 GCA_964561865.1 uncultured Rhodothermaceae bacterium | reverse complement strand
CATGCACAGGGGTGTACGGTGGGCTTCGACCTGGCCCATGCGGCGGGCAACATGCTGCTGTCGCTGCACGACCAGCAGGTGGACTTCGCCGCCTGGTGTTCCTACAAATACCTGAACGCCGGGCCGGGCAGTCTGGCCGGGTGCTTCGTCCACGCCCGGCACAGACATCGCCCGGACCTGCCACGTTTCGCCGGGTGGTGGGGCCACAACCCGCAGACGCGCTTTCAGATGCCTGCGGCCTTCGAGGTGATGCCGGGCGCAGAGGGATGGCAACTGAGCAACCCACCTATCTTGCCCCTGGCCGCATTGCGGGCATCGATGGAGGTGTTCGAAGAGGCCGGGATGGCACGGCTGCGGGCCAAGAGCGAACGACTGACGGGCTACCTCGAAACCCTGCTCGATACCTTCGTGGGCGACCAGGTTGACGTGCTCACCCCCCGCGACCCGGCCCAGCGCGGGTGCCAGCTCTCCCTCCGTGTCCCGGCCAACGGGCGCGCCGTGTTCGAGCGGCTGATGGCTGCCGGCTGCCTGTGCGACTGGCGGGAGCCGAATGTGATCCGCGTGGCCCCGGTGCCGCTCTACAACACTTTCGGCGATGTGTGGCGCTTCGTCCAGGTGCTGCGTCAGGCACTGTAGGGCCGTTTGTAAACAGGAT
>CAZLRO010000123.1:2579-9915 GCA_964561865.1 uncultured Rhodothermaceae bacterium | reverse complement strand
AATTTGCCAGGAACAGACAAAACGGAAGCGCGGAGCCACAGTTTCCCGCAGCCCCGCGCTTCTCTTCCCCTCTTCCCTTCTTCACCAAATCGAACTACCGAACGCCCCCTCGAATACATGGCCTGCATGTGTATCCAAGACTTCCCGATTCAGGACAGGCGAGGCCGCAACCGCGTCCCGATGGGGTTTATCCTCCACACTGGTCTGAACGGTTGGCTTCGGAGAGCCTCCCGGCAGGGTCATACCGGGGGATGTGGCCCTTTTGAATCCCTGCCGGGGATGCACCCCGGTGAGGTCGTTCAGGGTTGTCAGGCGGGAGGGTCGGGAAACGTCGGCACCAAAAACAGGCAGGTGATAATGCCCCGCTGGTGCTGTGCCCGCGAACACTGCCTCGTGGATCCGGGCGTGGGCCGGATGGGTGGTGGCAGGCTGCGAACCTGGAGATGCGGCAGGGGGAGCCTCCCGGTGCTGGGACGACGCTGTTTGGGTGAGCAGCGCCAGCGTCCATACCAGCAGGAGACAACGAACCTTCGTCATCATCTGCACAGGGGGTTGAAGGTCGGAAGGTATCAGGTGAGCGACCGTTGCCGGGTGAACAACGTGCAGCAGGTATCGTCGTGCCGCCGACCCGTCTTAAGCTCCGTTTCGCTATTTCCTGTACCATTTTTCTGCACGCCATGAACACCCTTGCGAACAACCGGATCACCCTGGTCGGTGCCGGACTGGCTGGCTCGCTCCTGGCCGTCTTCCTGGCCCGCCGCGGGCTGGACGTCACGCTCTACGAAGCCCGTCCGGACATGCGCCGGGTGTCGATCCCGGCCGGGCGGTCCATCAACCTGGCGCTTTCGGCACGGGGGCTGCACGCCCTCGCACAGGTGGGCCTCCACGAGGCGGTCATGGCGCAGGCCCTGCCCATGCGCGGGCGCATGATCCACGCCTACACGGGGGAAACGCACCTGCAACCCTACGGGCAACGTCCCGACGAGGTGATCTACTCGATCTCGCGTGGGGAGCTGAACAAGGTGCTGCTCACCGCCGCCGAAGCGCACGGGGCCACGCTGCATTTCGACACGGCGTGTACCGGCTACGACCCGCAAGCCTGTACCCTGCACCTGCATGAGGCCCCGACCCACCGTACCTATACCGTGCAGGCCCTCCGGGTGCTGGCCGCCGACGGGGCTGGCTCCGCTGTCCGCACCGCCCTGGCCGAGGCAGACCGCCTCGAGTGTACCCAGGATTTTATCTCGCACGGCTACAAGGAACTGACCATCCCCCCCGGCCCCGACGGGTCATTCCAGATGGCCCCCAACGCCCTGCATATCTGGCCGCGCGGGACGTTCATGCTCATCGCCCTGCCCAACCCGGACAGGACGTTCACCTGCACCCTGTTCCTGCCCTGGGACGGCACCCCCGGCTTCAACCAGCTCGACACCCCCAAAGCCGTCCAGGCGTTCTTCGACGTCGAGTTCCCGGACGCCCGGCCCCTGATCGACGACTTGACCAGCACCTTCTTCTCGAACCCGACCGGGCGGCTGGGCACGCTTCACTGCTGGCCCTGGCACGACCAGGACCGGGTGCTCCTGCTCGGAGATGCGGCCCATGCCATCGTGCCGTTCTTCGGGCAAGGCATGAACTGCGCCTTTGAAGACTGCACGGTGCTCGACACAGTACTCGACACGTTCAACGGCGACTGGGCGCACAGCTTCGCCACCTTTGCCCAGGCCCGCAAGGTCCACACCGACGCCATCGCCGAGATGGCCCTGGAGAACTTCATCGAGATGCGCGACCGGGTGAACGACCCGCGTTTTGTGCTGATGCGGGAGGTGGGGCTGGAACTGGAGCGCCGGTATCCAGAGACCTTCATCCCGAAATACGCGATGGTATCGTTCCACCGGATCCCGTATGCCGAGGTGCACCAGCGCGGCCAGGCCCAGGCCGCACTGCTGGAAGCCCTGACGGAAGGTTGCACCAGCCTGGCCGAGATCGACTGGTCGCACGCCGATGCCCTCGTGGCAGCCTACGCCACCCACTATCCGCCCCTTCCTGCCTGACAGCGGGTAGGGGTCGTGCTTCGCGCTGTCGCTCAGGTGACTACCGGCCAGTGGAACGTAGACTGGAGGGGAATTCGCCGACCCGTCTCCTGGGACTCTCGGGCGGCGAGGATGATCTCCAGCACATGCAGGGCATGTTCGGCGGTGATGAGCGAGGGCTTGCCCGTGACGAGGCATTCGGCCACATACGAAGCCCCCTGCTCCCAGACGTACCCCGCCGGATCTTCTACATGCCGGGCCGCGACGGGCTGGTCGAGCGTAGCCAGGTCTACCCCGTGCGGTGCCCAGTCGTACCCGACCAGGTGCATGGCCCCCCCGGTACCGACCAGTGAGATGGTGGCCCGCTCCTGTCCCTTGCCCTCATGCCCGTGTGGGTCGAAGTAGTTGAACCCGCTCTGGACGTGGGAGAACGTGCCGCCGCCGTGGTCGAGCAGCACCATCGCGTTGTCTTCCGCCTCCACGCGGATATCCCCCTTGCCGTAGATCGTCCGCATGGGTGTGACGATGCTGGTCATGGCCATCACCGCACGGGCCGGGCCGAGCAGTCCGGTGAGCGTTGTCAGGTTGTAGACCCCCAGGTCCGGCAGGCTGCCGCCGCCGCGCTCGTAGAAGAAGGCCGACCAGTCCGGCCCCAGGTGTCCATAAGTGGCATGGGCGGCGGCTACCCGTCCGAGCGTGCCCTGCTGCAACGTCCGGGCCATGAAGGCAAACTGGGGGCTGGTCACCACCGCCGGTGCGCCCCAGAGGTGCAGGCCGTTGCGCCGGGCCAGGTCCAGGAGCTGCCACCCTTCGGCGTAGGTGTTCGCCAACGGCTTCTCGCTCCACACATGCCGCCCGGCCAGGAGGGCTGCCCGGTTCAGATGCCCGTGCTCCTGCATGTCGGTCAGGTTAACCAGCAGGTCGAACGGCGCCCCAGCCAGCATCTGGTCGATATGCGGGTAGTGGTGGGGCACCTGGTACTGCGCTGCTGCCCGCACGGCCCGTTCCGGGATGCGGTCGCAGGTGCTGACCAGCTCTACATAGGGCGAACGGGACAGGTGCGGCAGGTACATGCCGGACACGCTGCCGCAGCCGATGACGCCCACCCGGATTTTCTGGCGGGATGCCCCGGTCGATGCCGGGAAACGGGTGGCGGTCTGTGGCGCGAGGGCAACCCCTGCCCCCAGGCTCCCCACCTGATGCAGGAACGAACGGCGATTCATGGTCCTGATCCTCCGGTTTTCAGGTTAACACATGGTAGAAGGGATCGTCAGGCGACGATCCGCTCGTACTGAAAGCCCATCTTCTGCACCACGTCGGGCGGCAACGTGGGCAGGGCTGAACGGGGGATGAAAAACGTCGCGAGGCTGCCGAGGTCGTCGAAGACCTTGTGCTGTTCGGCGGTCTGGCGCAGATAGTCGTGCCCCGACGAGCCGCCCGTCCCGATCTTTGTACCAATCATCCGCCGTACCATCAGCGCATGGCGGTACCGCCATTGCGTGAAGTGCTCGTCGAGGTCCACCAGCAGGCTGAGCAGGCGGAAGGGCAAATGCAGGATGGGCTGGTCCCGGTACAAGTGAATGAGCAGCGCCGCCTGGAGGGCCTGGTGAGACAGCCGCCGCACCCCACTTTCCCGGAGCGCCTCATACCGACGCGGGTCGAACAGGGCCTCGAAATGCCGGGCCGTCGTCTCCAGCATCTGCAGCTGGGCGGCTTTCTCGGCCTCGGTCAGCACCGGGTTGTGTTCCACCAGGTGCCGGTCTTTCTCCAGCATCGCCGAGACGGCCTCCTCGTAGGCGCGCCAGAAGTCAAAGTCCCCAAAATGTAGGAATGGGGTGCGTTCGAGCCAGTGCTCCACCCGGTCGAACAGGGAAGGCTCCTGCTCGGATGCTTCCAGCCGTGCCCGGTCTTCGGGCTTGAGCCGTGAGGTATAGGGCGCCTCGCTGTACCGGACGCGCTGGGCCGGGCGCATCCCCAGCCGGTTCTCGACCAGCCGGAACTGTACGCTCTGGAACCCCGAAGCCGGGACCAGGTGGTCGCGGAAGTCCAGGAAATCCAGGGGAGTCATCGTCTCCAGGATGTCGATCTGGCCGAGGAGCACGCGCTGGATTTCCACGATGCGCTGGCAGTGGGACACCGCCTGCCCCACACTGCGCTCGTCTACGGTGGAACCGGCGAAGAGGCGCAGCACCGCGTCCAGTTCCCACAGAATCTGCTTGAACCACAGTTCATAAGCCTGGTGGACGATGATGAAGAGCATCTCGTCGTGGGCCACCTGCCCGGTGCGGGCACTTTCGAGGTGCTGGCAGTCCAGTAGCTGGCCTAACTGGAGGTAGTCTCCATAGTACAGCGGGGTACCACCCGGCATGGTGTATTCTCGAATTGTAAAACTGTTGAAACGGCTGGAACCGGTTCCAGTCAACCGACTTCATGTTGAACAGCGGGTAAAGTAAGCATTTTCCGAGTTGCTGCGACCTATCGGCAGGCGGCATGGCCGCGAAGAAATGCGTCCCGCCCAATCCCCTACAACCCTGCTGCAAGAATTCCCTACAGCCACGAGCGGAAGAACACGCCGGGTTTTGCTGGCCTGCTTTTTGTTCTTTCCCGCTTCAAGCGTGCAGCCCCCTCTTCTGCGCCACATCAGGTCAATTTTTCCCCAAGCCGGTGCCCTGCCATGCTTTACCTGAAGCGCATCCTCCTGCCGGTGGACCTGTCCGAGGCCTCCGGCTTTGCCTTGCATGTGGGACTGTCGCTGGCCGTGCGTATGCAGGCCGAACTGCATCTGCTGCACCTCCAGATGCCTACCCCGCAGGCAGCCACCAGCCCCCATAACGTCTTTCAGGACTGGTTCCGAACAGTCAGCAGCCAGCCACACCTGCGACACCTGCTCAGCGAACTGGAGGCTCCGCTGCAGCGGGTCTCCCAGCAGACAACCTTTGCGAGCGAGGGCATCCTGCGATATGCCCAGCAGAAGGAGATCGACCTGGTGCTCATGGGCTTGAATACGCCGATGGCTGCGGTGACAGAGGCTGTCGTTCGACAAGCTGCCTGCCCGGTGCTGACGCTCCCGGAACTGGCACACCCGAAACGGCTGCCCACGATCGGGCATATCCTGGCCCCAACGGACTTCTCCGACTGCTCGCAACATGCGGTGCTCCATGCGCGCGAACTGGCGGCCCGCTTCCAGGCCCGACTCACGCTCCTGCACGTGGCGCAACCGCCCACCCTGTTGCACTTCGACCCCAACCTCCACCCCCTCTTTCACCGAACACAGCACCCGGAATTTCTCCGGCGGCAACTCCAGAACCTCTATGAACGCCTCCCTGGCCCGACAGCGGAGGTCGCTTTTGAAACGACGTCCGGTGCAGTGGCGAACGGAATCGCCCGGTTTGCTGCCGAACAGGCTGTAGACCTGATCGTCATCTCAACGCACGGGGTGACGGGTGTCCGCTATTTTGCCCTGGGCAGCGTCACCGAGCAGGTGGTACGGCTCGCGTCCTGCCCGGTCTTTACGGTCAAGGCGTTCAGCAAGTCCCTCGTGGCGGCTTCCCCTGCCGACTTCGTACAGCCCGCGCTCACCGGTTTCACCACGATGTTGCACGAATGGGCCGCCGAGCCGGAACCTGTTGTGGCGCTGGAGCCTGCCCGTATGGCTCCGAACCGCCTGCCTCTTGTGCGGTCTCAGATGCCGGTGCGCTGAAACGGAGGGCAGCGATTCACTGCCGTATTCCCGCATCCCTATTAGCTGTATATACAGTTATTTACCCTTTCCAGGCAGGAGGGTTCATTCATCCAGGATATAGATATCGGGCAGGTTGCGGGCGAGTTGGCCGTAGTCCAGCCCGTAGCCGATGACGAACAGGTTGTCGATTGGGAACCCCACATAGTCGAGGGATACGGTGTGGCGTGTGGCGTCGGGCTTGTGGAGCAAGGTGGCCGTGCGCAGCGAGGCAGGGTGGTTCTCGCCGAGCCGTTCGAGGATGTAGGCCATTGACAGGCCGGTATCGACGATGTCCTCGACGACGATCACGTGCCGCCCTTCGATCTGGGCATCGATCTTTTTCAGGTCGCGCACGATGCCGCTGGAGATTTTGCTTTCGCCGTAGGAGGAGAGCTTCAGGAAATCCACCTCGCATTCGATCTCGATGCTACGCATCAGGTCGGAGAGGAACATGAAAGCTCCGTTGAGCACCCCGATGAGGATGGGAGTCTGCCCGGCATAGTCACGGCTGATCTGCTGGCCTATTTCGGCTACCCGCTGCTGGATGGTCTCACGGTCGAGGTAGAGGCGGAACCGGTGGTCCCGGCAGACCACGGTGCGGAGGGTGTCGGTCTGTTCGAGGCTGGGGGTCATGGCAACGGCGGGCTGTCGGAGCGTAGGGGTTCAAGATACGGTGTTTCCCCGGTGTCGTCATCTTCCCGCTGGAAAACCGCGACGCGGGTGGTCTCCGGGCGCACGCGCACCGTCTCGGACAGGCGATGCCCCACCACCCAGACCACCGCTGGCCCGGAGCACAGCACGTAGACCTGTGCGCGCTCCGAGGCGGGCACTTTGCGGTCGGTCAGCAGGTCGCTCACCCGTTTGTGTCCCTGCATACCCAGTGGCGCGAGGGTGTCGCCTTGCTGCCAGGGGCGCAGGGTAAGGGGCCAGGTGAGACGGTCGGCGTCGGCGAACACCCGGGCGGGTGTACCTGCATCAAGGGCCAGCGGGTGCTCTGGTGCCAGGGTGACGGACACCATCCCGTCGGGCGTGGCGGCCCTATCACCCGGCTCAAGGAGGGTGACGCGGTCTTCCGGGGGGGCCGAGGGGATCTGAAAGACCAGCCGGTCCCGCTCCCGCCAGACGATGCCCTGCGGCCAGACGACCTTGCGTCCGGGCTGTGACTGGAGCAACGCGCCCACGGCGGCGGTCGCTGCGACGTTGCGGGGCACGGCGGGCAGCCAACGGGCAAGGGCTTCCAGTATCAGTCGTCCTTGCCAGACCGCTGGCTGTGCAACCAGCGGGGCGAGCAGGAGGCTGCCTCCTCCGGACGCAGTGGCGGCCCAGCGGCCCTCCAGCTCGTCGGCAAAGGTCGCCTCCAGATAGCCCCGCAGCCGGGTGGCAGCCCCGGCCAGGTGGGCCGTCGCGCCGGGGAAGTGCGCCTCCACCAGCGGCAACAGGGTCTCCCGGACGATGGTACGCCGGTAGGCCGGGTTCCAGTTGCCCGCGTCCGTCCGCCACACCAGCCCCTCCCGGCGAGCATAGACTTCGATCTCGGTACGGGAGACCTCCAGCAGCGGGCGGAGCAGCATCACCGACGACCCCG
>CAZLRO010000123.1:0-2569 GCA_964561865.1 uncultured Rhodothermaceae bacterium | reverse complement strand
GAGAACCTGGCGCTCTTCGACGCGCGCCTCACGCTGCCGGCCGATCGCCTCACCCCGGCTCCAGCGGGCGCACCGGGGGCATCGCCGCGAGACCCTCCAGCCCACTCCCCCGGAACAGGTGCAACAGCAGCGTCTCGGCCTGGTCTTCGCGGTGATGGGCGACGGCCACCTGGTCAAACCCGACGTCGGTGGTGAGGGTGGCAAAGAAGGCATACCGGATGCGCCGTGCGCCGTGCTGTACCGAGGTATCCGGCGGCCAGTCGGCCTTTGTACACCGTTTCACCTGGAGCGGCACCCCCATCTGTTCACAAAGGTTCCGCACGAACGTTTCGTCTCCCTCGGCATCCGCCCCCCGTAGTCCGTAGTTTACATGCGCCCCCCCACACTCCACCCCCAGCCGACACAGTGCATGCAGCAGCACCACCGAGTCCATCCCCCCACTGATGCCCACGAGGATGCGTGGCCCCGGTGGAGCGGAGCCGTAGCGGTCCAGGAACGCTTGTACCCGGTCGAGCATGGGCAAGGCAGATTGCGGAGGTCGATGGCAGCGGAAGCGTCTACCTCCCCTGACCCCTCCCTTCGCATGGAGGGGGATTGTGGGTTGGGGATTTTCCCAAGCACCAGCCACCTGCTCTTCCCTATCGGCCAAACCGTTTTTCCAGCTCCTCCTTGGTAATCTTCACCATCGTGGGACGGCCATACGGCGAGGCATAGGGCATTTCGCAGAGGAAGAGCTGGTCGATGAGCGTGCGCATCTCCTTGGCCGAGAGCTTCGTGCCGGGGGGTATGGCGCTGCGCCGAGCCATGCTGCGTGCCATGTTCTCGTGCCCCCGGATGCGCAGGGTGTCCTGGTTGGCTTTATACTGTTCAAGAATTTCCTCCAGGATCATCCGCTCATTGCCAGTGCGAATGTCGGCGGGGACGCCGCGCACGACCACCGAGCGGCCGCTGAAGAAGTCCAGCAGGAAGCCGAGCGAGCGGAGATCTTCCTGGAGTTCGCGGATCAGTTCATAATCTGCCGGACTGACTTCGATGGTATGGGGAAACAGCAGTTGCTGCGAAAGCCCGAATCCATCCTGGAGGCTGTGGCAGGCTTTTTCGTACAGAATACGCTCGTGGGCCGCGTTCTGGTCGATGATCATCAGGCCGGAGCGGATCTGGGTGAGGATATAGGCATCGTGCAGTTGCCAGAGCAGACTCTCCGGGGCGGGGGCTTCCCGCTCGACCGTGTCGGACAGGGTGGCACCAGAGGCTACTACTTCGCCTTGGACGGACGGGGTCGCCGGGGGTACGTCCGGCGGTGGGGTATACAGCCGTTCCGACAGGGTACCCAGCGAGACATAGGGCTTGGGCGGGAGTGGGACGGGCGCACTGCCGGGGAGGCGGGGCGCTCCGGGTTCCGTCGACAGCCGGGAAAACGCCCCTTCCGACCGCTGGACCGACGCAGGAGATGCTATCCGGGCGGGTTCATCCGTTGCCATGCCGGGCGCGAGGTCCAGTTGCGGGGTGAGGTCGGCCTCGCCGAGCGCTTTGCGGACGACCGCCCGGAGGAAGCCGTACACCCCGCGTTCGTCGTCGAACTTCACCTCGGCCTTGGTCGGATGCACGTTTACGTCCACATGCCGGGGGTCGATCTGGAGGAACAGGGCGAAGAACGGCCAGGCTCCTTCGGGCAGGGCATCCTCGTAGGCCGCCGACACGGCATGGTCGAGGTAGCGGTTCTTCACATAGCGCCCGTTGACGAACAGGAACTGCTCGCCCCGGCTCTTGCGGCTGAAGGTGGGCCGTCCGACGAAGCCATAGACCGACAGGTAGCTCGTCGTCTCCTGCACGGACACCAGCCCTTCACCCTGCTCCTTGCCGAAGAGTTCCACAACCCGATGGTGCAGCGCCTCGTGCAGGTCGTCGGTGGGTGCCGGGGAGAGGCGGTAGAACTCGTTGTCGTCGTGCAGGAGCGTGAACCCGACGAAGGGGTTGGACAGGGCCAGAAACTGGAACGTCTCGACGGCATGCTTGAACTCGGTGGCCGGGCTTTTCAGGAAGTTGCGACGGGCCGGGACGTTGAAAAACAGGTTACGGACGGCGAAAGAGGCCCCGTCGGGGGTAGCACACGGACCTTGTTCCTTCAGCATGCCCCCGTCGATCCGTACCCGATAGCCAGCAGCATCTGTCCGACGCTTGGTCCGCAGTTCGACCTGGGCGACGGCGGCGATGGAGGCCAGGGCCTCGCCCCGGAACCCCAGCGTCAGGATGTGTTCCAGGTCTTCGATCTCCCGGATCTTGCTTGTGGCGTGGCGCTGGAAGCAGGCCAGGGCATCCTCGGCCCCCATGCCGCAGCCGTTGTCGATCACCTGGATCAGATCTCGCCCGGCAGCCTTGAGCAGCACGCTGATCTGGTCCGCCCCAGCATCGAGGGCATTTTCGACGAGTTCCTTCACCGCCGAGGCTGGACGTTGCACAACCTCCCCCGCCGCAATCTTGTTGGCGAGGGTTTCGGGCATCACCTGAACGATGCGATCGGACTCCAATGGATCTCCTCACAGCATGAAATACACGTAGCCTGCGGCCC
>CAZLRO010000122.1:0-10596 GCA_964561865.1 uncultured Rhodothermaceae bacterium | reverse complement strand
CAGCGCCGTGCTGAAGAGCAGCACCCCGGCGGTCAGCACCAGGGTGTTGCCCAGCAGGTAGAGTGTACGCCCCCGCCAGATCAGGGCCTCGACCTGCGCCCCGTCTGCTTCCAGCGCCCGCAGCAATAGGTATCCCAACGGCACCAGCACCCCCGTCCCCACCACCAGCGCGGGCAGGACAAAATACCACGTCAGCAGACGGCGGTAAGGGGTGAGGGACAGGGGCATGGGAGATAGCTGTTAGCTGTTAGCTTTGGGGTGCTTGGTACCTGGTGTTTGGAAAAATCCGCAAGAGATTGCCACGTCAGGGTCGATCTCATGAGATTGACCCTGATCGACCATGCTCCTCGCAATGACATGATCCGAAATCGGAAGATCCGCAATCTTTACAGCAGTCCGATCTCGCGCATCAGGTTGAGGGTGCCGTCGAGTTGGCGGAGCTGCTCGAAGTCAAAGTGGGCGGGGCTGAGGCCAAACGCGGTGTCGGCAGGGGTCATGAACGCGGGTGCGGTGATGCCCCGGACGACCGGGTATTCGTAGACTTCGGTAGCGGCATAGGTCTGGGCTGCCGGATCGAGCAGGAACGCCAGGAAGCGGAGGGCAGTGGCCTGCTTCCTGCTGTGGGTGATCAGGCCCGCGCCGGTCACCAGGGCCAGGTTGCCCGCGTCGCCGGGGCGGAAGTGGTAGAGGGCCACCGGGGCCGTGGGTTGCGGCCCCAGCTCTTCCAGTGCCTCGGTAGCCGCGTCCTCCCGGCCTTCGAACTCGCCCTCAGCCCCTCCCTGTGTGTAGCGCAACACGTAGTAATGGTTGGTCAGCGCCAGGTCGATCTCCCCGTTTGCCAGGGCCTGGATCATCGGCGTGTTCGACGGATAGATGACCGGCTCCAGCGCCTGCATCGCCTTCAGCCACGCCCGCGTGCTGTCCTCGCCGTGCAACACCCGCAGCGCCGTAACGAAGTCCTGGAAGCTCGAATAGGCAGGGGTCCACCCGATCCGGCCCTTGAACGCGGTCAGGCCCGTCAGCCCGGCAACGGTGGGGGGCAACTGGGACGGTTGCACCCGGCTGGTGTTGTAGGCCAACACGCGGAAGCGCGTCGTGACGGGCACCCAGTGTCGGCCCGACGGTACGTAGGCCGCCGCCTTGCCGGTGATGGAGTCGGGCAGTGGGACGAGCAGGTTCAGACGGCTCACTTCGGCCAGTGCTCCTGTCGTATTGGCCCAGAAGATGTCCGCCGGGGTTTGCGTCCCTTCCTCTTGTATCGCCGCCAGCAACGCCGCGTCCGTGCCGTACCGGACGTTCACGGTGATGCCGGTTTCCGCCTCGAAGGCCCGCACCAGCGAGTCCACCAGGGCCTTGCTACGCCCGGAATAAACGGTGAGGACAGAAGCCGTCTCGGAGGTCTCCGGCTGGCAGGCCGTCAATCCCAGCATACTGGCCGCCACCAGCAGCAACAGCAGAAAACGTAGCATGGCGATGGAGGAAGGGTCTGAAATCCTTACAGTTTAGACTCAATCTAAAGAAGCAGGCGTTCCAATGATGTACGGGAATCCCCGACAGGCATGTTAATCGAAGAAATTCCATAATTGCGGATCCAGGATTTGGGATGGCGGATTGGGACGATCACTGCCCTCCCTTCCGTGTCATAGCGGGGAGCCTGGTCGATCTCAGGAGATCGGTCAGAAGTCTGCCCCCACGAAGGCGGACTTGGCAAGCTCAACGCCGAAGGTTGCTGCAACGCTGCTGCACAGTGGCGAGGGCGAGTTCAATCCTCCTCGCACAACCACTTTCCTTCTGACGCATCTCTCCGCTATCTTCCACCTGCATCCGTCTTCTACCTTTGTTTCCTTCCATGCGTCGTTTCCTGCTGTTTTACCTGATGATGTGGTCTCTGCCCGTGGTGGCACAACCGCGTCCGGACCCCCGGTTGCACGCCGTGCTGGATTCGCTGGTGCAGGGGTTCGACGGCACGGTGGGCATCTACGTCCGGCACCTGTCGACGGGCCGGTACGCCGCCGTCAACGCCGACACCCTGTTCCCGACGGCCAGCCTGATCAAGGTGCCCATCCTGATCAAGACCTTCGACGCCATCGAGCAGGGGCAACTGGGCTATCACCAGGAACTCGTCTACCGCGACTCGCTGCTGTATCCGGGCGAAGACCTGCTGGGGGCCTTTGCCGACAGCGCCCGCATTGCCCTCAGCAAGGCGGTGATGCTCATGATCACCACCAGCGACAACACGGCCAGCCTCTGGCTGCAATACCTGTGTGGCACCGGCACGGCCATCAACGACTGGCTCGCCACGAACGGGTTTACACACACGCGGGTGAACTCGCGCACGCCGGGCCGGGAGGCCCACCGGGCGGTCTATGGCTGGGGGCAGACGACCCCGCGCGAGATGGCAGAGCTGCTGGTGATGATCCGCGAGGGACGGGCCGTCTCGCCCGCCGCCAGCGAGGAGATGTACCGCGCCCTGACGCGCATCTACTGGAACGACGAGGCCCTCTCGCAACTCCCGCCGGCGGTCCAGGCGGCCTCCAAGCAAGGGGCCGTGAACCGCTCCCGCTCCGAGGTCGTGCTCGTCAATGCCCCGCACGGCGACTATGTGTTCTGCGTCATCACCAAGAACCAGCAGGACGAAAGCTGGACGCATGAGAACGCGGGCTTCGTGCTGCTGCGCCAGGTGTCGCGGGCGCTCTGGCACTACTTCGAGCCGGATTCCCCCTGGCAGCCGGCACCGGGTGGAGAGAAGTACTGGTGAGGCCATGCCAGCATCTGACCCGCAGGAGCCACCGATGAACGACGCTCCGACCCCCACCGAAGTCATCGCCGCGTGGATCGAGCGGTTCAACGCCGCCGATGCTGAGGGCCTGGCCCGGCTCTATGCCGAAGACGCCGTCAACCACCAGGTGGTGACCGCGCCGCTGCACGGGCGTGCGGCCATCCAGCACCTGTTCGAGGTCGAGTTTGGCCGGGCCACGATGGTCTGTATCCCGGAAAACCTGGTGGCGGCGGGCGAGTGGGTGGTCCTCGAATGGCGCGACCCGCTGGGGCTGCGCGGCTGCGGGTTCTTCCAGGTGCGCAACGGCCAGATCGTGTTCCAGCGCGGCTATTTCGACCAACTCACCTTCTTCCGGCTGCAAGGGCTGCCGGTGCCGGCGCACTACTTGGGGTCCTGACCGGGGTCGCCGAGCAAACGGGCCACGACGGAAGCACCTGCCGCCCCCCAGCGGGGTTGCAGGGCGTCGGTGGCGAACAGCCGCACGATCTGCCGGTGAACGGTGTTGGGGGGAGCGTGGCTGGGCAGGACGCGGAAGCAGGCTTCGGTGCGGGCGAGGTCGAGGAAGCGGGCACGGACAGCCTGGAGATAGGCCAGCCCTTCGAACTGGTCGGCTCCGGCCCGGCGTCCATGCGTGATGCGGTGCAGCCCTTCGATGGGGTCGAGGTCGAGCAGGAACACAAGGTCGGGACGCGGGGCGATGGATTCCATGAGCGTCTGGATGGCGTGCGGGTCGCCACCGCGGGCACCCTGGTAGGCGATGCTGGAGTAATAGTACCGGTCCAGCAGCACTACCGCCCCCGCTGCCAGCGACGGGCCGATCAGGGTGCGGACGTGCTCCCGGCGGTCCTCGGCAAAAGCGTGCAACTCTTCCTCCAGCGACAGCCGCCCCGTCACCGCCGACTGCCGGATTTTCTGCCCCCAGGGGCCATCCGTGGGCTCCCGGCTCGCCACCACCGTCAGCCCGGCTGCCTGCAGCACGCCCGCGAGGCGGCGGACCTGGGTGCTCTTGCCCGCCCCGTCGATGCCCTCGAAGGCGATCAGCAGGCCAGGGAGCGGAGGGACGTTCGCTGCATGCACGTTGGTTGGTACCTGGGGTTGGGGAGGCTCAGGGCAGGGCATGCCCTGCCCCTACAACAATCTTCGTTTTGATACGCTTCGCTTTGGTTGAAGAGGGCATGCCCTGCCCCTACAAAAACGTTTGCTTTGGGATGCTTCGCTTTAGGATGTGGCAGAAACCTGTTTTTCCAAGTACCAAGCACCAAGCCTCCTCCTTACCGGCGCAGCAGGTTGCTCACGACGAACCACACGTTCTCCTTACGCTCGCGCAGACGGCGGGAGAAATAGGGGAACCACATGCGTCCGTAGGGGACGTACACGCGCAGGTGGTAGCCTTCGCGGACCAGTTGTACCTGGGTGGAGGGGCGGATGCCATAGAGCATCTGGAACTCGAAACGGTCGGTTGACAGATTTTGCGCGGCCACAAACTGCTTCGTGGCGGCAATAAGCCGGTCGTCGTGGGTGGCGATGCCGGGGTAGCGGCCCTGCAGGAGGAGCTGTTGCATCAGGGCAACAAACTGCTGCCGGATGGTGTCCATATCCTGCCAGGCGAGGTCGGCAGGTTCCTTGTAGGCGCCCTTGCACAGCCGCACCCGGGCACCGAGTTCACACATCCGCGCCACGTCCTGTGTCGTGCGCTTGAGGTAGGCTTGCAGCACCACCCCCACATGGTCCGGATAGTCCGGATAGACCGCCTCGAACAGGTTCAGCGTAGACGCGGTGGTGTCGCTTCCTTCCATGTCGAGGCGGACGAACACGTTGCGGGCCTTCGCCCTGGTGAGCAGGGCGCGGAGGTTGTCCAGGCAGAAACCCTCGTCGATCTTCTGTCCCAGCATCGACAGCTTGATGGAGATGTTGGTGTCCTGGCCTGCTTCCCGGAACGTATCGGCTACAGTGTCGATCAGATCCATGTAGAGGCTGCGGGCCTTCTCGGCCAGGGTACGGTCCCGGATGTACTCGCCGAGCAGGTCCATCGACACGTGCAGGCCCTTGCGGTGGAGGCCCTGGACCACCGGAATAGCCCCTTCCAGCGTCTCCGCCGCTACAAACCGGCGGGCCAGTGCAAACGGAAGCCGAACTTTCATTGGTACAGCCAAACAGCGAACAACAGGGGCACGCCCGGTAGAAAAAGCGTTTTCGAGGGCGCAACGGTGCTTCAATCCCGTTCCCGGCTTCCCGTTTCCACCGAGGTGGCCTGCCTGCGTGTGAAATCACGATGAGGGACTGGCTTGGCGTCCGGAATCCGTGCAATTTGCACCTGGTAGCACCCAGACAGGATAGCCTATGCACACCCGGAAAGATGTGGCGGCGCTCCGGCAGGAATACCGGCTGAAGGCGTTGCGGGAAGACGAGGTCGCCACAGACCCCCTTACCCAGTTTACCCGGTGGTTCGATGAGGCGCTGGCGGCGCAGGTACCCGAACCCAACGCCATGACGCTGGCGACCGTGGCGCCCGATGGCCGTCCGGCGGCCCGGATCGTCCTGCTCAAGGGCTTCGACGCCGAGGGGTTCGACTTCTACACGAACACCGAGAGCCGCAAGGGGCGGGAACTGGCCGCCACACCGTATGCCGCGCTTGTGTTCTGGTGGCCCCTGCTGGAGCGGCAGGTGCGGATTGAAGGGGCCGTCGTGCCGGTGCCGGAAGCCCTGGCCGATGCCTACTTCCAGACCCGTCCGCGCGAGAGCCAGCTGGGCGCCTGGGCCTCGCCCCAGAGCCAGACCCTGGACGATAGGGCCGTGCTGGAGCAGCGGCTGGCGGACGTGACTGCCCGGTACGAAGGGCAGGCCGTGCCGCGCCCGCCCCGCTGGGGCGGGTACCGGGTCGTGCCGACCTGCATCGAGTTCTGGCAGGGCCGCCCCGGACGGCTGCACGACCGGCTGTGTTTCCAGCGCCAGGACGACGGTCCCTGGTCACTCGAACGCCTTGCGCCGTAAAAGCTGCAAATTTCTTAGCAGGGCGTGTAACTTTCCCGAAACGCCGCCCGTAGGGTGGAATGCGTCTTCCGATGAGTGGTTGTGGGGGTATCGACAGTGCTGGGCATCAGGCTGTTGGTACCCCCCAACCATTTTATCCGACTTGTCTTACCCGGTGTGTGGACAATAGGTGGCGTGCCTCCTTTCGGTGAACGTTTGGCAAACCGGGTTAAGCCTTCCCGGCAACCGTCGAAACTTTCTGCAGGTGCCAGGCCCCGTCCTAAGGGAGCGCCGGGTATGCCGCAGGGGGGCGGTCTTCGCGGGAGAACTGGAGATTTTCTCCCAACTTTGCACAAAACCCCGGATGACATCGGGTTGACACGTCTGTTTGTGTCGCCTATATTCAAAACCCCCATCGGGCGTGATCGCCCTGATTGCGTGTGGTGTTACCGGTTTTCCCACCTGCACAGCCGCCTGTGCCTGTTACAACCGTATCCAGCCTGCCGGTTTCATGCCTGCGAATCATTTTTACTACTACGACCATGAGACGTGTGCCTTCGTCGAGGTTCCACAGAACCGCAGGCGGCACTACCTCAAGGTCGGTGGCATGGTTGTGGGATTGGCGCTGGTGCTGGCGCTGGGCCTGAGTGCCCTCATGGGGAACCTGTTCGAGACCCCGGAGGAGCTGGCCCTCAAGGCCGAAAACGAGGCGTTGCAGCGGCAACTGGCACAGGCTGGCGACCAGATCGAGCACTTCTCGACGCAGCTCGACAAGCTGGCCGAGACCGACCAGCAACTCTACCGCACCCTGTTGCAGGCCGAGCCGATCCCGCAGGATGTCCGCAGGGTAGGCCTGGGGGGAACCGACAAGTACGCCGAATTCAACCGGTTCAATGCGCCGGTGGCGGCGTTGCTGCGGACCACCGCCACGCAGATCGACCAGATCGCGCTGAAGATCAACCTTCAGAACAAAAGCTACCGGGAGCTGACGCAACTGGCCGTGACCTACCGGGAGCGGATGGGGCAGATGCCCGCCATCCTGCCTGCCGATGGCAACATCGTGTCGGGCTTCGGGATGCGGCTGCACCCGATCCTGCGCGTCTACCGCATGCACGCCGGGATCGACCTTCACCTCTCGGTTGGCTCGCCGGTGGTGGCTACTGCCGATGGTGTGGTGCTGGAGGCCGGCAGTGGGGGCGGATATGGCAACTTCGTGAAGCTCTCCCATGCGGCTACCGGCTATACCACCCTCTATGGGCACCTCTCCCGCGTGCCGCGTCATATCCATGCGGGCGTGGCAGTTAAACGGGGGGATGTGATTGCCTACAGCGGCAACACCGGCCTCTCGACGGCACCCCACCTCCACTACGAGGTGCGCGACGCCCAGGATCAGCCCCTCAACCCGATCCATTTCCTGGCACCGAGCATGACGCCGCAAGCGTTCCGCAAGCTGCAAGAAGCCTCGGACCGCTCGACAGTCGCCTTCGACTGAGGCTAACGCCCCGCCAGCAGGCTGGAACCTGTCTGTTCTGACCGTGTTGGGTAGCCATATTCGTGCGCGCAGGCACTTGCGTTGACAAGGGGTCTGTCCTTATCGTCCCTGCTGTTCGTCATAGTCAACCTGCCATCCTTGTATGTACTGGACACTGGAACTTGCTTCGTACCTCGAAGACGCCCCCTGGCCGGCCACGCGGAACGAGCTGATTGACTACGCGGAGCGCACGGGTGCCCCTATCGAAGTGATCCAGAACCTGAACGATCTGGAAGACGACGGAGAACCCTACGAGAGCATCGAAGAAATCTGGCCCGACTTCCCAACGGCGGACGACGATTTCTACTACGAAGAGGAGTAGGTTCCTGGCGTGTATGGGGGCTGTATCCTGCCTGCCGCTGGCCCCTCTACCGGTGCAGGGGAGCAAGGCCGCGTTCCGGGGAAGGATACGCCTGTTCAGGGTGGCAGGAATGCTGCTGGTGGCCTTGCAGGGAGGCACTACGGCGGCGGCGCAGACGGCGGCGCAGACGGCGCCCCCCCCGCTTGTATCGCACATCCGGTTTGAAGGCGTCACCTCCTTCTCCGAAAGCACCCTGTTGCTGCGGGTGCGGACGCGGGCCAACCGCCGGTTCCTCGGCGTACCCGGCTTCACCTGGTGGCGGTGGCTCTATGATACCGGGGCCTCCGGACGGCTGGGCCGACGGGTGGGGAAGGTGCTCATGGCGACCGGCGAGCCGCCTGCCTGGCTCGACTCCACCCTGCTGGCGGCAGATATCGAACGGCTGCGGCTGTTTTACCAGCAGGAGGGATTCCGGGCCGCACAAGTGACCGCCGCCGTCTTGCCCGGCCGCCGCCCCCAGCACCATGAGGTGGTGTTTCGCATCGCCGAGGGCCAACCCACTTACGTCCGGCACGTCCGGTATCAGGGCCTGGAGGCCCTCGATCCGCCGCAGCAGATGCAACTGGCGCGGGCCTCGGTACTCCGCCCGGCCGCCCTCGACCCTGCCCAGCCCCTCCAGTTTCAGGCCCGGCAGCAACGCTATTCCGAGCCGGTCTTGCTCGAAGAAGGACGACGCCTCCTGGCCTTCCTCCGTAACCAGGGCTATGCCCTCGCCACGCGGGACTCCATCCACGCCCTCGTCTTTCCCCAGCAGCCGGACTCGTTCGACGTGACGTTCCTGGTCCAGCCCGGCCCCCGCTACCGCTTCGGCGATGTGGTCATGCAGGTGAGCGGGCCGCAGGACGAACTGCCCGTGCGGGCCGATACGCTTCCCACCCCCCCCGTCGCCGACAGCCTGGCCGGGGGGGAGATCCGGATCGTGTGGCAGGGCGAGGGCCGCCTGGAACGGGGGCTACTGCGCCGTGCGCTCCAGTTCCGTCCGGGCGAGTGGTACAGCCAGAACCGCCTCACGGCCACCAAACGGCGGCTCGAAGCCACCGGGGTCTTTGCCTTCACCGACCTGGTGGCCGTCCCGCCCGACCCCCTCCGCGAAGCCGCGAACACCGCGCCCCGGCTGGACCACCGGATGCTGCTCCAGACCCGGCAGCGGCACCAGGTGCGGATGGAGACGTTCATGCTGCAACGCAGCGGGGCGCTGGCCGACACCGACAACGAGCTGGGGGCCGGGCTGGGCCTCAGCTACCAGAACCGCAACCTCTTCGGCAGTGGCGAAGCGTTCCGGCTGCGCACCACCGGGTCGGTGGCCGCGGACATCGAGCAGGGCATCTCCACCTCGGCGCAGTGGGAGGTCTCGGCCTCGATGACCTATCCGTACCTCATCCGGCCCTTCGGTGGCCTCGACCGGCGGCTCCGCCTCTACGATGCCCGTACCCAGGTAGCCTTCACCCTGCTGGCCGCCCGGCGCGATGCCCTCCGGATCGTCCTGCGCGGCCGGGGGTCGGCACGGGTGCGCCTGGAACTGCAACATACCCCCACTCTCACCTCGGCCCTCGACCTGCTGGACCTGACCGTCAGCAACCCGGACACGCTGGCAGGCTTCCGCCGCGAGTTTCTCGACGACGTGCTCGGCACCGTAGACGACCCGGTGCAGCGCGCCCAGCTCATCGAGGACTATACCCGCCCGCAGGTCAACAATGCCCTGCGCTACACCCTGCGCTCGGCCCGGCTCGACCCCCTGCGCCGGGAGGAGGGCTACAGCTACGAGGCGGCTTTCGAGGTAGGCGGCTTCCTGCCCCGCAGCCTCGACCGGTTCGTCTTCACCCCCGACTCGCTGGAGGGCAGCTTGCCGGGGCTGCCCTTTTTCACCGGCGAACGGGCCGGCGACAACCGGCTGCTGTACCGCCAGTATGTGCGCCTCATCGGAGACCTGCGGCGCTACCAGCCCCTGGCCCGCCGCACCGTCCTGGCCTCCAAGCTCATCGTCGGCGTGGCCCAGCCTGTGGCTGCCTCCACCGTCGTGCCGTTCGACGAGCGCTTCTTCAGCGGCGGGGCCGCCAGCGTGCGCGGGTGGCGGCTGCGCGAACTCGGCCCCGGCCCCGTCAGCTTCCTCTCGGAGGCCGACACCACCAACGCCGAAATCACCAACATCCTCGGCGGAGACGTCAAGCTCGAAGGCAGCCTCGAACTGCGCAACACGGTGCTGCGCGGCTTCCTGGAGGCGGACTGGATCGTGGCGCTCTTTGCCGACGCTGGCAACGTGTGGATTGGCCCCCGCAACCCCGGCGACCCGGCAGGGCGCTTCCGGCTCGACCGGTTCTACCGCGAGCTGGGGGTGGGTTCCGGCCTGGGCCTGCGCCTGTCCTGGGCCTATTTCATCGCCCGGCTGGATGTGGCCTGGAAAGTCCACGACCCGGCACAGCCCAACGACCTGCTGCCCGAAGGACTGCGCAACCCGCTGCTGCATTTCGGCATCGGACATTCGTTCTGAACCCAGTAATCCGACTCCTGGTATCGGTGCGAGCGGATCGACAGGCAAGGCTAGCCAGGCCGGTAAAAATATCGTCAAAATGACTATATTTCCTACCATTAAAACCTGCTTCTCGCGGTCTATGTCCAGCGTTCAACCCCACGGTATTCCCCATTTCCACCTCAGCCATGACCCCCGGCACTGAATTCGAACTCACCCTCGAACGTTTTGCCGACCAGGGCAAGTCGCTGGCGCGGGTGGAGGGGTATGTGGTGTTTGTGCCGGGGGGCGTGCCGGGAGATCGGGTGCGGGTACGGATCGTCCGGAAAAAAAAGCAGTTCGCCGAGGCCGTCTTGCTCCAGGTGCTGTCCCCGAGTGCGCTCCGGACGACCCCACGCTGCCGGTATTTCGGCACCTGTGGCGGATGCAAGTGGCAGCAGGTAGACTACGCCGCGCGCCGCCGTCCCAAGCCTGCCAAACCGGCGCGT
>CAZLRO010000121.1:9934-10616 GCA_964561865.1 uncultured Rhodothermaceae bacterium | reverse complement strand
TGCGCCGGCGGCCTCGGCGATCCTGGAGTTGGCGCCCGAAGCGCTCGAAAAATTCACGGAGATGACCGCGCGCTGGCACGCTTACGACCTGGACGAGACTTTGCGGTTGCCGCCTGAAAAGGCGCGTGAAGTTCTGGGTGAACTGATTGATCGTTTGCGCGACAACTATCCGTTCTTCCATCCGCGCTATGCGGGGCAGATGATCAAGCCCCCGCACCCGGTGGCCGTGCTGGGGTACATGGCGGCGCAGGTCATCAACCCCAACAACCACGCGCTCGACGGCGGCCCTCCGACGGGCCAGATGGAAAAAGAGGTGGTGCGCGACCTGGCGGCGATGTTCCACTTCCCCGAACAAACCCTCGGCCACCTGACTGGGGGCGGGACGGTGGCGAACCTCGAAGCGTTGTGGATAGCCCGTGAGCTGCACCCGGACCAGGCGGTGGCCTTCAGCGAGGCGGCCCACTATACGCACGGGCGGATGAGCCAGGTACTGCGCATGGACCCCCGTGTGCTACCTGTCGATGCAGGAGGACGGCTTGACCCCACCGCTGTAGAGGCGGTGCTGCGGACCGGGCAGGTGGGCACGCTCGTGGCAACGGCGGGCACAACGGCGCTCGGCGTGGTCGATCCCATCGACGACCTTCTCCCGCTCTGCCGTCGGTATGGGGTCCGCTTGCATGTC
>CAZLRO010000121.1:0-9924 GCA_964561865.1 uncultured Rhodothermaceae bacterium | reverse complement strand
GGTTGGCGTGCCGCACCCCAGTGGCTATCCCACCTTCACGATCCTGGCCTGGGCCGAAGATCCGCTCCTGGCCGAGGAGACGCGCCGCCATTACCGGGCCATCGCTGCGGCGGACTCGATTGCCATCGACCCGCACAAGCACGGGTTGCAACCCTACGGATGCGGGGCGGTGCTGTTCCGTGACCCGACAGCAGGGCGCTTCTACCGCCACGACTCGCCCTACACGTACTTCACCTCGGATGAACTCCACCTGGGCGAGATCAGCCTGGAGTGTTCGCGGCCCGGTGCTGCTGCCGGGGCCTTGTGGCTCACCCTGCGCCTGCTACCGCTCACGCCAGAGGGCTTGGGGGCTGTCCTCGCTGCGGGGCTGCGGGCCGCCCGACACTGGCAGGAACAGGTGACGGCCTCGGCGGTGCTACGCGCCTACGTGGCCCCTGAACTCGACATCGTCACCTTCTACCCCACCGTTCCGCAGACGGCATCGGCGCTGGATACGGCCAGCCAGCACCTGTTCGACCGGGCGATGCACGACCCGGACAACCCCATCTTCCTGAGCCTGCTGCGCGTGGCGGCGGCTTCGCTGCCTGGCCTCGTGCCCGACCAGCCGCAGGTCCGCATCCTGCGCAGTGTGCTGATGAAGCCCGAACACGAAACCTATGTCGAGACCCTGTTCACCCGCCTGACGGGGCTTTTGTGAGGCCCCCTCGTCTTGTTGCATGAGGACATGAACCGAACCGAAAAACCGGAGACGGGGCTGATTGTGGGGCGCAACCCGGTGCGGGAAGTGCTGGAGAGGGGAGAAGGGCAGATTGAGAAGGTGTTGCTGCAAACCGGGGCGGGTGGGGCTGCCCTCCAGGAAATCCGCCGACTGGCGGTAGCACACGGCGTCCCGGTGCAGTACGTCCCGGCGGCCCGGCTTGCCACCCTGAGCGGGGGACTGAACCACCAGGGCGTGGCCGCCATTGCCGCCCCGGTAGCCTATGCCGAGGTCTATGCGATGCTGGAAGCAGTGGCCCCGGACATCGACGCTGTGCGGTTGCGCAAGCCTATCCTGGTGCTGCTCGACCAGTTGGAAGACCCGTACAACTTCGGGGCGATCCTGCGGAGTGCGGTGGCTGCCGGGGCTGCCGGGGTCATCGTGCCCCTGCACCACATGGCCCCGCTGAACACGGCGGCGGTCAAGGCCAGCGCAGGCATGGCCCTGCGCATCCCGGTGGCACGGGTGCCTAACCTCGTGACGATGGTCGAGGAGCTGAAAGAGCGCGGCTACTGGGTCGCCGGAGCCGACGGGCAGGGCGAGACCTCTGTGTGGGAGATGGACTGGGACCGCCCGGTGGCCCTCGTCGTGGGGAGTGAAGAGAAAGGGTTACGCCCGCGGGTAGCCGAGGCGTGCGACTACCGTGTATCCATTCCGATGCCCGGTCCGGCGGAGTCGCTGAACGCCTCGGTGGCGGCAGGGATACTGCTCTTTGCCGCCGCGCGGGTCCGTTGAACCAGCACTTACGGGCGCTGGCTCAAAAGCTGATGGCCTGCCCGTTCAGCTTGTACACGATCTTGCGGATGGTGTCGAACTGAAGGTAGGGGTACTCCTCGCGGAGCTGCTCAATGGCGTCGTAGGCAGGGATGTTCCGGCGGCGCATGTCCCGGAACTGCTGGCGGATCTGGTAGTCGCGCACCCCCTTCTCACTGAGGAGGTTATAGCGTTCCAGCAGATCGTATACGTCGTTACTGATCAGACCCGCAAGGGGGTTGTGGGGGTCGTGGTTGAACACAGCCTGCATGGAAGTGACCGTTTGGGTGCTCGGTGAAGGTGCCCGCCAGGGAGACCAACGGGTCAGGAAAAAATCCACCGTAATCATAACTACACATCCCGCGTTGCCCCAATCGAATTCGTGCGAACGGTAGAAGGGCGTTGTCGAGTTGTACAAAAAGCGGGTTGAGTCGTTTTCCAGCCTCCGGTCAACCTGCTTGCCGGTAGGGTAAGGCCCTGGCTACCGGTTTGTCGCTTCGCTGGTGTGTCCGCGTGCAGCGAGGTGTCGCAGGGCCGCCCGTAAGGCCAGGATGAGCGGACGATGGGTTTCCTGCGGGAGGCGGCGTGCCAGCTCGGCCACAACCGTCCCATCCCCGACGGTACCGAGGGCAGCGACGGCGGCCAGGCGCACCGGCAACACCGGATCGTCCAGCAACTGGACCAGGCGTGGCTGCACCCGACGGTCCCGGTCGGCCAGGGCCTGCAAGGCCCCGATGGCGGCCAGGCGCACCAGGGTAGGCTGGTCGCCCTGGCTGTGGGTGAGGGCCAGTGTCCCCTGCTCGGCGAGGAGGAGCGGGGTAAGCGGTAACACGTCCAGCGCAGCCCGACGGATCACCTCGCGGTAGGATGGGGTGACGAGCGCCGAACGCACCACGCCGACCGCCTCGGCACCTCCCATCCGGGCCACCGTGCGCACAGCGGCGCACACCACCCGAGAGACGGGGTCGGTATTGGCGCGGGCAACGGCGGCCTGTGTGACTGCCGTAGAGCCGGTGTAGACGTCCAGCGCGGTCAGGGCGGCGGCCCGCACCCCGGCATCGGCCTCTTGCACGGCGGTGAGCAGGGCGCGTTCAGCAGAGGCTGACGGGGGCAACTGGCCCATCGTGGCGACGATGGCCGCCCGCACCGCAGCCACGGGTTCGTTGCTGAGAGCAGCCCGCAGTCCGAGCAGCAAGTCAGGTTCGTCCACAAAGCCCGTCAGCGCTCGGGCGGCCTGCAGCCGTGCCACCGGCGAGGCTGCCTCCCGCACCTGTGCCACCCAGGCCGCGACCGGCTGCACGAGCCGGGTCTCGGCCAGCAGGGCGGCTCCCGGATCGACCTCCACAAACCGGGGGGGCATCGCCAGCGGAAACGTGAACGTATGTGCGCGCTCGTGCAGCGACACCGGGAGGCTGATCGCCCCATCCAGGGTGTGTACCGCCACCGTCAACGCCATCGTGAACACCTCCGGGACCAAAAACCCCTCCTGGAGTTGTCGGAAGGTGAGCTTCAGTTGCTCGGCCTGAAGGTCGTAGGTGTAGCGGATGTCAAGCACCGGATGCCCGGCGCCGTATACCCATTGGTCCATGAACTGCTGAAGCGGGGGGCCGCCTGCATCAGCGACCGCCCGGACGAAGTCGCCCGTCTGGGCAACGCCGCCGGTGTGGGTGTGCAGGAACCCGCGCAGGGCCTGCCAGAAGACCGGATCGCCCACCTGCTGCCGGAGCAGGTGCAGCACCCAGGCGCTTTTGGCCCAGCTGTGGGCATCGTGCAGGTCCAGCGGATGCTCCCATTGGTCCCAGACCAGCGGACGGCGATACTGGGCAGCCTCCGTTCGATATGCGTCGGCCAGAGCCTCCATGAAAAGGCCGAACGCCGTCGTATCGCGGGCTTTCAGGTAGAGTGCCCCCAGGTACGTCGCCAGCCCGTCGAACAGCCACTGCTCCGAAGGGAAGTCCGGACTGACGGCGGCCCCGAACCACTGGCGGGCGACAGCAGCGGCCAGCAACACCTCCGGTGGCCCGCCCTCGCCCGTGTTCGCACCGGGCAGGGGAGCCGGGAGCAACACCAGGCCCGGAGGGTCGGCAATCTCTGTGGGTAGGTCCGGCACGGCCACGAATGCCAGGTGTTTTGAAGGAAACGCGGTGCCCAGCTGTTCCGTGAAGAAGCGGAGCATGTCGGGCACCTGGCGAAAAGTGTGGATGAAGGCCCCGGCTGCCGGTTGTACAGCGGCATAGGAGACAACCAGCGTGTCGCCCGGTGGCAAGGCCAGCGTGTCATGGGCGACGGCAAAGGGTCCGGCGGCGAAGCCGAGGGTGTGCAGGTCCAGCGGTGTGTCCAGGGTGAAACGCCACGTTTGCGTGCCGTCGCGGTGTTTTTCCGTGCCCGCAGGAATGCCAGGGAGGAAAGCCTGGTAGGGGGCAGGCAGGGTGAGGGTGGCCTCCAGTGTGGCGCGGTCGCCGGGTGCTTCGGGCAGCGGCAGCCAGGCCCGCCATCCGTCTGGTATGCCCGTCGCCCACACTTGTCGCCTGGATGCGGAGGTGGTGCGGCCCGTCGTCGTCCCGGCGGGGGGCGGGCCGGTGTAGAATACCCCGGTGCGGGGCGTCGCCGTGTAGGTGATCGCCAGGTCGAGCGGCGTCCCCGGCGGGAAGGCAGGCTGGAGGGTGATCCGGAGGGTGTCGCCGGGGGTGAACGGGATAGGGGTGCGGGTCGAGTCGGGCAGGCCCACTGCTACCTGGGAAACCTGCAACCCCTGCACCGGCAGCGCCAGGTGCCGGAGGCTGTCGCCCTGAGGGACTAGGCGCAGGATGGCCGTGGCGCGCAGGCTGCTGCGAACGAGGTCGGGGCGCAGGGCCAACTGGAGGTGCTGGAGGTCCACCGTCCGGGCGGGCATCGTCTGCACCGGGGCGGTGAAAAGTGGATGGTCATACGGCGGCGGGTCCTGTGCCCGCACCGGCACACAGGCCAGCAGGAGTACCGCCATCCACCAGAATTGCAGGCTGGGACGCATCGCATCAGGAAGGTTTTGCTGCCGGAGGATGTTGCAACAGGTCCCGCAGCCGCGCCCCTTGCAGCAGCAGGGAGCCGAAGCCGACGACGGTGTACAGGAGCAGTTGCCCCCCGTGCGCCAGGATGGCATAAGAGGCCGCCGGGGCTGCGGTAACGGCGAACAGGTGGACGAGGGTCTGGATGGTGATGTAGTGGAACGGTCCCGCACCACCGGGCGCGGGAATCACCACCCCGATAGCCCCCAGCACCATGATGCTCCAGGTGTCTAACAGGTTCAGGTGGAACGCCGTGTCCATCCCGAAGATCACGAACGGCAGGTGGGCCATGAACAGGTAGCACCCCCACATCAGCACGGTGCTGACGCCGATCAGGCGACGGCGCGGGGCACGCAGGAGCGTTCCTAGCCCAGCCCGGAAGGAAAAGAGCAGCCGCCTGATCCGATGCGCGTGGGACTGTTTTCGAGAGGCCATCCACCCGTAGCCGAGCCAGACCAGCACCAGCACACCCAGCCCTGCCAGCACCAGCGCTGTCAACGGCAGCGCCGCCAGCCGATCCACAATCGGGGTGAAGAACAGGGTGTCCAGGAGGGCAAACCGGTTCCACAACAGCACCACCACAGAGAGCAGGGCCACGCCCAGCGTGGCGACGTCGAGCAGGCGTTCAACGACCACCGTGCCGAAGACCCCGCCGAAGGGCAGCTTCTCCTGCGCCGAAACGTTGGTCGTGCGCACGATCTCTCCCAGGCGCGGGACGGCGTAGTTGACCATATACCCGATCATCACCGCATAGAACGCCGTACGCACCGAGACCCGTTGCCCAGTAGCCTCCGGCAAGGCCTCCAGTAGCATCGTCCAGCGCCAGGCCCGCAGGACATGGCTCGCCAGCATGACGACGATGAGGGGCAAGAGCCAGGCATAGTTGGCCTCCCGGAGCGTCTCCCCCACGCTGCGCAGGTCGATGCCCCGCAGCGCCAGGTACAGCATTCCACCCCCCAGTACTACACCAAGCAACTGGAACAGGCCGTTTTTCAGGCGAGAGGACATGAGGGGATGGAGAGTAAAGTGAGAAGATGGCTGTTAGCCGTTGGCTGGTGCTTGGAGGGCGAAGAGGGCCTTCGCCCTTACGGGTACTTGGTGCCTGGGAAAATCCGTAATCCCCAACCCGGAATCTCAAGGGGTGTGGTACATCCGCTGGTACAAACTACAACGTCGATGCGGGTGCAGGTGCTGCGGCACACCCCAATCCCAAAATATAGTCAAATTGACTATAATTATAGTCAATTTGACTATATTTTGGAGCCACTCTTCTGGGAGATGGGACTTCTGGGGTTGGGAAGACTGCAATTCCGCTCCCGTTTCCTCATGAGGAGACCAACGGCTGGCCGTTTCATTTTTTCGCCCTTCCAGGTTATGTTTAGCAAAATTCTTTGTCTAGGATGGTAATCCTACTATCGCGCATCTGTCATCTATCCTGTCCATGCACATCCAGAACCATTACTACGGCTGGGACGATGAGGTCCTGGCCGTGGAACTGCACGAGCCGGGCCTGCAAGGGCCGGTGCCGGAAATGCTGGTGCAAGACCTTTGGCAAACCCGCCGGTTCCGCCAGACGGGCCTTGAGACGACCAGCGGCGAACCCATCGACTTGCTGGACCCTGGTCGACCCAACCCCGACGGTGGTCCGGACTTCTGCGACGCCCACCTGCGTATCGGTGGCATCGAATGGTACGGCGATGTGGAAGTTCATCTCCGCTCTGGCGAATGGAACGTCCACCGGCACACACATGACCCGCGCTACAACCGCGTGGTGCTGCATGTGGCGCTTGACCCGGACCTGTGGACCGGCACGCTGCGCCGCGAGGACGGCACGCTGATCCCCGAACTCGTTCTGGCCCCTCTGCTCGACACCCCCCTGCGCCAGCTCCTGCACCAGTTCTATACCCAGTCCGAGCAGGCCATCCCGTGCGGGGCTTGCTGGCCGCGGGTGCCTGTATCGGTGAAACAGCCCTGGATTGCCCACCTTGCCCAGGAACGGTTTCATGCCCGCCAGCAGCGCTTGCTGGGCCGGTTCCGTACTGCCGGGAGCCTCGAAACACTGCTCCATGAGGGCCTCTTCGCCGGGCTGGGCTATGCGAAGAACACCGAGGCCCTGGCATCGCTGGCCCGCCGCATCCCACTGGGGCTGCTCCGCCGTATCGACGACCCGTTCGACCGGGAAGCCTTGCACCTGGGGGTGGCCGGGCTGTTGCCCGAACCAGGTGACCTGCTAGAAGCCGACCGGGCCACCGCCGATTACGCGATGTACCTGCGGGACAGCTTCGCGCGGCTGCAACACTGGCTGGACCTGCCGGTGATGCCACGCACAGCCTGGCAGTTTTTCCGCCTGCGTCCGGCCAATTTCCCGCCGCTGCGCATCGCCCAGGGGGTTGCCCTGGCCGAGGCCCTGTTGCAGAACGATCCGATGGGCACCCTGCTCAGCGCCCTTTCATCGTCCGCTCCTGTCGAAGCCCTGCGGCAGGCCTTGCGCGCCCGTCCCGGCCCGTTCTGGGACACCCACGTCCGGCTCGAAAAGGCGACCACCCGTCCCCGCGACCCGGCCATCGGGCAGGAGCGGGTCGACGCGCTACTTGTCAACGCTGTGCTGCCGGTGCTGCTGCTCCACGCCCGCCAGCAGCACGACCCGGTCCTCGAAGCCCGCATCTACGACCTGCTGCACCAGTTGCCCGCCGAGGACGACGAGGTCACCCGGTGCTTTGCCGCGCTGGGGACGCAGGTCCATGACGCCTTTACCGCGCAGGGGCTGCACCAGCTCTACCGCACCCGCTGCACGCAGGGGCATTGCCTCACCTGCCCCGTCGGGCAGCACCTGCTGGAGACGGCCTGACTCAGCCCTGCACGAACGCCCGGATGAGCGGGTTGAAGAGGCGGTCTGGCAGCAGACGGCGCAGCGGCAACACCAGGTGGGCGATCAGCCCGGCGGGGTAACGCAGCCGTGCCGAGCCGTCGGTGGCGGCCCGGAAAATCTGCCGTGCCACCGCCTGCGGCGGCGCGCCCCGCTCGCCGAAGCCGTTAGCGTGCTGCATCACCCGCTCCACATAGGCATCGTAGGCCGAGGCGTCATCGAACCGGGCTATGTCCACCGAACGGTCGTAGAAGTCGGTCCGGATCGGTCCCGGCTCGACGATCTTGATCCGAATGCCGAAGGCCCGCACCTCGTGCTGGAGGGCTTCCGAGAAGCCTTCGACGGCCCACTTCGTGGCGTGGTAGAGGCTGTAGAGCGGGAAGGTGATGCGCCCGCCCATCGAGGCCACGTTGACGACGACGCCGCCCTGCTGCTGGCGGAACACCGGCACGACGGCTCGTACCACGTCGATCAGCCCGAAGACGTTGGTCTCGAACTGCCGCCGGACCTGCACATCCCGCACCGCTTCGAGCGGCCCGGCGAGGCCATACCCCGCGTTGTTGACCACCACATCGAGCCGTCCAAAACGCCGCAGGGCCTCGTCCAGCGCCGCCTGGATGGAGGCGCGGTCGGTCACGTCGAGGTGCAGCTTCACGATGCTATCGATGGCATGGAGGGGCGTGGTGCGCTGGTTCGGATGGCGCATGGTAGCGATGACATTCCAGCCTTTCTGGTGAAAATACCGGGCCGTTTCCAGCCCGATGCCAGAGGCAGTGCCGGTGATGAGCACGGTCTTGCGGTGTTGCATGGCGGGTTGCACGGGGGTGAGCAGGGCGCTGCATGATACGACAGTTGCACGAAAATTTCGTGGCAATCCGTTCGGGCACTTTGGTAGCTTGAGTTTTTCTGCCCGGTAGTACGGGACGGATTCCGGATACAACCCTTCGGGTGCTATGAGCCAGGACCTTTTTGAAAAGATCGTCTCCCTGTCCAAGCGGCGCGGCTTCATCTTCCAGTCGTCCGAGATCTACGGCGGTGTGGGTGGCCTCTACGACTACGGCCCGCTCGGCGTAGAGCTGAAGCGCCACCTGGCCCAGCGGTGGTGGAACGCGATGGTCTACCATCACGACAACGTCGTTGGGCTGGACGCCGCCATCCTGATGCACCCGACGGTCTGGAAAGCCTCCGGGCATGTGGACGCCTTCAACGATCCGCTCATCGACGACCGCGTCTCGAAGATGCGCTACCGGGCCGACCAGCTCATCGAAAACCACATCGCCCGGCTGCGCAAGGACGGCAAGACCGACCGTGCCACCGCCGTCGAGGCGCAGTACGTGGATGCCCTCAACGCCGCCGACATGCCGAAGGCGCTGCACGCGCTCATCCTCGCCGAGCAGATCAAAAGCCCGGACTCCGGCGCGTTCGACTGGACGGAGGTGCGCCAGTTCAACCTCATGTTCTCGACGAGCCTGGGTGCTGTGGCCGACGAGGGCAGCACCATCTACCTGCGTCCGGAGACGGCCCAGGGCATCTTCGTCAACTTCCACAACGTCCGCGAGACGTCCCGCCAGCAGGTACCCTTCGGCATCGCCCAGATCGGCAAGGCATTCCGCAACGAGATCGTCGTGCGGCAGTTCATCTTCCGGATGCGCGAGTTCGAGCAGATGGAGATGCAGTATTTCGTGCGCCCCGGCACGCAAATGGCCGCCTACGACGACTGGAAGGCGCAGCGGATGCAGTGGCACCTCGACAACGGCATCCGCGCCTCAAGGCTGCGCTACAAGGTCCACGACAAGCTGGCCCACTACGCCGACGCGGCGGTGGACATCCAGTATGAGTTCCCCATCGGCTGGCAAGAGGTGGAAGGCATCCACTCCCGCACAGACTTCGACCTGAAGGGGCACCAGCAGTATTCGGGCAAGAACCAGGAATATTTCGACCCGGAGACGAACGAGAAATACATCCCCTACGTGGTAGAGACCTCCGTCGGCCTCGACCGCACCTTCCTGATGACGCTCTGTGACGCCTATGACGAGGAGGAGGTCAACGGCGAGACACGCAACGTGTTGCGCTTCCATCCGGCGCTGGCCCCCATCAAGGCGGGCATCTTCCCGCTCGTGAAGAAGGACGGGATGCCGGAGGTGGCCCATGCCATCGAGGCGGGTCTGCGGCCGCATTTCAACGTGTTCTACGACGAGAAGGGCGCCGTGGGCCGTCGCTACCGCCGCATGGACGAGGCGGGCACGCCGTTCTGCATCACCATCGACGGACAGACCCTCCAGGATGGCACGGTGACGGTGCGCGAGCGCGACGCGATGACGCAGGAGCGCCTCCACCAGGACCGCGTGGCAACCTACCTCTTCGACCAGATGCGGGCGTGGAAACGCACCCCGTAAGTCCTGCACCAGGCCCGTTGAAACGCTGGGGTCGAATCGGCCCCAGCGTTTTTTTATCCCATCAGCCCGCGTTCGGCCAGCGAGGTGTACTGCGTCCCGGCGATGATG
>CAZLRO010000120.1:0-10646 GCA_964561865.1 uncultured Rhodothermaceae bacterium | reverse complement strand
CGACCACCCCCATGACCGATCTCATGAGATCGGTCACCTGTCCAGGAGGGGCACTCGATGGGACCATTGAGACGGCCTTCAATCCGCAACCCGAAATCCCCAATCCGCAATCCCCCATGTCTTTTCCCCGCTTTTTGCGCCTCTGTGTTCCTGTCTTGGCTGGCCTGGCCGTTGGCGGCTGGCTGGCCGGGTGTGCACCGTCGAAGGAGACGGTAGTGGTGACGAACCGTCCGGCCCCGGTGCCTTCGACCGAGGCCGTGCCACCCCCGCCACCATCGATCCCCGTCGTGGTTGGGCTGACCGACCTGCCTGCCGGGTTCGACACGGTGCAGGCCCGCCGCTTCGACGGAGGGAAGATGTGGACGTTCGATAACCCGCCGCTGGCCTGGTTCCAGGAAGCCTACCAGTTCACCCCCGACGCCGCCTGGTTCGAGAAGGCCCGCAGCGCTGCCCTGCGGTTTGCCACCTACTGCTCGGCCTCGTTCGTCTCCCCCAATGGACTGGTGATGACCAACCACCACTGCGGGCGCGAAAGCGTGAGCAAGGTGAGCAAGCCGGGCGAAAACCTGCTCGACAAGGGGTTCTATGCTCCGTCGTTGGAGGAAGAGCGCAAGGTTGAAGGGCTGTTTGTGGACCAGCTTGTCGCACTGAAAGACATCACCGCCGAGGTCTATGCGGCCCTCGAAGGCGTGCAGGGAGACGATGCCCAGACGGAGGCCCGCACCGGCAAGGCCGAGGCCCTCGAGACCCAGATGACCACCGCCGCCAAGGCGCAGGACTCGACCCTCTACGTACAGGTGATCGAACTCTACGACGGCGGGCAGTATGCCGCCTACACCTTCCGCCGCTACAGCGACGTGCGCCTGGTGATGATTCCGGAACTGCAAATGGGCTACTTCGGCGGGGATCCGGACAACTTCACCTATCCGCGCTATAACCTCGACATGAGCTTCTTCCGGGTCTACGACGCCCAGGGCAAACCCTACCAGCCAGCGCATTATTTCCCGTGGAGTGCCAACGGATCCCGCGAGGGCGAGGTGGTCTTCGTCGTGGGTAACCCCGGCTCGACCAGCCGTCTGAGCACCGTCAGCCAACTGCTCTACAAGCGCGACTATGAACTGCCGCAGAGCCTGGGCGTCCTCCACAGCCGGGCGGCGCTGCTCCGCCAGTACAACGAGGCCCACCCGGAAGAGGCTGAAAAGTATGACCTGCGAAACCCGTATTTCTCCCTCGAAAACAGCATCAAGTCGATGGAAGGGCAACTGGGCGGATTGCAAACCCCCTACCTCATTGCCCGCCGGGCCGATGCCGAGCGCGACCTGATGGTGGCCCTGGCCGCGAACGACTCGTTGCAACGGCTCTACGGGACGGTCTTCGAGGACCTGCGCCAGGTGCAACGCTCCAAGGAAGCCACCGCCCGCCAGGCCGGGGCGTTCAACACCTTCCTGAACCCGAGCACGACCGCACACACCGTCATCCGCTCCCTCTACGCCTACGTCTATGCCATCCTGAAACAGCGGGGTGCTCCTGCCTCGCAACTGGAAGAGATCCGCAAGGAGGCACTCCAGGTGAAGGACTGGCCGATGGAGATCGAGACGGCCTTCACCGCCGCGTTTCTCCGGGAGTTGCAGCAGTACCTGGGCAACAGCGACCCCTCCGTCCGCCGCCTCCTGGGCAGCAAGTCGCCGGAGATGGTGGCCGACTCGCTGATCCGCTACACGGCCCTAAAAGATTCCGCCGGGTTCGTCGGGCTGCTCGACAAGGGTTATCTCGGCAGCCAGGATGTGACGCTGGACTTCATCCAGGCGGTGGCCCCGCTCTACTTCACCCTCGGGCAGCAACTGGAGAACTTCGAAGACCGCGAGGCCAACCTGAACGCCCGGCTCGCCCGCGCAGTGTTTGCAGTCTATGGGACGAAGAACCCGCCGGATGCCTCCTTCTCCCTGCGCCTCGCCGACGGCGTCGTGCAGCGCTACACCTACAACGGCACCACGGCCCCGGCCTACACCACTTTCTTCGGCCTGTACGACCGCCACCACTCCTTCCCCGGACGCAAGGACTGGGACCTGCCCGAACGCTGGCGGAACCCACCCCCCACCTTCGACCGCAGCACCCCCTTCAACCTCGTCTCGACGAACGACATCACCGGCGGCAACTCCGGCTCGCCCCTGCTCAACCGCAACCTGGAAGTGGTGGGGCTGGTGTTCGACGGCAACATCGAGAGCCTGCCCAACGAGTACGTGTTCTCCGACGAGGCCGGGCGCACCATCTCGGTGGATTCACGCGGCATCCTCGAAGCCCTCGACGACCTCTACGACGCCGACCGGATCGTGCTCGAACTCCGCCAGGGCACCCTCGCCCCAACCGAAGCCGAGGCCGACACCATGCGGTGAGGGGGAAGCAGGATCGTTTGAATGTTGGGGATGCGGGAGGTCGCCCAATTATAGTCAATTTGACTATAATTGGGCGGTGTAGGGAAGCCTTAAGCGTCCGTGAGCAAGTTCAAGTGTTCCTTTCCTCATTGGCTCTCGGGACAGTTCTGGACAGCACCTGCTTCCCCTCCGTCATTTCCTCGTCATTCCCAGCCGTAGCGCGCAGGCGGGAATCCAGTTGGCATGAATACAAGTTATAGTCAAATTGACTATATTTGAGAAAGGTGCGGGGTTCCTCTCATCCCGTTCTCCATTCCCTATTCCTGGTACACGGCCAGGGCTTCCTGGATGCGGGCGGAGGGGTCGGGGTGGGGATCGGGCACGAAGGGCTGGCCGGTGATCTGTTCGTAGAGTTCGATGTAGCGGCTGGCAATCTCGACGCGGAAATCGTCGGTGAGGTCGGGCAGGTGCTGGCCTTCCTTTCCCTGGAAGCCGTTTGCCATGAGCCATTCGCGGACGAACTCCTTCGAGAGCTGGCGCTGGGGCACGTCGCGGGCGAGCAGGCCCTGGTACGTGTCGGCGTAGAAGTAGCGCGAGGAGTCCGGCGTATGTACTTCGTCGATGAGCACGTAGTGGCCCTCCGGGGTGCGCCCGAACTCGTACTTGGTATCGACGAGGATCAGCCCCCGTTCTTCGGCCATCTCTGTTCCGCGTGTGAAGAGGGTGAGGGCCAGCGCTTCAAGGTGGTCGAAGGTGGCGGCATCGAGCAGGCCACGGGCGAGCAGGTCGGCCCGGCTGATGTCTTCGTCGTGGCCTTCGGTGGCTTTGGTAGCCGGGGTGAGGATCGGGGATGGAAACCGGCTGTTCTGGCGCAGTCCCTCCGGCATGGGCTGGCCGCAGAGCAGGCGATGCCCGGCCTGGTACATCCGCCAGGCGTGCCCAGCCAGGTAGCCCCGAACCACAAACTCGACCGGCACCGTCTCGCACGGACGCGCCACCGTCACGTTCGGATCGGGCACGGCCAGCACATGGTTGGGCACCAGGTGGGCAGTGGCCTGGAAGAAGTACGCCGCCACCTGGTTGAGCACCTGCCCCTTGAACGGGATGGTCTGGCGCAGGATGTGGTCGAAGGCCGAGATGCGGTCGGTGGTGATGAGCACGAGCCGGTCATCGGTTCGGTAGGTGTCCCGCACCTTGCCCTGGTAGCGCGTGCCGAGGTCGGAAAAATGGGTTTCGCGGAGGGTGTGGGGGAGTTGCTGGCGCAGGAGCCGGTAGTCCATCGGTGGCAAATACTGGAACGGTGAGCAAGACGCTGGAACTAGCTGCGGACGAACAGGCTGGAACGGCGCACCTGGAGCGTCGGCACGATACGCTCGGAATGGGGCACCCCGGTGCGTCCGTTCATCCGTTCGAGCAGGAGCAGGGCCGCCCGGTAGCCGATCTCCTGCATGTTCTGGTCCATGCTGGACAGGTCGATGTAATGGCTGGTCTTGATGCCGTCGTAGCCCACGAGGGCCACATCATCCGGGATGCGGCGGCCCGAATCGAGGACGGCCTTGCGTGCCCCGATGGCCTGGGCATCGCTGCTGACGAAGACGGCCGTCACCGGTGGGTCGCACCGCAGCAGTTCCAGCATTGCCTCAAACCCTGCCTCCTCGCTGAACCCGGCGTGCTTGGGGGTCTGTCCGCTGAAGATGAGGGCGGGGTCGAAGGGGAGGCTGGCGGCTTCGAGGGCCTGCCGGTAGCCCGCCACCCGCCCGGCTTGCAATTCGCTCTCGGTGTAGGCCCGGATCATCCCGATCCGACGATGGCCCTGGCGGATCAGGTGTTGAACGGCCTCGCGTGCCCCGGCCACGTCATCCCAGTAGAAGGCATCGAACTGGTCCGAGGGGGTGCCGATGAGCACCACCGGGGCGCGCATGGCCCGCAGTTCCTGGGTGATGGCCTCGTTCAGCGTCACCCCGCTGACGAGGATGCCATCCACGGTGCCGCGCTTGAGGAAGTTGAGCAGGGTGGCCTGGGGATGCTGCGAGCCGAGATCGCACAGGAGCAGGTCTACGTCCTGTTCGCGCAGGCAGAACCGGATGCCCTTGAGCAGTTCGTTGTGGAACGGGGTGGTGAACGTTGGAATGGCGACAGCCAGCAGCCGGGTCTGTTGCTGGGCCAGGTTCTTGGCAGTCCGGTCCGGGCGAAACGCCAGTGCCTGGATGGCTTCTGTCACCTTCGCCCGCGTGGCGGCGGACACATCCGGCGAGTCATTCAGGACACGGGAGACGGTGGAGATGGCAACTCCTGCCCGGTCGGCCACGTCGTAGATCGTGACCTTGTCTTTGTCGGCTTTCTCCTGGGCCATAGGATAATCTGGTTAACACAACCGCCGTTTAAGGCAGCCGGCGACAGCCTCGCTAAGATACGCGGAATCCGACAGGAATCCGTTATCCCAGGGTTACGACCCCGGCAAGGACTTGAACATACGGTTTCCTGAGAACACATGTACATGGTGAACTTTACGTAATTTAGGAATTTTCAGGATATTTTTGAATGATTTTCAAAAAGTGGCGCAGAATACACAAGATAATGAGGTATTCGACGACGCTGGCAGGGTAGGTGGGCGGCGCAGGGTCACACCGGGTAGCGGGTGTTGAAAAAAGGCTGCTGGCTGGGGATTTATCCGGGCCGTTTTGTATCGTATCGTGCAGGACGTCCGTTTCACCCAGCCGTATTGCGCCATGCATCGCAAGATCATCCTCACCGAGTCGGAAGTGCCGACCCACTGGTACAACATCGTGGCGGACATGCCCAACAAGCCGTTGCCGCCGTTGCATCCGGGGACGTTACAGCCCATTGGCCCCGACGCCCTTGCGCCGCTGTTTCCGATGGCCCTGATCCAGCAGGAGGTGTCGTCCGAGCGCTGGGTGGAGATTCCCGACGCGGTGCGCCACGTCTACACGTTGTGGCGGCCCACGCCGCTGTACCGGGCTTGGGAGCTGGAGAAGGCCCTGGACACGCCTGCCCGCATCTACTACAAGTATGAGGGGGTCAGTCCTGCCGGGTCGCACAAGCCCAACACCGCCGTGCCGCAGGCGTACTACAACCAGCAGGAGGGGGTCCGGCGGATCACCACCGAGACAGGGGCCGGGCAGTGGGGCAGCGCCCTGAGCTTTGCCTGCAACCGTTTCGGCATCGGGTGCGAAGTGTACATGGTGAAGATCAGCTACGAGCAGAAGCCCTACCGCAAGCTGATGATGAACACCTGGGGGGCCGAGGTGTATGCCTCGCCCACGGACCGTACGCAGGCCGGGCGCAGCATCTTGGCGCAGGACCCCGACTCGCCGGGCAGCCTGGGCATTGCTATCTCGGAGGCGGTGGAGGTGGCGGCCACCAACGACGATGCGAAATATGCCCTCGGCAGTGTACTCAACCATGTGCTACTGCACCAGACCATCATCGGGCAAGAGGCCCTCGCCCAGATGCAAAAGGCCGACGACCTGCCGGACGTGGTGATCGCGCCCTTTGGCGGCGGGTCCAACTTCGCCGGCCTCTCGTTCCCGTTCCTGCGGCTCAACCTTGCAGAAGGACGCCACATCCGGTGTGTGGCCGCCGAGCCGACTTCTGCGCCCAAGCTCACCCGGGGGGTGTTCCGCTACGACTTCGGCGACACGGTGGGCATGACGCCCCTGCTGCCGATGTACACGCTCGGCCACACGTTCGTCCCGGCGCGCATCCATGCCGGCGGGCTGCGGTATCACGGGGCCGGGGTAGTGGTCAGCCAACTCCTCAAGGACCGGCTCATCAGCGCGGTAGCCCTCGACCAGATCGAGACGTTCGAGGCGGGGTTGCTCTTTGCCCGCACGGAAGGCATCATCCCGGCACCCGAGGCCAACCATGCCATTGCGGCGGTGGTACGAGAGGCCGAGGAAGCCAAAGCAGAAGGCCGTCCGCGGGTGATCCTCTTCAACCTGTGCGGGCACGGGCACTTTGACCTGACGGCCTACGAGGCCTACTTCTCCGGCAAGCTCGAACGCCACGAGATGTCCCAGGCCGAGATTGAGGCCGCTCTGGCCCGCATCGACACGCCGGCGGTGCCGGTATGACAGCACACCGGTGGCTCAGGTGCCCTGCATCCAGGCGTCCATGCAATGGAAGGTCTCTGCCGCTGCGCCGATCATCTGTTCGGCATCCAGGCCCAGGGTCTCGGTCCAGGTGTTGATCCTTTGCCCCAGGGCCTTCCACATGGGGCCAATCTGGTTGCCATAGCTGGTGTAGAACGCAGCACCCCGGGCGGCATCGATGCCCAGGGTCCGCCCCAGTTGCCGGGCGATGACATGCCCGCCCAGGGTGGAACCTTCGAGCACGTAGAGGCAGCCCAGCACCTGTTCCGGCGTGTTCAGCACCGGCAGGTGCGTACACAGGGGCAAGGCCGCCACGGCCTCCGGCGGCAGGCCCAGCATGTGCAGGTCGTATGCCAGCAACGCCGCCTTGCGACGGGCGTCATAGTCGAAGCCGAGGGTATCCCATGCAGGCCAGGCAGCCAGGTGTGTTTCCACCGGACGGTGGAACCCGTACAGCCGGGCCAGTACCTGCTGGTATTCCGGCAGGGTCAGGTCAGGCTGCATGACCCGCGCCATCAGCGGGTTGCGTTCGATCTGGTCGTGGTGGGGGCGTGTCTCCTCCTTGAGCCGTTGCATCATGGGAGCCGCCGTCAACGTGTTCATGGGAACAGGGGGCTGATTCTACAAGCAGTCGCAAGTTAGCGCATAACGATTACCAATATAGGGGGATGGTGTAAATTATTTAGACTTAATCCAAATAATGAACCTGTTATCCGGTGTGGACGCCGGGGTTACTGGACTTCTTCCAGCAACAGCACCCCCTGTTCGGGGGCTTGCAGGGTAATGAGGCCATAGGAGACAAACGCGGTCTTGCCACTGTAGGCGTCGCGCAGCACTGTGTTGTCGGGGAACACCCGTGCGACGTTGACGCGCACCCGTCCGGTAGCACCGAGTACGACGATGACCTTGTCTTCGAACGCGCCGCGTTTGTATATGCGGGCGAACGTGTAGGGGGTGTCGGCGAGCTTCTGGTGGGTGCCCATCGCCAGGGCTGGGTGCCGGGCGCGGAAGGTGCCCAGCCGTTGCCAGTGGGCGAGGACGGCGGCATCGGGGGCCTCCCAGTTCATCGGCGAACGGGGGGCCTGGTCGGCGGCGCTGGCAGTGGGGCCGGGCGGACGGGCCGTCTCGTCGCCGTAGAACAGTTGCACGGCGCCGGGGGCCAGCAGGAGCCGGTTGGCGGCCTCAATCAGCCGGGTACGGTCGAACAGCCGGGTGTCGTGCGAGGAGACGTAGTGCAGCACCTGGAAGCCGGGCGGGGTGTGCATCGCCGTCGCTGTCGTGGCAAAGACGCTGTCGAGTGCAGTTCCTCGGAGCGCCTGCTCCTGGAAGTCGAAGTTGAGCATTGCGTCGAAGCCGTGGTCGAAGTAGGTGCTGCGTTCGACCCCGTGCCCCCATGCCTCGCCGAACATCCAGAAGTCCTGGTCATCCAGCCGCTGGTCGGGGTGGGCGGCTTTCCAGTCGCGCAGGGCCTGTACGCTGGCCTGTTTGAGGGCGGCCCAGGCGGGCAGTTCCACATGTTTGGCCGTGTCGATGCGGAAGCCGTCGATGCCATAGCGCCGCACCCAGTCGGTGATCCACTTGATGACATGGTTGCGGGGGGTGGGGGGCAGGCCCGTCTGCTGGAAGAACGCGGCCAGTTCGGCCTGTTCGCGGGCGGTTTTCTCCGCGCCCCACTTGGCTTTTAGGAACGCAGGCAGTTCCACCGGCTGGGTCGATTCGGTCTTGAGGTCGGGCAGGCGCCCCAGGCATTGCCGCAGGTCGTCGTCGCCGCAGGGGTCATGGCCGGGCAGGTCGGCGCGGATCCATCCTGGCCCCCACCAGCGTGCCCAGGCGGTGGTGTCGGCACGGTCGAGGAAGCGAGAGCCGTCGTGCCAGGTCTCGCTGGGGCCGGGCCGCCACGTCTGCCAGCCGGAGTCGGTGAGCCTGCCGAAGCCATACCGGTCCATGTCGGGGGCGGTGGGGTATCCCACGTGGTTCAGCACCACATCCAGGATCACCCGGAGGCCCTTCGCGTGGGCGGCTGCGACGAACGCCTGGAAGTCCGCCTCCGTGCCGAGGCTGGCATCGACCGCAGTGAAGTCCAGCACCCAGTAGCCGTGGTAGCCGTAGTAGGGGAAGTCGCCCGTGCCTCCGGGGATCCAGCCGTGAATCTGCTCGAAGGGGCAGGTGATCCAGAGGGCATTCACCCCCAGCGCGTTGAAATAGCCTTCGTTGACTTTCTGTGTCAGCCCCTTCAGGTCGCCTCCCCGGTAGTAGCCCGTCGTGCTGGCCCCGTAGGGCTGCCCGGCGGCGTCGAACCCGCGTCCGTAGGCATGGTCGTTCGCAGGATCGCCATTGAGGAAGCGGTCGGTGAGGACGAAGTAGACGATAGCATTCTGCCAGGAGAACGGGGGCGGCTGCTGCGCCCGTCCGGGCTGAATCCCCCCCATCAGGAGGCAGAAGGCTGCGACACACCAGCGCATGCAAGAAGACCCTTGGACAGACCAGAAAGGAACCGGGAGCCGGGTGGCCCGGTGCAAGATACTCCAGGTATGGCCTGGTTGGATAGCAGGGGCACAGATGTACCCGCCTCGGCCCCGCGTTCATGGCATGCCGGTGTTGTTGGGCATGTTCCCCGTGCAGGTGGGCACATCCTCCGAATCCGGGCAGGGGCTGTTGGCTTAAACTGATCCCGAAAGCTGTTCCAAGGCCATCCTTATCCAAAGCACCATGACCGATCCTGTGTTACCCGACGAAACCCGCCGCCAGGTGGTGCGCACGCTGATGGCGGCCCCTGTTTTGCTGGCCTCCGGGCTGTTGCTCGGCCCCCTCGGCTGCGACGCGGCCAACGGGGAAGCCCAACGCGACACGCTCAACCCCACCCCGGCCTGTGACGACGGCGACGACGACCCCACCCCCACACAGACCGAGGGGCCGTTCTTCACCCCGAACTCGCCGGAGCGGACCTCGCTGCTGGAAGCGGGCCTTGCCGGCACGCCCATCGTCCTCACCGGGAAAGTGCTGACCCGGTCCTGCCAGCCTGTTCCCGGAGCACTGGTGGACTTCTGGCATGCCGATGACGGGGGGGAATACGACAATGAGGGCTACCGCCTCCGGGGGCACCAGTTCACCGACACCGAGGGCAATTTTCGGCTGGAAACCATCGTGCCCGGGCTGTATCCGGGCCGCACACGGCATTTCCATGTGAAGGTGCAGGCCCCGAACCAGCCCGTCCTCACCACCCAACTGTACTTTCCCGGAGAGCCGGGGAACACGACCGACGGCATCTTCCGGGCGGAATGCCTGATGGCCGTTGCAGAGACAGCCGCCGGGCGGCAGGCCCAGTTCAATTTCGTCCTGAACCTGGCCTGAACCTGTAACATCCCTCGATGGAACATCCCGTGTTGGCGGAACATTAATTGTTTCGACAACTATTAAACCGGCGTAACGGGAATCTGCATCTGCGCCACAGACCCCGTACATCCTGCTTTCCCCACCCTACTCTCCGATAGAGGATATGACCATGCAAACCACGCCCCGACTCTCCTTGCTGGCCCTGGCTGTGTTGCTGATGGCCGGTTTCGCCGGGCATGCGCCGGCCAAGTACGCCATCGACAAGGCCCATTCCGCCGTCTCGTTCCGGGTACGGCACCTGGGCATCAGCAACGTAACCGGCTATTTCCGGCAGTATGATGCCAGCATCGAGCTGGACGGCAACGACCTGCGCACGTTCAAGGCCACCGCCAGCATCGACGTTGCCAGCATCGACACCGAAAACGGGATGCGCGACAACCACCTGAAGTCGCCGGACTTCTTCGAGGTGGAGAAGTATCCGAAGCTGACCTTCACGAGCAAGCGCATCCAGAACATCAACGGGAACAACTTCCAGATCGTGGGCGACCTCACGATCAAGGCCACGACGAAGGAGGTGGTGCTCAACGCCGAATACCTCGGCACCACCAGGATGCGTGATACCGATAAGGTAGGCTTCTCGGCCTCGACGACCATCAACCGGAAAGAATTCGGGCTGATGTGGGACCGCATCACCGAGGCCGGGGGCATCGTCGTCTCGGACGAGGTGCGGATCAACCTGGAGATCGAGGCGGACAAGCAGCCCTCCTGATCGGTTGCCGCGCTGGATTGCAGGCCGGTGCCGGGGCGTATGGTCCTGGCACCGGCTTTT
>CAZLRO010000119.1:0-10687 GCA_964561865.1 uncultured Rhodothermaceae bacterium | reverse complement strand
TGCTGCTGCGCCCCTTCCCCAAAACCCTGGTCTACTGGGTGCATTCCGGGCAGTTCACCGCCAAACTCAACCCGATACAGCGGTGGCTGATGCGCCACTTCCTGGCCCGCGTGGACGAGGTGGTCTTCGTCAGCCAGCACATCCCGCCGATGTTCGAGCAGAACGGGTTCGCCCTGCCCCGGCGCTGGCGCGTCCAGCATGCGTTCCTGCCCCCGGTGCTGGAGGACGCGGACCGCATCTGGCATAGCTACGACGCAGAAACCCTGCATTTCGTCGAAACCCACGCCCCGTTGCTGGTGATGCAAGGCTCCAATGCCTTCCACCTGGGCGTTGACCGGTATGGCACCGACCTGGCTGCCGAGATGCTGCACCGCCTGGCCGACCGCTACCCGCAGATGGGCCTGCTCGTCGGGCGTCCCTCCAAGGGAGATGCGGCTTTTCAGGCATATTTCCGCGACCTGCAAGCCCGCATCGCCACATGGGGGCTGGCCGACCGGATCCATTTTCTGACAGGGGAACGGGAACTGTGGCCGCTGACCCGACAGGCAACGGTGTTCCTGCGCCCCTCCAACCAGGACGGCGACTCGGTAGCCGTGCGCGAGGCTATGTTGTTCAACGTCCCGGTCGTCGCCAGCGACGCCTGCCCCCGCCCCGATGGGGTCGTCACCTTCCGTAACCGCGACGCCGACGACTTCGCTACAAAGGTGGACGCCGTGTTGGCGAAATGCCGTTAGCTGTTGGCTGTTAGCCGGTAGCTGTTGGATGCTTGGTACCTTGTGCCTGGAAAGAGGGTAACAACGTTCCCCACGGTGTCATCACGAGGAGGCCCTCGGTCGATCTCATGAGATCGACCATGCTTCTCGCAATGACATGGAGGGAAGGTGATGTTGATCGACCACCCCCATGACCGATCTCATGTGATCAGTCAATCCCTCGTGTCCAGGAGGGGCACTCGATTGGACCACGGGCACCACCTGCAATCCGAAATCCCCAATCCCTCGTTCTCCGTGCTGCGTTCGTTGCTCAAGAAGGGCCTGCTGGACTTGCTGTCGGCCAACTTCCTGATCCAGTTTCTGGGGTTTGGGACGTTGATGCTGGTGCCCCGGTTTGTCTCGGCAGAATCGTTGGGAGCGTTGAAGATCATCCAGTCGTATGCCTCGCTGCTGGTGATCCTGGCCGGATTCGGATATAACAGCGCCGTACTCAAGCTCTGCGCCGAAACCCGCCCGGAGAAAGAAAAGGCGTGGTTTCTGAAGGTGGCGCTGGTCCGGACTTCGTGGGCCACGTTGCTCGTCTGGGGAGGCGCCACCCTCTTGTCCTTCACCGGCTTGTTTGCCGCCTCACCCCAGGTGGCTGCCTGGCTGCCGGTCTACAACCTGTCGCTGCCCTTCCTGGCCTGGACGCTGGTGCTGACCTCCTACCTCCAGGCCCTGCGCCACATCAGGGCCATGGCGCGGGCACAGGTGCTCGTCAAGCTGCAATCGGTGCTCCTGGTGGTGCTGGCGACGTGGCTCTGGGGGTTCGAGGGGTTCATTCTCTCGACCGTCCTTGGCTATGCCATCGGGCTTTGGCCGTTTTTCCGGCAGATCGGGACGACCTTCTGGCACCAACCCCGCCAGCCCCTCCCGACCCTGTTCACCAGCATGGCCGTCTACAGTATGCTGGGCAATGCCGTACATACCCTGGCGAAGCACGGCGACCTGTACCTACTCGGCCTGTTCAACCCCGATCCCGTAGAAACGGGCTACTATTCGCTCGCAACGATCTTCATCATGGGTGCCACCATCGTGGTCTCGACGGTGCAGACCCTCACCCTCCCGTATTTCAGCGAAAAGGGATGGGACGGCGCCTGGGTCCGGAAATACCTGGTCAAGACCCAGTGGCAGACGGTGGGGGTGGGGGTCGGCATCGCCGTGCTGGTACACCTGGCTGCGTGGGGAGTCATCCGTCTCCTCTACAGCCCGGACTACCTCAGGACGATGGTGTACCTCGACGTGCTGCTGCTGTATTTCGTGCTGCGGTCTGGCTACGCCATCATCGGCACGGCCCTGATGGGCATCGGCCTGCCGAAATACAACCTGATGGGCGTCTGCATCAGCACACCGGTGAGCCTGTTGCTGGGGTACCTGGGGCTGCAATGGTACGGGATGATGGGGCTGGCCTGGGCACAGGTGCTCGCCCAGGTCTTCACGCTCGTGCTGCTCATCGGCGTGGCCCGCTACGCCCTGCGCCAGCATTATGGCCCCCCCCGATGATCCCGATGCCCTCAGACGCGCTCCTGATTATAGTCAAATTGACTATAATTTTCTTTTGAAGTCAGCGTCTGTGGGGTTTCGGTCGATGCGGGTGTGGAGGGGATGGCGTCGGGCGGGACGCTGGCGGTGGGCCGGGTGCCCTGCGGGCGTTGCCGCAGCGATGCGCCGTCGCCGTTCCTGCCACCAGGTTGCCAGTTCGAACGGGGATGCCCAGTAGATGTCCGAATCGGCGGCCAGGTCGGCCAGCACGCGCAGCAGGATCGGCCCGGCCCCTTGCAGCCGGGCGGGGTTGAGTTGTTCGAGGTGCCAGTCGAGCACCACCGCGCCGCCTTCGGCAAAGACCTGCTGGAAATGGCTGCGGAGGTGTGCTTCGGCGGCTTCCGCCGTTACCGGGTGGTAGAAGATGCCGCCATCCATGAGGGTAGGCGGGACTTGCAGCAGGTCCACCGGGCTAGCGGTGGTGGGGTCGAAGGGGTTGAACGGCCAGACCATCCCGTTGCGGTAGCCCGGAGCATCGTTGAGGCCAAGCGACGAGTCGTAGCAGAACCCGGCCTCGGCCTGGGCCTGCCAGGTGCGTTCCGGATGCACGGGGTCGAGTGCCCAGTGGTGGTGCCGCACGCCGGCGACCGCATGGCCGCCGAGGACCGACTCCAACCGATGCTTCTCCTCAACGAACCGTTGCGGGTCTTTCCAGGCTTCGAGGGAGGCATGCAGCCCCACTTCCCATCCGGCCTCCAGCGCCTGGTGCAGCGCCCGGACGAGGGCCGGGTGGTCGTACCGGTAGGCCACGTCGTGGGGCAAGCCCCGCGCCTCGGCAGCGTTGACGGTTGCCACGTAGAAGCAGGACCTGGCCCGAAGGGGGTGTTCCATCGCCTGCCACGCCGCGAAGCAGAAGTTGGGGTCGGCTTCGGGGGCGGGCACCGGGCCATACGTCCAGGCCGTGCGCAGCCATCCGGCCGCCGCCCGCGTCGCCGCCTGCCACTGACCCTTTGCCACATCGCGGCGTATCCGTTCCCGGTAGAAGGCTGCTTCCGGGCGAAGAAACGGGCGGTCTACGTCGTGGGAGAGCACGACGGCGTAGCGTTTGCCATCCGGCCATCGTGGGTGCGGCGCCCAGCGTCGTCCGGCCACACGCTGCAGCCGTTCGCCGAGCAACCGGGCGTACTGGGCTACCAGCGGGCGTTTGAGCAGAGGCTGGTCGTTTGCCAGCGGGATGCCCCAGGCGTTGCGGGGACCGCCGTGCAGCCAGCCCCCGGTCGCCACGGCAAAGGTGGCATAGAGCAGGTCGCAGAACAGGTCGTGGGTGCTGAACCCGACAGGCAGGCGATGCCCGTACAGCACCGGGATGCCCTGGTAGGGCGTGTGCGTGCAGGGCTGTTGCGTCCAGTCCGCTACCGGGTCGGCGGCCATCCAGACGGCCTGGAGGGGCATCGTGGACGGACGGACAGGGGTGTAGACCAGGTCGGCATCGGCGGGAGAGGCGACGGGTTGCCCGGCTACCCCTAATCCCTCGAACAGCAGCTCCAATGCATAAAGGGCCTGCTGGTACCAGCGAGGGGATACGCCCAGGTAATACCGGATCACCATGCCGTTTGCGGATTTGCGGAGGTGGGGCGGTTCTCAGGCCAGGCTGAAAATGCGGGCCGGCTCCTTGCGGACGGGGGCCGGTGCCTGGGCGTAGAGGTTGAACTGCTCGGCAGAGCGCAGCGGCAGGATCCGGGCGACAGGGGTCTCCTTCCAGTACATCTCCAGGTTCTCCACCGTCATAGCTTTGTTCATCTTGTAGAAGAAGTAGGCCCGCAGTTCGGCTGGCAGGTCGTGCCAAGCACTCCAGGCCCCTTCCCAGAGCCGTCGTTCGATCTCGCGGCGGATGCCAGCCTTGTCAAAGGTAACCTCGCCGATGTCGAGGACGACGAGCTTGCCCGTTCGATCCAGGCCGTTGTTTACGGTGAAGTTGAAGCTGGTCTCGGCGAAGCCCTGGCTCCAGCACTGGAGCTGGAATTCCACGTAGCGGTCGATGAGGGCATAGCCGTCGGCCCCGGCCTTGAGGGCCTGTCCAAGTGGCTGTGCCTTGTCCTGGGAAATACGCCCATCCACCACCTGGAGGTTGGCAAAGAGGGTGCGGTCGGTCTGGTGTGCGCGGAACTGCCGGACGGCCTCCTCGCGCTCGGCCACCACCTGCTGGACTTTCCGGCGCAGGGCCGCCGGACGCAACAGCCACATCGGGTTGGCCCAGAGGAGACGGTTCCGGATTTCGGCGGGGCTCGTCGGCACCTTCTCCACCTGTTCGCCCCGGTCAAACACGTTGAACTGCAATCCCTGCCCGATCCGCTTCATCTTCAACCCCTGTCTGTTGTCTCAGTTGGAAACCGTGTTTGAGACGTTGAACCCGGAACCCCCGTGTTTTCAGTCCCGAACGGGCTTTGTCAAAAGCAATGCCAGAATCAAACCGTTTGGAGCCACCAGAAGGATTTCCCGGTTCACAAGGGGTGGCTTCCATACGGCCACGTGGAGCGGGTGGGCCTCAACCCCGAAAAAAAGCCCACAGCCTCCGATGAGACTGTGGGCATCGCGCAAGGCGATCTTATGAGATGGTCCTGAGCAATCTCATGAGACCGCTCCATGTACCGCGTACGGGACTCGAACCCGTGTTACCGACGTGAAAGGCCGGCGTCCTGGACCACTAGACGAACGCGGCAGGTGAAAACCCGTTGGCCCTGGCGGGCGCTGGGGGAGACCAGAGGGATTCGAACCCTCGACCTCCAGAGCCACAATCTGGCGCTCTAACCTACTGAGCTATGATCTCCGTCGATACAGGAAAGGTGAATTTAGGCCAGCCTTTTCGTACAATTCAAGGCACTGCCCGGAAATGCAGGTGAACTTTCGGTGACAACCGGAGATTATGGGTTGCGGATTTCGTATTGCGGATTTTTTCAAGCCCCAAGTACCAAGTACCAAGCACCCAATAGCTAACGGCTAACAGCTAACGGCTATTTTCCCAAGTACCAAGCACCAATCGCCATGCCTAAACTGACCATTGCCTCCCTGGGTACGTTCGATGTTGAAACGGGGACCCGTCTTGCCAACGCGCTCGAAACCTGCGGCATCGACATTGGGCACCGATGCGGGGGCAAGGCCCGGTGTACCACCTGCCGGGTACGGTTCCAGGCAGGCGAGCCAGAGACGTTCACACGGGCCGAATACCAGAAGCTCCGCGAACGGGCGCTGCTCGGCCAGGCCCGGCTCTCCTGCCAGATCGTCGTCGACCACGACATGGAGGTGATGGTGCTCATGCAGGTGCAAGACAATGGCTGGACGGACCCCGGTCCGCCCCTGGACCCGCTGGTCTTCCCGGAAGCTGTCTGGTGGACACCAGCAGCCCTCGAACAAGACGCCTGAGGCGCTACCCCATGCAGACAGAATGGACCGACGGCCACATCCGCATCCGCCCTCTCCGGGAGGAAGACGCGGCAGCCTACTACGAGGCGGCGCTCGAATCCATCGACACGGTTGCTCCCTGGCTGTCGTGGCTGCATGAAGGCTATTCCCAACGGGAAGCCGAGGACTGGATCCGAGGCTGTACTGCGGACTGGGCCGAGACGGTGGCCTACCCGTTCGCCATCCTGGATGCCGACGACCGCTTCCTGCTGGGCAGTTGTGGCCTCAACCACCTCAACCATACCCACTACTTTGCCAACCTCTGGTACTGGATCCGCCGTAGCCAGGCAGGGTACGGCTACGCCTCCGCAGCCGTGCTACTGCTGGCCCGGTTCGGGTTCCTGGAACTGCACCTGCAACAGATCGAGATCGTCGTCGATGTAGCCAACACGGCCAGTCTGCGGGTGGCCGAGAAGGTCGGTGCCACCCCCGAAGGCCTCCTCCGTAACCGCCTGCTGCACAACGGCCGACTCATTGACGCAGTCATGCATTCGCTACTGCCCGAAGACCTGGGGCTGCCCTCACGCCGAACGAAGCCCAGGTAGCTTATATAGTCAAATTGACTATATTTAGGGCATTGCCTGCCTGTAGGCATCGCCCCTACGTGTGGATGCAACCCTGGCCTACGTCCCCTCCCGCCCCTGCCCTTCATCGTCGGGCTGCCCTTGCGCGTATGCTGGAGGTGTTCTCAACGCACCCGCGAGGTCTGTCATGGAACGCAAGCCGCATATTGTGGTCCTCGGCGGCGGGTTTGCCGGGCTGGAAACCCTCTTTCTGCTCAAGCACCGGCTGCACGAGGCCGTCGACCTGACCCTGGTATCGGACGAAGCCGCCTTTCTCTTTCGCCCGAACACGATCTACATCCCCTTTGGCCTGAACCCGGAGATGCTGCAAATCCCGCTGGCAGAACCGACGGGGCGGCAGAAGATCCGGTTCCTCCAGGCCCGCGTCCGGGATATCGATCCGATTGCGCACAAGGTGCTGCTGGAGGGGCAGGCCCCGCTGTCCTACGACCGGCTGGTGCTGGCAACTGGCGCGGCCATGCGTCCGGAGGAAATCCCCGGTCTGCCGGAGAACGCCAACACGATCTGGACGCCGCGCGAGATGCAGCGGCTCGGCGAACAGCTCGACACCATCGTTGCGCGTGCCCATGCCGGGCGGGTGACGCGCCTGCTCTTCCTCATCCCGCCCAACAACAAGTGTGCAGGCCCGCTCTACGAGATGGTGTTCATGGTAGAGACCCATCTGCGGCGGCACAAGGTGCGGGACGCCGTGCAGATCGTCTGGACGACCTCGGAGTCCTCCTTCATCCAGGCCTTTGGTCCGAAGCTGCACGAGATCGTGACCGAGGAATTCGCCGAGCGGCACATCATCGGCCACACCGGGCACGTCGTCCAGGAAGTGTTGCCGGACCGGGTGCGGTACACGAACGGGGCGGAGTTCGACTACGACGTGCTCGTCTCCTTCCCACCGTACATCGCCCGGGTGGACTACACGGCGTTGCCCCGCGACGAGCGCGGCTTCGTCCACACTACCTTCGACACCCGCGCTGTGCAGGGCTATCCGGACATTTTTGCGCCCGGTGACGCGGGCGACTTCCCGGTGAAGCAGGCGTTCCTGGCATTCCTCCAGGCCGACGCGGTGGCGGAGACGCTGGTTGGGGAGTTCACTGGACGCCCCCCCCGAGTAGCCTTCGATCCGGTGTCGATGTGTGTGATGGAGCAGTTCGACAAGGCCACTTTCGCCCAGGTACCGCTGCGCCTGACCGGCGACCCACAGCGCCCCGTCGAGGTGCGCCCGGGTGCCGATGGCGACTACAAGGCGGGCGTCTCGCCGTTGTGGCGGCTGGGCAAGAAGCTGCTGGGGCTGTACTTGCCGATGCGGTTCCGGGCGGGCGAGCCGTTCCACGCGGGCACCGCCTGGAGCATGATGGAAGTGGGCCTCAAGGGCATGTCGGGCGTGCTGGCGGACTAGGGTTGCATCCCACCCGTCCAGCGCCCGTATCGGCAACGGTCGGCACGGCCTGTTGGTCGTGCCGACGGTGTTTTTACTGGCCCGGACGGTATTCCTTGGGCACCTCGTCCGCCACCCGTTCAAAGGCCAGGTAGCCGTAGAACGTGATGCCGTAGGGGTCGAGGACGTCCCCTTTGTAGTCGATGAGCGCCGGGCCGTTCGAGAGTTCGATCCAGGAGGTCTGGTATTTCTGGCGGCTCCATCCCCCCCGCTGTTGCCAGGACTGGTAGGATTCGTCCTCCATCTCCCCGGTGAAGATGATCTCGACGAAGCCTCGGAAGTCCAGCACCTTCTCGTTCGGCGTGCTACCTTCGCGGAGGATGGTCTTCGGGTCGAGCGGGGCGCGCCCGCCGCCTTGCAGGAGTCCTCCGCCGCGCAGCACGTTGTCCGAGGAGGCCATCGTGGCCGAGGGGCGGCTGTAGACCATGAACCCCTGCCCTTCGACGCGGCCCGCCAGCAGGGCCAGGGCGAAATGACGGAACGACCCCATGAAGGCCACGTCCCGCTGCTGCTTCCAGAACTGCGCCTGCTCGGGGCTTTCCGGCGTCATCTCTTCGAACAGCGGCTCGCCGTCGTAGCGGGTACGGGTCGGCTCGGCGACGAACTCTTTCAGGAAGTACTGCACCTTGTAGCCCAGCGCCCGGTTCTCGATGACGAGCGGGGCGCTGGCCGTGGCCCGGAACTCCCCCAGCTTCTCGGTGAAATCCATGACCTCCGGGTTCAGGATCTTCGTCATCTGCGCATTGGGCGTCTCGCCGATGAACAGCCGGGTGAACTTCTCCAGCCGTCGCTGCCAGTTTTTGTCCCGTTCCGCCTCGACGGTGACCTCAGCCCCTTCGATGATGGTGGGCTTGAGGCGGAAGTTGAACGGATGGACGCGGGCTTCGCGCAGCATCAGATCCAGCAGGGTCGGCTCGTAGCCGAGCATGGAGACGTAGAGACGATGGGCACCGAGGGGCACCCGCTCCAGCCGGTAGCGTCCCTGTGCGTCGGTGGCCGTGCCGATCATCGAGACGGCAATGAACACGTTGGCCCCGACGAGCGGCTCCCCCGTCTCCTCGTCCACGACGGTGCCAGTGAGGGTGGCCGTGCCCACGGGCTGGGCCTGAAGAGACGGGATCAGCAGGGCACAGAGCAGCAGGCCCAGCAACGGGTGGAAGAACAAGCGGATCATACACACCAGCCTGGATGGGGGAATGGAACACCAACGCGCCACGCCCCGGCAAGATTCGGGCCGTCGTGCAAACAAGGGCCGTTTGCGCCTTTTCCCGGCCTCGAGTGTCCACTTCCGAACGCAGTCTCTGACCTGTCGGGGCACGCCGGGATGCCCTGCCATGTCGCACTTACCTTTTCAACGAAGACAGCCTCTTTGTTGCACGCTGCAACCGGACCATTCGAGGTCTGCCACACCTCCGCCTCTATATAGTCAATCTGACTATAATTTTCCTTTCTTGACCGAATCGCAACGCCCTCACCGGGCCTGCCGGATGGCCTCGATGGTGGTCGGGTCTTCGAGGCTGGAGGTGTCGCCGGGATCAAGGTCCAGCCAGGCGGCGCGGATGACCCGGCGCATGACCTTGGCATTGCGCGTCTTGGGCAGGGCAATGACGAACTTCACGAACTGCGGCTTCAGAGCCTTTCCGAGTTCGTCGGTGACCAGTGCCATGAGGGCCTGGCGCAACGGTTCCTCCGGCTGGTGGCCGGGTTTGAGGATCACGAAAGCGGCGATCTCCTCGTCCTTGACGGGGTGGGGCACGCCAATGGCTGCACTGTCGAGCACAGCGGGATGGGCGTTGAGCAGGGCCTCCACCTCCGACGGTCCCACCCGTTTGCCTGCCACCTTGATCGTGTCGTCGCTACGGCCCAGCAGGTACCACAGCCCGTCCTCGTCGATGGCCGCGAAGTCGCCGTGCAGCCAGAGGCCCTCGAAGCGGCTCCAGTAGGCGTCTAGGTACCGCTGGCGGTCGTGCCAGAACCCCCGCGTCATACCGATCCAAGGTTTGCGGATGACCAGCTCGCCGACCGCGTTACGTACAGGTTGCCCATGCTCGTCCACCACATCGGCATCCATGCCGGGCACCGGGCCAGAGAATGCGCCGGGCTTGAGGGGCTTGAAGAAGTTGCCACAGAGGATGCCCCCGCTGATCTCGGTGCCGCCGGAGTAGTTGAGGATGGGCTTGCGGCCTTCCAGCACGTGCTGAAACAGCCACTGCCAGCCGTCGGGGTCCCAGGGGCTGCCCGTCGAGCCAACTGCCCGCAGCCGGGAGAAGTCGCGGCCTGCGAGCGGGGCAGTGCCGTGGGTCATCAGCGAACGGATGAGCACGGGCGAGACGCCGAGGTGGGTGACGCCATGCTGCTCCACCACCTCCCAGAGCCGTGCCGGGGTGGGGTAGTCCGGCGCGCCATCGGTGAAGACCATCGTCGCCCCGTTGAGCAGAGCGCCGAAGACCAGCCACGGCCCCATCATCCAGCCCATGTCGGTCATCCAGTAGAGCACCTCGCCCGGCTTGAGGTCCATCGCCTGCCGCAGGTCCTGTGCCGCCTTGACGGGGAAGCCGCAGTGGGTGTGCACCGCGCCCTTGGGCTTGCCGGTGGTCCCGCTCGTGTAGATCACCATGAGCACGTCCTCGGCGGCGGTATGCACGGTAGCGGCCTCGGCGGGCTGTCGGGCGACGAGGGCATCCCATGCGTGGTCGCGCCCATCGGTCCAGGGCAGGTCGTCGAGGCCCGCCCGGCGGTGGACGACCACGTGCTGCACGGTGGGGCACTGGGCAAGGGCCTCGTCGGCGACAGGCTTCAGGGCGACGGGCCGACCTCGGCGGAAGAAGCCGTCGGCAGTGAAGAGGGCTTTGGCCCCGGCATCCTGGAGCCGCGCGGCAATGGCCCCCGGCCCATAGCCGCTGAAGAGCGGCAGGACGATCCCGCCGATCTTGATGACGGCCAGGAAGGCCACGGCCAGCTCCGGCGTCATCGGCATGAAC
>CAZLRO010000118.1:0-10734 GCA_964561865.1 uncultured Rhodothermaceae bacterium | reverse complement strand
CGGGCCGAGCGCGCCACAGGACGATCACCAGGATCGCCGACCCGATGAACCCGAACTCCTCACCAATCACGCTGAATACGAAGTCGGTGGACTGCTCCGGGATGTAGGCTCCCTGCGTCTGCGTCCCCTTCATGAAACCCTTCCCGAACAGCCCGCCGGACCCGATGGCGGCCTTCGACTGCACCAGGTGATACCCCACCTCGTTGCGATACTCTTTCGCTTCGGGGTTGGTGAAAGAGAGGATGCGGGCCACCTGATGAGGCTGTAACACCTTGACAATGGCAAAGGAGATCACCCCCGCCGTCCCGCCCGTAAACAGCAGCGCCAGCCCAGACAAGAGGTACTCGCGGGTGGTCCAGAACATGTAGCCGGTGAACAGCACGGCCAGCACCACCGCTGCCGGCATGTACACGATGGCGAAGTAGCCCGCCACCGCCGGGGAGATCATCAGCATCAGGATGGGCAGGGGCAACCCGCTCCAGAACAGCACCACCGGCACCAACCCGAAGAAGACCAGCGCCGTCCCGGTATCGTTTTGCAGCAGGATGATCCCACCCGGCACCACCAGCAACGCTACCGCCAGCAACGCATAGCGCAGCCCGTTCGAGGTGGGTCGTTTACCCGAGAGCAGCCGGGCGACGGCCAGCACCGTCCCTACCTTCGCCAGCTCCGACACCTGAAACTGGGCCGGGCCGATCACCAGCCACGCCTTGGCCCCGTTGACCTCCTTGCCAGCCAGCAACGTGGCAAGCAGCAGCAACAGGGTCAGCCCGTAGATGGGGTAGGCCGCTGCCTGGAAGAACCGGACGGGCAGCAGCAGAGCGATGACCAGCCCGAAGACACAGACCCCTAGCCAGAACAACTGCCGCTGGAAGTTCTGTTGCACGCTCTCCAGCAGAAACTCCGCCGCTGGACCGTGCGTGGTGCTGTAGATCGCCAGCAACCCGACCGACGTCAGCAAAAGCCAGGTGACCAGAAGGGGATAATCGAGTTGGCGATACCAGGTACGCATACAGCAGTCAGTTCCGAACAAGCCACCGCTGAAACGACGGCGCCAATGGGTTTGTTCGCGTCCTCGGTGTGTCTGCCCGATTCTTATGAAATCCATCCCGGCGGTGTCGGCCCCAATGGTACTGCCGTATATTGCCGGTCCTTTGCCACCTGCTGTGGCCCCGGATTGCTCCCGCGTGCGGCTTTCACCGGGAGTTTTCTGTATGGGGAGATGTAAGCGTTTACATCTCCTCGCGTTCCCTAATCATCCCTGCTGTTGTAATGACCCCGTTGGAGAAGCTGGAAGCGTTGAGCCGGAACCTGTGGTGGAGTTGGCATCCCGAAGCACTGGACCTGTTCCGGCGGTTGAACCCTGAAGCATTCCGCACCGCGAACAACAACCCGATTGTCGCGCTCCGCTCGGCCAACCCCGCGCTGCTGCAAGAAAAGGCGTTTCTCAAGGAAGTAGATACGGTCTACGACGCCTTCCAGGCCTACCTGCACGCCCCCAGCCGCTACGCCGATGCCGCCACGACCGCCTATTTCTGCATGGAGTTTGGGCTGCACGAGAGCTTCCCGCTCTATTCGGGCGGCCTGGGCATCCTCGCGGGCGACCATGTGAAGGCCACCTCCGACCTCGGCTACCCCTTCACTGCCATCGGGCTGTTTCTGCGGGATGGCTACTTCAAGCAGTACTTCGACGTCAAGGGCTGGCAGGAGGCCGAGTTCCCCTCCATCGACGCCACGCTTCAGCCGGTCACCCTGGTCACCGGTGCTGATGGCAAGGCCCTGACGGTGGCTGTGCCCATCGAGCACACCACCTTGCACCTGCGGGCCTGGCGTGTGGCGGTGGGCCGCACCCCGCTCTACCTGCTCGACGCCGACTTCGACGCCAACCCGTACAACCTGCGCTTCCTCACCCGGCGGCTCTACCAGGGCGACCGCAAGACGCGCATCCAGCAGGAGATTATCCTCGGCATTGGCGGGGTGCGGATGCTGCGGGCGCTGGGCCTGCGTCCCGATGTGTTCCATATGAACGAGGGCCATTGTGCCTTCCTGACACTGGAACTGCTGCGCGAACGGCTGGTCGTCGGCGACCCGCGTCCGGTGGCCGAGACAACGGTCTACAACCAGTGTACCTTTACCACGCATACCCCCGTCATGGCCGGGCATGACCGCTTCGACCCCGCCCTGTTCCTGGCCGAGATGCACGGCTTCCGCACCCAACTGGGCCTCTCGGAACACGACCTCATGGGCTACGGGCGGGTCAACCCGAACGACATGACCGAGCCGTTCACCATGACGGTGCTGGGGCTGAAGCTCTCGCGCAAGGCCAACGGCGTTTCGAAGCTCAACGGCGAGGTAGCCCGCCGCCAGTGGCACCACCTCTACCCGCACCTGCCCCTCGACCGGGTGCCCATCGGCCATGTCACCAACGGCATCCACCTGGCAACCTGGACCTCCCCCGCCGCCCGACCGTTCCTCCGGCAGCACCTGGGCGACTGGGAAAAACACCTCGAAGACCCAAAGACCTGGGCCAGGATCGACCGGATTCCAGACGAGGCACTCTGGGACTACCGACGGCTGCTGCGCGGCGCCCTCATCGACTTCGTCAACGACTACACCGCCCACCAGTCCCTGCGGCAAACGCCTGCGCTGGACAAGGAGGCCCTCACCATCGGCTTTGCCCGGCGGTTTGCCACCTACAAGCGCGCCCCCCTGCTCTTCCACGACCTCGAACGCACCCTCGCCCTGTTCCAGGACGCCGACCGCCCCTTGCAAGTCATCTACGCCGGCAAGGCGCACCCGGCCGACAACCCCGGCAAGGCCTATATCCAGGAAATCTACACCCTCACCCAGCACCCGAAACTGAAAGGCAAGGTGGTGTTCCTGGAAGACTACGACATGGAAATCGGGCGGACGCTTGTCTCCGGCTGTGACGTCTGGCTGAACAACCCGCGCCGTCCGTTCGAGGCCAGCGGCACCAGCGGCCAGAAGACGGCCCTGCACGGCTGCCTCAACCTCTCCATCCTCGACGGCTGGTGGCCCGAAGGATACAATGGGCACAATGGCTGGGCCATCGGGCATGAGGACTCCCACGAGTACAAAGACCCGACCATCCAGGACCCGGAGGACGCCGCGTTTCTCTACCAAACCCTCACCGAGCAGGTCCTCCCGGCGTTCTACGAGCGGGACGACCGAGGCCTGCCCACACAGTGGATCGCCCGGATGCGCCAGGCCATGCACCACCTGCCCTACGCCTTCAGCGCCCGCCGGATGGTCAAGGACTACGCCGAACGGTACTACCAGCACATCGAGGCCGAGGCCCTGACCTCCAGCTAGAAGAAACGCACCTCGAACGTCTCGAAGGCCCCGCTGGCCGGGTGCCAGACCACCTCGGCGTGCTGGACGTGGGCGGAGGGTGGGCCTTGCCGTACCCGTGCGACCAGCACCTCCAGGGCATCGCGGCGCCCCTCGGCTTCGAGGGACACGGCTCCGGAGTGCTCGTTCCGCACCCAGCCCACCAGCCCCAGCCGCCGCGCCTCTGCCCGCACAAAATGCCGGAACCCCACCCCCTGCACCCGTCCCGTTACCCGCATCGAAAGTCGTTCAACACCTGGCATCGTTCTCTGAGGGACTCATTTTCGGCTTGAAGATACTGATCAGCCAAACAAAAAAACCGGAGCGTCGTTCCCCACGCCCCGGTGCTTCATCGCTGGTTGCAGCGGCGAAAAGTCAGCCCAGCAGCCCGCGTTTGCGTGTCCACCACCGGAAGCCATCGACGAGTTGCTCGAAGGAATCCAGCACAAACAGCACGTCTTGCAGGTGCCAGACGTCGTAGTCCTGCTCGGCGATGCGGTCCGGGTCGAACGGATGGACCGTGACGGCCTCCGAGAGGGCATGGCCGACCTCGTTCTTCGAGGAGAGGATGCCCGCTCCGAAGATGCGCGTGCCTTCGGCCTGCTGGATCAGTCCGAACTCGACGGTGAACCAGTGGAGCCGCTCCAGCCGGGGACGGTCGGCCCCCTGCGCGTTCAGGGCCGCCTGCCCGAACATCTGGTAGAAATCGGCAAAGGCTGGCTCTGTCAGCATCGGCATGTGGCCGAACATGTCGTGGAACAGGTCCGGAGCCGGGGTATAGTCGATCTCGTGCCGCCCCCGGATGTAGTCGGTGGACGGGAACGTGCGGTTCGCCAGGAGCGAGAAGAAGTCTTTCTCGTGCAACAGCCCAGGGATGCGGGCCACCTGCCAGCCGGTGGCGGCCTCCATGCGGGCGCTCAGGTCGCGCAGGGCCGGGATGCAGTCCGGCGTCATGCCCAGCACCGCTACCCCGTTGAAGAACGCTTCGCTGGCCCGCCCGCGCAACAGCGCCATCTGACGGTCGAACAGCAATTGCCACGACGCTTGGTCCTCGTCGCTGTAGCCGGGGTACGCGATGGCCGCGCCGACGGGTGGTGCACCGTCCAGATACTGGGGGATGCAGCGGGGATCCAGCCCCCCATCTCCACTGGCCTTCTCATAGGCCGACAGGGCCTCCAGGTCCGGCACGCCCTTCGCCAAGGATTCGGTCATCATAACAACTCCTCGTCAGGTCAATCAGGGTAAAACCACTTCCGGTTAGTCACGGCTTCTATGCCATCGCTTACGACGAAGATCCCGTTTTATCTGGTATCGATCAAATTTTATTTGGCATTAACCTAGTTATACCGATTTTCATTTCAATATTACCCTGGCAACCCGAAGAAATAGTGTTGAAGAAGGTAGCTGTTGGCTGGTGCTTGGTGGGGTTGCTGCCGTTCCATCGGTGTCATCACGAGGAGGCCGACAGGCCGTCCCAAAGCAAAGCGTTCCAAAGGCTGTTCCAGGCTTCCTGTTACCCACCCGGAAAATCCAGCTTCACTTCTTTAGGGAAACAGACGTAGGGCCGTACTTCCGGAACACCCAGGGCAGCCACGAGCCGGGACGCCTGCGACAGTTCGATGATCTGCTGGTGCTGGTTCAGTACGCCAATGGGGTCGGCGTGTGACCCGTAGGCCTCGTGGTGAACCGATGCCTGCATCAGGTAGTAAGTGGCATCCGGGAGGGCGGTGTCGGGGGCAGAAAGCCCGCTGGAGGTCAGGTAGGAAGCGACCTGCTGCTGGGCCTCCTGCATCCAGGCCTCCGGGAGGGGTTCCGGCAGGAAAGCCACGCGGAAGAAGTCCCGCTGGAGGAAGCGGCGGCACAGGTCTGCCAGCAACGGATCGGGGCTGTGCATCCACTGTTTGAGGGAGAAGAGGATATCCGAGTCGTCGAGAGCGGTGTAGGTCTGGCGCACCAGGGGGGCGGTGAGGTCGTTGGCCGTGTACGGACGTTCGAGGAAGAAGCGGAAGGCGGGAGAGCTATGGGGCAGCAGGGCCGCCGCCCCGGCGGCCAGATGCGTGCGGGCACGTCGGACGACGGCACGCAACACCTGGTCGCCGGCCAGCACGGTGCGGTGCAAGTACACCTGTCCGTACATCAAGCGGCGGGCACTGAGGAAGCTCTCGACCGGATACAGGCTCTTGGCTTCGAGCACCACTTGGCTGTCCGGACCTCCGGCGACCGGATGAACCCGCATCGTGCGGATGATGCGTTCGACGCCCACGTCTCCTTCCACCACCCCGGTATAGAACGAGTCCCGCCGCAGGTAATCCAGGCGATCCATGTCCAGTTGGCTCGAGAGGAGCTGGTGAAAGAACGGGCGGGGGTAGGTGTCGTCGAAGATCTGGAGGGTCGTGTTGAGCACACCGTCGAAGCGGTCGTTGAGGTAAGCCACCATCACCCGGCTCATGGCCTCGTGGTGAAAGCCGTCGATGAGTTCGCGTTCCAGCGTGTGCGAGAACGGACCGTGGCCGAGGTCGTGCAACAGGGCTGCGGCCAGCGCCGCCTGGTGCTCTTCCTCCGAAACAGGGGTGCCGTGTTCCCGCAGGTTCGCCAGGGTGTCGTGCATCAACGCCATCGCCCCCAGGGCATGGCCGAAGCGGGTATGCTCGGCACCGGGGAACACGAGGTAGCCTACCCCCAGTTGCCGGATACGCCGCAGCCGTTGCACCTCCGGCGTCTGGATGAGCGGCAGGAGGAGGGTACGCGGCACAGCGATGAAGCCATGCACCGGGTCGGAGAAAGTTTTGAACCGGGGAAGCAACGGGCTGCTGGCGGGAGAGGGTGAGGAGAGGATGGGATGCGAGGATGGCTGTTAGCCGTTAGCTGTTAGCTATTGGGTGCTTGGTACTTGGCAGGCCCATTCCCCAAACGTGTCATTGCCATGTCTGACCGATCTCATGAGATCGGTCAGACATGGCAATCTCGACGCCGCAGGCTGCTTCAACGCGGCTGCCCGGTGCAAAGGGCGAGATCACCACCCCCGCCTGCGCGGGGGCAGACTCTGGCAAGGCGATCAAGATCGTCCACGGCCTCCCCGTGATGACACCGATGGGACGGCAGCAACCCCACCAAGTACCAGGCCCCCATCGCAGCCTGCACCCAGGGTGCGTAATTTAGACGTAATACCGTTTTACGGATGGAGGATACGTGATAAATAAATCGGCGCAGTGCCTGCCCTGCTGTATCGAAGCCCCCCCGGACTTCGTGCCGAAAGCGCAGTATACCCTGCGGATGCTGCTCCTGCCGCTCAACCTGGATCCGGTGTGGGTGACGCGGGATCAACTGACGGGCACGGGCCTCTACTATGGAACCGAGCTATCGGGATTGTCCGCCGCTATCGTGGCCCTGCCGTTGCTGCCGGAGACGGTGCGATACTTTACGGCGCGGGCGGCCTATGAGCCGGGAGGCGTGTTTTGGGTGCCCTGGCAGGAGCGGTCCTGGCCGGTGCTGTTTGGCACGGCTGCGCATCCCGACGGGGTGGCCTCTGCGTTTTTCTGGCTCTCCGGCTGGCAGGAGCACACCCTCGTCGCACGCGATCCTTACGGGCGGTTTCCCCACGCAGGGTCGTTGCAGGCCCGGTTGGGGATCACCACCCTCCCGGTTGTGGACGGATACCGGGCGATGCTGGCGGAGCAGTTGGTCGGTGCGGGCGTGCCCGTGCAGCCCCGGCAATGGGCCGGGCATCGCTGGGCCTTCTGCCCTACACACGACATCGACTACCTGCGCAAGTGGCGTCCGGGGATGGTCTACCGGGAGGTCATCGCGTACCTGCTGGCAAACGCCCGGAAACAGCCGTTGCCGGAGCGTCTGCGGCGCTTCCGGGCGTTTCTGGCCGACTGGCTTCGGCCCGGCGATGTCTACCGGGCATCCTTTGTCCGGCTACGCACGGAGACAACCCGGCGCGGTGGCACGGCGACCTTCTTTTTCAAGGCCGAGGCCCGTAGCCGGTACGATGTGTACTATCGGCTGGCCGACCCCTGGCTGCGTCGCCAGTTGGCGCACCTGGCCGCCGACGGGTTCGAGGCGGGGCTGCATCCGGGGTTTCACAGCTACCGGCATCCCGCCTGCCTGGCCCGCGAGCGGGCGCGGCTGTCGCAGGTCCTTCCCACCCCGCCGTGTTCCATCCGTCAGCATTACCTCCGCTACGACCTGCCCGTCACCCCCCGCTTGCAGCAGCAGTCCGGGTTCGAGATCGATTCCACCCTGGGGTTCGCCGAGCACGAAGGCTTCCGCCACGCGACCTGCCAGCCGTTTCAGGTGTTCGACCCGGTCGCCAACACTCCGCTGGAGCTGTGGGAGATGCCGCTGTGCCTGATGGAGGCCACCCTGTTCAACCGCCGTCAGCTCTCCGCCGAGCAGGCCCACACCGCCACCACCGACCTGCTCCGGACAGTCCAGCGCTTTGGCGGGGCGGCGGTGATGCTCTGGCACAACACCCTGTGGGACGAGTTGGACCATCCCGGCTGGGGCCAGCACTTCCTCGACACGCTCGACACCGCCGTGCAGGAAGGAGGGTACATCGCCTCGCTGCAACAGGCGCTGGCCGGCTGGCAGTAGGTTGCGCTTTTCAATCCCTCTCCCACCTGCGACTACTTCACCAGGACCATCCGCCCGGTGGCGACGTGCGTTCGGGTGGGGAGCTGGGCGGTGAGGCGGTAGAGGTAGAGGCCGGAAGGCAAGGAGGAAGCGGCGACCGTAATTGTCCGGTTGTGGCCTGCATCGAGCCGTTGCACGGGGAGGACCATCACCTGGCGGCCCTGCACGTCGTAGAGAACCACCGACACCTCGGCCGGGGCAGGTAGGTCGAAACGGAGGGTGGTGGCGGGGTTGAACGGGTTGGGGTAGTTGCCATGCAGGGTGAAGGCGGTCGGCAGCGTCTCGTCCTCGGTGGCAACGGTGCTGGTGAGGTCGCCGGCCTCCACGGCCATCAGTTGATAGCCCGCAGCCGGGTCAGTGCTGCTGAACTGGCCGAGGACACCCTCGAACGTGTACGGCCCTGCGATGATCGAAAGGCCATCTACGTCCGAGTCGCCCGCGTTGGGCAGGCGGAGCGAGACGATCCCTCCGGCGAGGGAGGCGTCGGAGAGGGTGTAGGTGCGGGCGGCAGCGAAGGCCAGGTCGCTCGTCTCGATGGTCAGGCCCGTCGTGCGCACCAGTTCACTCTCATAGCTTTCGCCGTTGGCGGCCAGCTCGGCCAGCGTCACCATCTGCACGGCAGGCAGCGGGTTGTCCCGCGAGAGTACCTCGAAGGCGGTGATATCGGCCTCGTTGAGTTGCTTGAGGGCGTTGAACTGCGAGAGCACACCTGTCGCCCGTAGCCGGTCGCCCTTGCGGACGGTGCCACTGGCGACGGCATCGAAGAACGCCCCGGCCGTCTGGCGCATCACCAGGCCACCGGTCTCGTCCTGGATGCGGGTGAAGGCCCCCAGTGCCCGGGTGACGATGCCCTCGACCGTCACGCTGGTGCCGTCGGGCAAGAGGCGGGCCTCACCCATCGGCAGGACGTTGCCCCCGCTGTCGTCGTCGGTGAGGGTTAGCGTGAAGCTGCCCAGGCTCCCCACCCGTGCTGCCGTACCGCCAGTGGGAGTTGCCAACGCCAGGACCACCGTCTCGTCGTCTTCGGCCACCAGGTCGTCCACCAGCGTGAGGGTGACGGACCGCGACGTGCTGCTGCCTGCCGGGAACGTCAGGGTCTGGGTGCTGAAGGTGTAGTCGTCGCCCGCAGTGGCTGTCCCGCCCACGACAAGCACCTGCACGGCGGTGGCCGTCGTGGCGCTGGGGTCAGTAAGGGTGACGGTGACGGTGGCGGTGCCGCTGTCCTCGGCGGCAGTGCCGCCGGAAAGGGCAAACTGCACGACGGTCGTATCCGGAGGCGGCGGCGGGATGCTGTTGACGAGGTCGGCGGCGCTGCGGGGCAGCAGTTCATAGCCCGCCGTGAAGGGCAGCGTAGCGTCCGCCTGCCCGACCACGCCGGTGATGGTGGTCGGGTAGGTCGGCTCGGTCGAGCCGTCGACGTTGGTATCCGGGTCGATATGCAGCGTCAGGGTGCTGGTGCCGCCGTCGTCGGTGAGGGTGAGGTTGGCCTCGGTGTTGAGCGGCGGCCAGGTGCCGTCCACCTTCGTCACGTTGGTGAGGGTGACGAGCTTGCCCTCGAACGCCTCGGCGTCCGCCAGCAGTGCGGCGAGGGTGGTGGTGTCGGCGACGACCGGGGTGTCGGCTCCCAGGCTCGCCACGTCCGTCAGTGTGGCGGGTTGCAGCCGGGTCAGGCCGTTGAACTGGAGCAGTGTGCCCTTGACCACATACCGGTTCCCAGCAGTGATCAAGGGGTTGAGGATGCTGTTGAAGAGCACCATCCCGCCAGTTTCATCCTGGAGGTAGGCCAGCAGGTTGTCCCCGTCGAAGGTGACACTGCCCACCGAGGCCACACCCTCCACCGCCACTGTGTTGTTCAGGTCCAGGGCCAGGCCGGACGCATCGGTGTCGCGGAAATGGCTGATCGGGGTGGTGATGAAGGCGGCAGGAGGGTTGGCGATGTCGGTGAGGGTGCCTCCGTCGAGGGCGGTCTGGGCAAGGATCGTCGCCCCGCCGTCTTCAGTGGGGTCGTCGGGAACAACCGGGGTGATGCTGGTGAGGATGACCGTCCCGGTGGCGAGGTGGGTCAGGCTGGCGCCGGTGATAGTCACCGACTGCCCGTCCACGACGGGCGTAGCGCTGGCAAAGCCAGTGCCGGTGAGGGTGACGGTGCCTGCGCTCAGGCCCGCCCAGCCATCGGGCAGGGTCAGGCGGAGCTGGGTCAGGGTGCCGCCCTCGACACCCGCCACCTCGAAGGAGAAGGTCTGGGGCAGGTTCCGGCGGAAAACCGTCGTGCCTTGCAGCGGCCCGGTGTCGCTGTTGACCACCGTCACGGTGCCATCGCCATCCTCCACCACGTCGGCCGTGTCGTCGTCGAGCAGGGTCAGGGTGAACGAGGCAGGGGTACCCAGCGTGGCACTGTCGCCGCCTGACACGTTTTGCAGGGCAAAGACCAGCGTCTCGTCCGGCTCGTCGGCCTCGTCATCCAGCACCGTGACGAGCACCGTCTGCGGGTCGCTGCTGCCCGCCGGGAATGTCAGCGTCTGGGTGCTGAAGGTGGAGAGGTCGTCGCCGTTAGTGGCGGTGCCTCCCGTGAGGGCGACCTCGACGGTGGTGGCGGTGGTGGCGCTGGCGTTGATGATGTTGACGGTGAGGGTGAGGCTGCCCCCGGCCTCGGAGAAGCTGAGGGTGTTGCTGGCGAACCGCACCTGGGTGGTCGTTGGGGGCGGGGGCGCGTTCAGGTCGGCGGTGCTGCGAGGCTGGATCTGG
>CAZLRO010000117.1:0-10744 GCA_964561865.1 uncultured Rhodothermaceae bacterium | reverse complement strand
CCAGACGGCCCACGTTTACGGTGTGGTATTCGACGCGGAACGGGTTCTTGAACCCGAACTTGGGCAGGCGGCGCTGGAGGGGCATCTGGCCGCCTTCGAACCAGACCGGGATGCTGGCCCCGGACACCGACTTCTGGCCCTTCGTGCCGCGCGTGGAACTGTGTCCACCGCGTCCGGAGCCTTCGCCCCGCCCGATGCGCTTGGTCTTGTGCGTTGCGCCTGCAGCAGGCTTGAGGTTGCTCAGATCCATGATGTTTTGGCTATTAGCGCCCGTCGGCTACCCCGACGGACTCGCGGATGGAATGTCCCGGCGTTCGTCCGGGTCAGGTTGTAACCTCCTCGACCTTGACGAGGTGGTGGACCACGCGGAGCATCCCGCGCAGCTGCACGGTGTCCGGGTGGGTGACGCTCTGGTGCATCCGACGCAGCCCCAGGGCCTTCATCGTGGCTTTCTGGTGCTCGGTGTGCCGGATGACACTGCGGACCTGGGTGATTTTGAGCATGGGCATGTCGTTTTAGGAGTCAGTCGCCCGGCGGGGCTGCCCGCCTCAGCCTTCAAACACTTTCTTGAGCGAGATGCGCCGCCGCCGGGCGACCTCGCCGGGGTCTTCGAGCCGGGCCAGGGCATCGAGGGTGGCAGCGACCTGGTTGTGGGGGTTGCTGGAACCGAGGGACTTCGACAGGATGTCGGTGAACCCGGCGCATTCCAGCACGGCCCGCACCCCGCCGCCGGCGATCACACCCGTCCCGGCCGAGGCGGGTTTGAGCAACACCCTGCCGGCGTCCTGGCGGCCAAACACCAGATGCGGCACCGTGCCGCCTTTCATCGGGACGCGGATCAGGTTCTTCTTGGCGTCCTCGGTGCCCTTGGCGATGGCGTCGGATACTTCGTTCGCCTTGCCGAGACCTGCCCCGACGCGCCCGTGCCCATCGCCCACCACCACGACGGCGTTGAACGAGAAGCGCCGACCGCCCTTGACGACCTTCGCCACACGGCTGACGGCCACCAGGCGTTCGACCCATTCCTGCTGGACTTCTTCCTCGCGCTCGCGGGGGCGACGTTTTTTCTCTTTGGGTGCTGCCATGTTGGATGTACGCTGTTGCGTCTCGCTAGAATGAATCAGAACTGGAGGCCGCCTTCGCGGGCGCCTTCGGCCAAGGCCTGTACCCGTCCGTGGTAGCGGTAGCCGTTGCGGTCGAAGATGACCACGGCTACGCCTGCTTCCCGTGCCCGCTCGGCCAGCTTCAACCCGACGGCTTTGCTGCGGGCTACGCCATTGCCTTCCACCCCTTCGAGGTGGCTGGAGGCCGAAGCCAGCGTATGGCCGTTGGCATCGTCGATGATCTGGGCGTAAATGTGCTTGTTGGAGCGGAACACTGAGAGGCGGGGGCGTTCCGTCGTCCCGAACAGCTTGCCCCGGATGCCGCGCTTGACCCGCTGGCGGCGTTCTTGCTTCTTCGTTGCCATGGTTGATATCCCTTGAATACAGGGTCCGGAGGGCCGGACGCCGAATTAGCGTGCAGCGGTCTTTCCTGCCTTGCGGCGCACGAACTCGTCGGTGTAGCGGATACCCTTGCCCTTGTAGGGTTCGGGCGGGCGCAGGCCCCGGATCTTGGCAGCCACCTGTCCTACCATCTGGCGGTCAATCCCTTCCACGATGATGAACGGGTTCTTGCCCCGCTTCGTGTCCACCGTCAGGGTGATGCCTTTCGGAGCCAGAAAGTAGATGGGATGGGAGTGACCGAGGGCCAGTTCCAGGATGCCGTTCTCGATGATGGAGGCCCGGTAGCCCACCCCGATCACCTCCATCTCTTTCTTGTAGCCTTCGGTCACCCCTGTCACCATGTTGGCGAGCAGGGCACGGTAGAGGCCATGCATAGCCCGGTGCCGCTTCTGGTCGGTCGGTCGCTGCACCGTGAGCGCCCCGTCCTCGATGGCAACCCGGATGTCGGGATCGACCTGGAGCGAAAGCTCGCCCCGGGGGCCTTTCACCGTCACCCGGTTGTTCGGCTGGATATCCACCTTGACCTTTGCGTCCATCGGGATCGGCATTTTGCCAATACGTGACATAGCTCAACGTCGTTTAAAGCTCGGAAGGAACAGGGCCTTGCGTCTGCTGATGAAGGGCTTTCGGGGCCGCCTTAATACACGTAGGCGAGCAACTCGCCCCCAATGTGAATCTTGCGGGCTTCCTTGTCCGTCATCACCCCTTTCGAGGTGGAGACAATGGCAATCCCCAGCCCGTCGCGGACGCGGGGCAGATCTTCGGCATTGACATAGCGGCGCAGTCCAGGCCGCGAAACCCGTTTGAGTTCACGGATGGCCGGGACACCTTCCTCATCGTACTTGAGGTAGATGCGCAGGATGCCCTGCTTGCCATCGTCGATGTTCAGGTAGTTCTGGACGTACCCCTTGTCCAGCAGAATCTGCGTGAGGGCACGCTTGAGCTTGGACGCCGGGACGTCGACGTGGCGGTGCTGGGCCTGCTGGGCATTGCGCAGGCGGGTCAGGTAGTCCGCCACAGGGTCGGTGAGGGCACTCATGGAGGTCTCGGTCTGTCAGCCGGTCTGCGCGGGCGCACCAGGCTGCTCAGGGTTGTAGCTTGCGGATGGATTCGTTGTGCTTACCAGCTCGACTTGCGCACGCCGGGAATCTTGCCGGCGAGGGCCATCTGGCGAAACACAATGCGGCAGATGCCGAAGGTGCGGAGGTAGCCGCGTGCCCGCCCGGTGAGCTTGCACCGGTTGCGCAGGCGTACCGGGCTGGCGTTGCGTGGAATGCGCTGGAGGGCCTCGTAGTTGCCCTCGGCCTTGAGCTTGCGGCGCTTCTCGGCGTACTGGGCGACCATGCGACGGCGCTTGTTCTGGCGCGCGATCCAGCTTGTCTTGGCCATGGGGGTCTGTGGTTGGATTAATCCTGGGATTCTCCCGGTGCCTTGTCGCTTTCCCGGCGGACGAAAGGCATCCCGAGGGCTTTCAGCAGGGCGAACGCCTCGGCATCGGTCCGGGCCGTCGTCACAAAGGTGACGTCCATGCCGCCGATGCGCTCGACCTTGTCGACGCTGATTTCGGGGAAGATGATCTGTTCCTTGATGCCGAGCGAGTAGTTGCCCCGTCCGTCGAAGCTCTTGTCCGGGATGCCTTTGAAGTCGCGGACGCGGGGCAGGGCCAACGTCACAAGCCGGTCCATGAACTCGAACATACGGTCGCCCCGGAGTGTGACGGACACGCCAATCGCCATGCCCTGGCGCAGCTTGAAGTTCGACACGCTCTTGCGGGCCTTGCGCGTGACGGGCTGCTGCCCGGTGATGGTGCGGATTTCCTCGATGGCATCATCGAGGATTTTCTTGTTGGTCGGGGCCTCGCCTACGCCCTTGTTCACGCTGATCTTGACGAGCTTGGGCACCTGCATGATGTTCGTGTACCCGAACTGCTGCATCAACTCGGGTACCACCTGCTCGCGGTAGCGGGTCTTGAGTCGGGGGGTATAACCAGTCATGGTTCAAACGTTCAATCGGTTCCAGGCGACCGCCCACGGCATGTCCAACGTCGTGCGGCTACAGGGTCGTCCAAACTTGCTCAAAGGGTATCGGGGAGGTTCGGTTCCCCCTGCATCAGGGATTCACCGGCATTTCGGAGTTAGTGGGGCAGTTCCTCGCCCGTGGTCTTGGCGATCCGGACCCAGCGCTGCTTGCCGGTCTCCAGGTCGGAGATCTGCTTGCGCCCGACCCGCGTGGGGTTGCCCTTGCTGTCGAGCGGCATCACGTTGGAAGCATGGATGGGCTGCTCCTGCTCGATGCGCCCGCCGTTGGGAAACTGCTGGTTGGGACGCTGGTGGTGGACGCGCAGGTTCACCCCTTCCACGATGACGCGCTCCTTTTCGGGGTAGACAATCAGCACCCGTCCTTCTGCCCCCTTGTCATTGCCCGCGATCACGCGCACCTGGTCGCCCTTGCGCACATGCAGCTTCTTCTGTTTGTTGGTGGTACGTGGCATTGGTCAGTTTCGGATTGCAGATTTCGGATTGCGGATGGACGGCCTCGGAACAACTGGGGGAATGCGCCTGGCACGTCCTCCTCGTGCTGGCATCACAGAACTTCGGGGGCAAGCGAGACGATGCGCATAAACTGTTTCTCGCGCAGTTCGCGGGCTACTGGACCGAAGATGCGGGTGCCACGTGGTTCGCCCTGGTTGTTAAGCAACACGGCTGCGTTCTCATCGAAGCGGATGTAGGAGCCGTCCTTGCGGCGGTATTCCTTCCGGGTGCGCACGACCACGGCCTTCGACACGTCGCCCTTCTTGACGGCCCCGCCGGGGATGGCGCTCTTGACGCTCACCACGATGGTGTCGCCCACGCGGGCATAGCGACGACCGGTCCCACCGAGCACACGGATACAGAGCACTTCTTTTGCCCCGCTGTTGTCGGCTACCTTGAGTCTCGTTTCCTGCTGGATCATGGCTGTTTCTGCGGATGCAGGTGGATCACACCTCGGTGTCGGGTCGGCAGGCCGGGGACCAGCCTGCCCACCGAATTACTTGGCCCGTTCGACGATCTCGACCAGGCGCCACCGCTTGTTCTTGCTGAGGGGGCGGGTCTCCATCAGGCGCACGGTGTCGCCTTCGCGGGCCTCGTTCGCCTCGTCGTGTGCCATCAGCCGGGTCGTCTTCTTGATGAACTTGCCATAGATGGGGTGTTTCACCTGACGCTGGATCGCAACCACGATGCTTTTGTTCATCTTGTTGCTGACCACCACCCCGACACGCTCCTTGCGGGCGCTGCGTACGGTCTGTTGCTCTTCCATGGTCTGTATGGGCTTGGTGAGCCGTATACCGTTCCTCACCAACTACCGTTTATGGTTGGGTGTGAAGCTGTTGTTGTTTCGTGTGTAACAGGATGCCGATAGCGAGAAGCCCGTCGCACCCTCTTCAGCTTTTCTCGCGCAGGATCGTCTTCAACTGGGCGACGAGCCGGCGTTTCTTGCGGAGGTTGATCGGGTTCTGCACGTCGGCAACGGCATGCTGGAACCGCAGGTGGCGCAGGTCTTGCTGCTCCTCAGCGATCCGCTGCAGCAACTCGTCGCGGCTCAGTTCCCGGATTTCCTTGACTTTCATGGTCATGCACGGTCAACAGTTCAGAATCGCCCTTACGGACGGGGATGGGTCTCGGCGGGTACATAGTCCGGGCGCACCACCACCTTCGTCTTGATGGGCAGCTTGTGCTGGGCCAGGGCCAGGGCTTCATGGGCCAGGGCTTCCGGCACCCCGCCGCCGACCTCGAAGAGGATGCGGCCCGGACGCACGATGGCGACCCAGTATTCGGGTGCGCCCTTGCCGCCCCCCATACGGGTCTCGGCTGGCTTCTTCGTCACCGGCTTGTCCGGGAAGATGCGGATCCACACCTTGCCGGTGCGTTTCATCCGGCGGGTCATGGCGATACGGGCAGCCTCGATATGACGGCTGGTGATGCGCCCCACCTCCAGCGCCTTCAGCCCGAAGTCGCCAAAAGCGACGCGCGCACCGCGGTAGTCCATCCCATCGAGTTTGCCCTTGAACTGGCGGCGAAACTTTACGCGCTTGGGCATTAACATGGCAGGTACCTCACTAGGCTATCGGCAACGGGCGGTCAGCCCGGACGTTGTGGTGGTTACTCGCCCCGTCCGCCCCGGTCGCCCCGGCGGCGCTGGCGGCTGCGGCTGCTGCGTTCCGGCTCCATCTGCTGCATCTGCTGGCGCTGGGCCTGGATGTTGGGGCTGAGGTCGGGCTTTCCAAGGATTTCGCCCCGGTAGATCCACACCTTCACGCCGGTGGTGCCGTAGATGGTGTAGGCGGTGGCCTCGGCATAGTCGATGTCGGCCCGGATAGTGTGCAGGGGCACGCGGCCTTCGAGGTACTGCTCGGTCCGGCTCATCTCGGCCCCGCCGAGCCGACCGCACAGGCGCACACGGATGCCTTCTGCCCCCATGCGCATGGCCGACGTCATAGCCTGCTTCATCGCCCGTCGGAACGAGACGCGCCCTTCGAGCTGCTGTGCTACGTTCTGCGCCATCAGGCTCGCATCCAGCTCCGGACGTTTGATCTCGTTGATGTTGATCTGGATGTCCTTGTTGGTGAGCTTCTTGATCTCTTCACGCAGCTTCTCGACTTCCTGGCCACCCCGCCCGATGACCACACCCGGACGGCTGGTGTGCAGCGTGATGATCACGCGCTTGGGGGTGCGCTCGATGACGATGCGTGCCAGACTTGCCTTCTTCAGGCGCGCTCCCAGGTAGTTGCGGATTTCCTCGTCTTCCACGAGCTTCTCCGCAAAATCCTTCTCGGCATACCAGTTGGAGTCCCATCCCCGGATCACGCCCAGGCGAAGGCCAACAGGATTGGTTTTCTGACCCATGCTATCTCTTTGGATTAGGGGGTGGCGGCAGGGGGGTCTCCCCTGCCTGAACCCGCCCGTGCTCAGGCTTCTTCAGGGGTGCCCACGATCACCGTCAGATGGCTCGTGCGCTTGAGGATGGGGAAGGCCCGCCCCCGTGTGGCGGGCATCATCCGTTTGAACATGGAGCCACCATCGACGCGGATTTCGCGGATGACCAGGTCCTCCTCGGAAATCCGGCTCTCCTGCTGCTGGTCCATCAGGTTATGCACAGCATTAAGGATCGTCAGACGGATCGGACGGGTGGCCTTGTGCGGCAGGAACGTCAGGATGTTGAGCGCATCCGGGACCCGCTTGCCGCGAACCACGTTGACCACGCGGCGCATGCGCGTCGGCGAGTGGCGGATGTGCTTGCGAATGGCTCGTGCTTCCATGCTGGTGCTGGTTTCTGGGTGGCTGGTTTGAGCAATCCCGGCCCGGCAGCCCGGTCCGGAGGTGCCTCCCCTGCAACGTTACTTCTTGCCGCGCTTGTCTTTCTTCCGGTCGCCCGAATGCCCGCGGAAGGTCCGGGTCGGGGAGAACTCGCCCAGCCGATGGCCTACCATGTTCTCCGTCACATACACCGGAATGAACTGTTTGCCATTATGCACCGCGAAGGTGTGACCCACAAAGTCCGGGGTAATGAGCGAGGCCCGGCTCCAGGTCTTGACGACCTTTTTCTTGCCGGACTGGTTCATCTCATCGACCTTGCGCTGGAGCTTGTGGTAGACAAAAGGCCCCTTTTTCAGTGAACGAGCCATAAGGCGCTCTCGTGGTTAGCCGGCTTACTTCTTGTCGCGACGCCGGACGATGTACTTGTTGGACTGCTTGCTGCGCTTGCGGGTCTTGTACCCTTTGGCGGGCTGGCCCCAGGGTGAGGTCGGATGGCCGCCGGAGGCACGGCCTTCACCCCCGCCCATCGGGTGGTCGATGGGGTTCATCGCCACACCGCGTACCTTCGGGCGGATGCCTTTCCAGCGGCTGCGCCCGGCCTTGCCCAGCTCGATGTTCATGTGGTCCGGGTTGCTGGTCGTCCCAATGGTCGCCATGCAGTTGACCGGGATCATGCGCGTCTCGCCCGAGGGCATGCGCAGGATGGCGTACCGGTCTTCACGGGCGGTGAGCTGGGCGTAGGTGCCCGCCGAGCGGGCGATCTGTGCCCCCTTGCCCGGCTTCATCTCGATGGCATGGACGAAGGAGCCGACCGGGATCAGCCGCAGCGGCAGGCAGTTGCCCGGCTCTGGCGGGGCCGAGGCCCCGTTCATGAGCGTCATGCCCACCTTGACCTCGTTCGGTGCGATGATGTAGCGCTTCTCGCCGTCGGCATAGACCAGCAGCGCGATGCGGGCCGAACGGTTGGGGTCGTACTCGATGGCCGCCACCTTGGCTGGCACACCCACCTTGTTGCGCTTGAAGTCGATGATGCGGTAGCGGCGCTTGTGGCCGCCCCCCTGGTGGCGCACCGTCAGGCGACCCGTGCTGTTGCGCCCCCCATGCCGCCGCAGCGGAGCGAGCAGGTTCTTTTCCGGCTCGGACTTGGTGATCGTCTCGAAGGCCGAAACCGAGCGCTGGCGCGTGCCTGCGGTCATCGGCTTGAGCTTCTTGATTGCCATGCGTCTGATCTACTTGCGGACCGGTAGCCCGGCACGAACACTGCCGGAAGGCCCTGGTGATTTCGGGGGACTTAAACCTGCTCGAAGAAGTCGATCTGCTGGCTGTCGGGTGCCAGCGTGACAAGGGCTTTTTTGAAACCAGAGGTGTGGCCCTGCCGGATGCCCCGCCGCGTCATCTGCCGGCGGCGCTTGCCACGGACCACCTGCGTGCGCACCTCCTTGACGCGCACACCGGGATACCGTTGTTCCACCGCCCGGCGGATTTCAATCTTGTTGGCGTCCTCGCGCACGACGAAGGCGTAATGCCCCGCACCCATCTGACCGGTCATCTTCTCGGTCACGTAAGGACGAATCAGGATGTCGTTGCTCATGGCGAATGGGGTTCCGGTTTGGGGCACCGACCCGACGACCGGTAGCCCCAAACCTGCTGCGGTTTAGATGTCGGCCAGGAGGCTGGTCAGGCGGGCGAGGGCGCCCTCTTGCAGGACGAGCACCTGCGCCCCCAGCAGGTCGAGCGTGGAGGCCGAGGTGGCTTCCTGCACCGAGAGGCGGGCCAGGTTGCGGCCCGACTTGTACAGCACGGCATCGGGCTGGCTGGTCAGGAGCAGCACAGCGCGGCCTTCCAGTCCCAGGGCCTTCAGCAGATCCCGTACGTGCCGGGTGCTGGGGGTCTCGATCCGGAAGTCTTCCACCACCTTGATGGCTTCGGCCTGGGCCTTATAGGTGAGGGCACTGCGGCGGGCCAGCCGCTGCGTCTTGCGGTTGACCTTGAACGGGTAGGTGCGGGGCTGCGGGCCAAAGATGGTGCCCCCACTACGGCGCAGGGGCGACTTGGCATCGCCCGACCGGGCAAAACCGGTCCCTTTCTGGCGATACAGCTTGCGCGTGCTGCCCGCCACCTCGCTCCTATCCTTCGCCTTGTGCGTCCCTTGCCGGGCATTGGCCCGGATGCGCGTCACATCCAGCCAGATGGCATGATCGTTCGGCTCAATCCCGAAGACCTTCGTGTCCAGCGACACGGTCTTGCCCGTCTCGGAACCATCCTGCCGATAGACCTTCACTTCCATAATCGATTCCTCAGAGTGTTTTCAACGCGAAGAGGGCCTCAGACGCCCGCCCTACTTCTTCCGCAGTTCAACGTAGCCGTTGGTGGGGCCAGGCACTGCACCCTTGACCAGCAACAGGTTGTGTTCGGGCAGTACCTGTACCACCTGCAGGTTGCGCATGGTCACCTGTTCGTTGCCTTTCTGCCCGGCCATCCGCAGGCCCTTGACGACCTTTGATGGGTAGGACGAGGCGCCGACCGAGCCGGGTGCCCGCTCGCGGTCATGCTGGCCGTGCGACCCCAGACCGACACCACCGAAGCCATGACGCTTGACCACCCCCTGGAATCCTTTCCCCTTCGAGACGCCCACCACATCGATCTTTTCTCCCGCAGAAAAGACCTGTTCAACCCGCACCTCGTCGCCCAACTGGACATCGAGTTCGAACGCCCGAAACTCGCGCACCTGGCGCTTGGGGGTCGTGTTGGCCTTCTTGAAGTGTCCGCGCAAGGCCTGCGTGGTCCGCTTCTCTTTCTTCTCGCCGAAGGCCAACTGCACGGCTTCGTACCCGTCCTGGTCCTCTGTCTTCACCTGCGTAACCACGTTTGGCCCCGCCTCAATGACGGTGCAGGGAATCTGGTTTCCGGACGGGTCGAACACGCTCGTCATGCCGAGCTTCTTTCCGATGAGTCCTTTGCTCATTGCAATCCTCTTGTTTCAGGCCGTCGGACCTGCCCCGCGGAGCAGCCTGCCGTTCGACCGGATTGGTAAGCGGGATGGTTGGATTTATTGTCGGGTGAAGGTCAGTTGCACCGTACCACTGAGCGGAGCCGGGTTGGTGGGGGTCGCCAGCAACAGGTTCAGCACCGTGCTATCACCCGTCAGTTGCAGTCCGGTCTCCCCTTGCAGCACATAGGTGAATGAGAGGTTGACCGACGGCCCCCCCAACGACACCGCGATGCTGAGCAGCCGGGCGGCCTCGTTGACGGTCGTAGTGCCGGAGAGCGTCTGGTCGAGCGTGTTGTCCTTCGAGTCGATCACCAGTTCGTAGGTACCTTCCTCGGTAAAGGTGGCCCGAATGCCGTCGAAGTTCTGGGCGAACGTCCCGAACTTATCCCCCGAAGCATCGGTCACGCCGGTGAGCACCCACGTGCCGTGGATGTCCACATGGGCTTCTTCCTCTTCCCCACTGTCGCACCCGGCACCCAGCAGGGCCATGAGCAGGAGGCCGCTCCAAATCCTGGCTTTCAGCATCGCAGGTTCCTGGTTATGGGTCAGACCTTGATTTCGACATCGACGCCGCTGGGCAGTTCGAGCTTCATGAGGGCATCCACCGTCTTGCTGCTGGTCGAGAGGATGTCGATCAGGCGTTTGTGGCTGCGCGTCTCAAACTGCTCGCGGCTCTTCTTGTCCACGTGCGGGCTGCGGTTGACCGTGTAGATCGCCTTGTTGGTAGGCAACGGGATTGGCCCGCTCACTACCGCCCCGGTCGACTTGACGGTCTTGATAATCTTCTCCGCGCTCTTGTCGATCAGGCTGTGGTCAAACGACTTCAGCTTGATGCGGATTTTCTGGCTTGCCATGTTCTGATAGTGGAATTGGAATCGGGGACTGCTACGGGCAAACCCCTCAGTCGAGGATTTTGGTCACCACACCGGCACCTACCGTCCGACCCCCCTCCC
>CAZLRO010000116.1:0-10847 GCA_964561865.1 uncultured Rhodothermaceae bacterium | reverse complement strand
ATGCTGCCGGACTACGTCCACTTCAGCCATGCGGTGCATGTGGGCAACGGGGTGGGGTGTGAGACGTGCCACGGGCGGATCGACCAGATGGAGGTGGTGCAGCAGGCGGCCTCGCTCTCAATGGGCTGGTGCCTCGACTGCCACCGCCAGCCGGAGTTGTACCTGCGCCCGCAGGACCAGATCACCACGATGGGCTATGTCCAGCCCGCCGATTTCGTTGCACGGAACGTGGAACGTCGCCGCCTGGAGAACATCCAGCCGCCCACCAACTGCTCCGCGTGTCACTATTAAGCTGCCTGCTGTTGGCTATCAGCGTGCGCGGGCAACCCCGACCGCTGGTAGGGAACGGCCCTGCCCAAACGTATGATTGAACTACCGGTACTGTCTGCTGCCGAGACCCCGGCCTCAGAGACCCCTGCCAGGATTCGGTTCTGGCGCAGTTTCAGCCAGCTCCGCAACGACCCGGCCTTTGTGGCGATGGCCCGCAACGAGTTTCTGCCGGGGGGTGATCCCGGTGGGCACTCGCGCCGCCAGTTCCTGCAACTGATGGGGGCTTCGATGGCCCTGGCGGGCCTGACGGCTTGCCGCAAGCCCGTCGAGAAAATCCTGCCCTACACCCGCAAGGAGGGACAGACCGAGCAGATCATCGAGGGCATTCCGGTGCAGTATGCGACGGCGATGCCATTCCGGGGGTCCTTGCGTCCGCTGCTGGTGGAGAGCCACGAGGGCCGCCCGACAAAGGTAGAAGGCAACCCGGACCATGCCTTCGGCAGCGAGGGGGCCAGTGGCCTCTTCGAGCAAGCCTCCGTCCTCAACCTCTACGACCCAGACCGTTCGACACGGGTGATGCAGGGCGGCAACCCATCGTCCTGGGCCGATTTCGTGCGGTTCTGCCAGCAGTTCCAGGGCACCCGCGTAGCTGTGCTGGCCGAGCCGACCTCGTCGATGACGATGGCGGCGGTGCGGGCGTCCATGACGGCGCGCTTCCCCGGCCTGCGATGGGTCTCCTATGCCGCCGAGGGCGACGACCGGGTGGCCCTGGGGATGCAGATGGCCTATGGGCGACCGCTCCGCCCGCGTTACCAACTGTCCCAGGCCCGCGTCATCGCCAGCCTGGATGGGGATTTCCTCAGCCCCACCGACCGGGATTTTGTGTGGAACACCCACCAGTTTGCGCAGGGCCGCAAGATCGCCGACCCGCAGCAGCAGATCAGCCGGCTGTATGTGGTGGAGAGCGGGTATTCGATCACCGGTGCGGCGGCGGACCACCGCCTGCGGCTGCGTTCGAGCGAGGTGCCTGCCTTCGCCGCCGCGCTGGCGACAGCCCTCGGCGTGCCCACACCCGGCGGAGAAGCCTTCGCCCGCCATCCGATGCTCACCGCACTGGCAGCAGACCTGCAACAGGCAGGGGCAGCGGCGGTAGTGCTGGCCGGTGAAAATCAGCCGCCTGCCGTGCATGCCCTCTGTGCGGCGGTCAACAGCCGCATCGGCAGCGGGGTCGTGTCCCTCTGCGACACCGGCGAGCCGGTCGGGGCGCAGTCCCCGGCCCTGGCCGAGCTAGTGGGGGCAATGAACGAGGGGCAACTGGATGCCTTGCTGCTGCTGGGGGTCAACCCGGTGTACGACGCTCCGGCGGGCCTGGATTTTGCCGAGGCCCTCAAGCGGGTGACGACCACCATCCACCTCGGTACCCATGTGGATGAGACGGCGGCGGCCTGCACCTGGCACCTCCCACAGGCCCATTACCTCGAGGCCTGGGGCGATGGCCGCAGCTACGAGGGCACGATGTCGGTCATCCAGCCGCTGATTGCACCGCTCTACGCCGACGCCCATTCAGAGATCGAGGTCGCCAACGTACTGGCTACGGGGACGGACGTGACGGGATATGAACTGGTGCGTAGCCGCTGGCGCAGCGTCCTGCCCGGCAGCTTCGACCAGGCCTGGCAGAAAGTGCTGCACGACGGCTTCCTGGCCGGTTCGGCCTACCCGGTCGTGTCGGCAACAGCCGCTGCCCCGGCCAGCTACCCCGTGCCCCAGATTGGCGCCGACGAGTTGGAGCTGGTGTTCCACCTGGATCCGAAGGTGCTCGACGGGCGCTTCGCCAACAACGCCTGGCTCCAGGAACTGCCCGACGCCACCACCAAGATCACCGGGGTCAACGTGGCGATGGTCAGCCCGGCGACGGCGGAGCGGCTGGGCCTGGCGATTGACCTGAACGTCGGGAAGTCGCACGTCAACAAGCTCACGCTGACCCTGGGCGAGCGCCAGGTGGAACTACCGGCGTGGATTCAGCCCGGCATGGCAGACAACTCGGTCCATGTCACGCTCGGCTACGGGCGCACCCTCACGTCGCCGCGGCAGAGGCGCGACTGGCACTTCTTCGACCTCGACCACTATACCGATGTGTACGGCGGCGGCCCGCTGGCGAACGGGGTGGGGGTGAACGTGGCAGCGTTGCGGGCAACCGAAGCCCTGCCCATCCTCATCGGGGTAGCGGCCGCCAAGACTGGGGGCGACTACCTGATTGCCTCGACCCAGGACCACGGGGCGATGGAAGCTGAGATCGCCGAGGTGATGTTCGAGGTGCGTCGCCGGGGCCTATACCGCCAGGCGACGCTGGGCGAGTTCCGGGAAAACCCGGCCTTCGTCCAGGAAGGCGACCCCGAACCGATCCGGGAGCCGTGGGAAGACTACCCGGCCTTGTGGGAAGAAAACCACCCGGCCCAGACCAACGAGATGAAGAACAGCCCCTACTTCAAGAACCAGTGGGGGATGGTGATCGACCTGAATGCCTGTACCGGCTGCAACGCCTGCGTCATCGCCTGCCAGTCCGAGAACAACATCCAGGTGGTGGGCAAGGACGAGGTGCTGCGTGGCCGGGAGATGCACTGGATCCGGATCGACCGCTACTTCATCAGCCCCACCGACGACCTCGACACGGCACAGATGGTGTTGCAGCCGGTGCCGTGCATGCACTGCGAGAACGCCCCGTGCGAGTCGGTCTGCCCCGTGGCCGCCACCTACCACTCGCCCGACGGCACGAACCAGATGACGTACAACCGCTGCATCGGGACGCGCTACTGCGCCAACAACTGCCCCTACAAGGTGCGCCGGTTCAACTACTTCAACTGGAGCAAGACCCTGCCAACGACTGTGCAGATGACGCAGAACCCCAACGTGACGGTGCGCTCGCGCGGGGTGATCGAGAAGTGTTCCTACTGCATCCAGCGTATCCGCGAGGCCAACAAGCAGTCGAACCTCGAAAACCGGGCGCTGCATACCGACGAGGTGCAAACGGCCTGCCAGCAGGCGTGCCCGGCCAGGGCCATCACCTTCGGCGACCTGAACGACCCGAACAGCCAGGTGGTGCGAGAGAAGCAGAACAGCCGCCGCTACGAGATGCTGGCCGAGCTGAGCGTCAAGCCGCGTACCTCCTACCTGGGCCGCGTCCGCAACCCGAACCCGCAGCTGGAAACGGCGGCGGGCTGACCCCCGACCCGTAGCAGGCTTGCCGACGGAAAACGGAAAACCCAACCTCTCCCATGAGTGCAACGACCCACGTCACGACTACCCACCACGGGGACGGCTACCACGACGATCCGCCGCTGGTACACGGGGGCCTGTCCTTTCACGACATCACCGAGATGGTGTCGCTCCATACGGAGAAGAAGACGCCGCTGCGCTGGTACATGGCGTTCTCCCTCGCCCTGGGCGTGCTGACGATGCTCCTGTGCATGCTGGCCTACCTGTTCTGGAACGGCCTCGGCGTGTGGGGGCTGAACAACCCGGTGGGCTGGGGCTACGCCATCATCACCTTTGTGTTCTGGGTCGGTATCGGGCACGCCGGGACACTCATCTCGGCCATCCTGTACCTGTTCCGCCAACAATGGCGTACTGCCATCAACCGCTCGGCAGAGGCCATGACCCTCTTTGCCGTCATCTGCGCCCTGCTCTTCCCCACCATCCACGTCGGGCGGGTGTGGGCGATCTACTGGACGCTCCCCATCCCGAACCAGATGGAGATGTGGCCGCAGTTCCGCAGCCCCCTGCTCTGGGACGTGTTCGCCGTGTCGGTCTATTTCACCGTCTCGCTCGTGTTCTGGTACGTGGGGCTGATCCCGGACCTGGCAACCCTCCGCGACCGGGCGGCCCTGGCCGGCAAGAAGCTGCGGGCGCAGGTGCTGGCGTTCCTGGCCCTGGGCTGGAGCGGGGCAAACCGCCACTGGCGCAACTACGAGAAAGCCTACCTGCTCCTGGCTGCCCTCGCCACCCCGCTGGTGCTCTCGGTCCACTCCGTCGTGTCTTTCGACTTCGCCGTCTCACTCATCCCCGGCTGGCACACCACGATCTTTCCCCCCTACTTCGTCGCCGGGGCCATCTTCTCCGGATTTGCCATGGTAGTGACCCTGCTCGTGGTGGCCCGCAAGGTCTACGGGCTGGAGAACATCATCACGATGGACCACCTCGAGAAGATGAACATCATCATCCTGCTGACTGGGACGATGGTGGGCTTCGCCTACATCACCGAGTTCTTCATCGCCTGGTATTCCGGGGTAAAGTATGAGATGTATGCCTTCCTCAACCGCGCCACCGGCCCGTATGCGTGGGCGTACTGGATCATGATGTCGTGCAACCTGTTCTTCCCCCAGTTCTTCTGGTCGAAGAAGCTGCGCCGCAACATCCCGTTCATGTTCGTGACCTCCATCATCGTCAACATCGGGATGTGGTTCGAGCGCTTCGTGATCACCGTCACCTCGCTGCACCGCGACTACATGCCCAGTGCGTGGGACTATTATTCCCCCACCTGGGTGGATATCCTGACGCTGGTTGGCTCGTTCGGCCTCTTCTTCACCCTGTTCCTGCTGTTCCTGCGCTTTGTACCGATGGTGGCGATTGCCGAGGTGAAGCTGGTGCTACCCCAGGCCGACCCGCACTTTTACGGGCACCACGGCGACGGCCACGGCGAGTCCCACCCGGTGCCGGAGGTCAAACCTGCCGGGCATTGAAGAGAGAAGGAGGATGCGGATTGATTTTTCCAGCCCCCAAGTGCCCAATAGCCAACAGCTAACGGCTAAAAGCTAACAGCTATCTTCCCATGGTGAACGAGCTTCTGACCGAGGTCAAGGCCTCGATGAGCATTTATGAGCCGAAAGGTGGCAAGCTGGTGGGATTGCTGGCGGAGTTCTCCGATCCGGGGGCGCTCTATAAAGCCGCGCAGGCGGTTCGGGAGGCGGGCTACCAGCGCTATGATGTCCATAGCCCGTTCCCGATCCATGGTATGGACAAGGCGATGGGCCTGCCCAACTCGAAGGTGGGCTTCAGCGCCCTCGGCGGGGGCCTCACCGGGCTGGCCCTGGCCGTCTGGCTCCAGTGGTGGACCGGCGCGGTAGACTACCCGTTCAACATCAGCGGCAAGCCACTCTTTGCCATCGAGCCGTCGGTGCCCATCATGTTCGAACTGACCGTGCTCTTCGCAGCCTTCGGGGCGGTGTTCGGGATGCTGGCCCTCAACGGCCTGCCCCGCCCGTACAACCCGCTGTTCTACTCGCGGCACTTTGCCCGTGCTAGCGATGATGCCTTCTTCCTCCACCTGGCCGCCAGCGACAAGCGGTTTGAAGCCGAAAAGAGTGCCCAACTCCTGCGGGACCTGGGGGCCTTGCAGGTGGAAGCCATCGAGGACCATGCAACGGTAGACGTCTGAAAAAACCTGGCTGTTGTCCCGGTCCCCTTACCCGTTATCACATCCCTATGAAACCCCGCATCCTCGCTGTTTTGCTGCTCGGCCTGGCGCTGGCTGGCTGTAAGGGCACCACCTTCGACGAGCCGCCCGTGCATGTGAACCCAAACATGGACTTCCAGCAGCGGTTCGATCCACAGGAAGAGAACCCGTTCTTTGCCGACCACAGGGCCATGCGGCCGGTGGTGGCAGGCACGGTGGCCCGTGGCTTTCTCAACGCAGACACCCGTTTCTTCCTGGGGCGAGAAGCCGACGGCACCCTGGTCTCGGCCCTGCCGGTGCCCGTCACCCGCGCGCTGCTCACCCGGGGACAGGAACGCTACAACATCTACTGCGCCCCCTGCCACGGCGAGGCAGGCGATGGCCGGGGCATCATCATGACGGGCAACTACGGCTATGTACCCGCCCCGACCTACCACAACGCAGACCTCATCGCCCAGCCGGACGGGCATTACTATGATGTGATCCTGAACGGCGTCCGGTCGATGCCCAGTTATGCCCAGCAGGTGCCAGTGGCCGACCGCTGGGCCATTGTCGCCTACATCCGGGCATTGCAGCGCAGCCAGAACGCTGCCCTGACGGATATTCCTGAAGCCGAGCGGTCCACCCTGCAAGGGGCGGCCTCGAACTCCAACTGAGGTCCACTGCGGCCTGTGCCTGTCGCCCCTGCCTGGGCGGCATAAACTCCAGAGCGAACTCATGGCAACGGTTAAAGGCAATACCTCCCTCTCCTGGGTGGTCGATCCCTTGCAGCCCACTCCTGCCGACCCCGCCTACCGGTTCACCGGGGAGCGCCGGCTCTGGATGGTGCCTGTCCTCATCGGCGTAGCCGCGCTGGTGATGAGTGCGGTCGGCTGGGCGGTCCACCCGACACAGTTCTACTTTTCCTACCTGATCGGGTGGACGTTCTGCGTCTCAATCTCGCTGGGGGCCTTGTTCTTCGTCACCATCCAGCACCTGACCAAAGCCTACTGGAGCGTGGTCGTGCGGCGCATCGCCGAGGCACTGGCGATGAGCTTCCCGCTGCTGGTAGTGCTGAGCATCCCCATCTGGCTGGGCCTGCACGACCTCTACCACTGGACGCACCACGACCTGCTGGACCCCGAAAGCCCGGAATACGACCCGGTGCTGGCCGGTAAGGCCCCCTACCTGAACATCCCGTTCTTCCTCGTGCGAATGGGCCTGTATTTCGGGGCCTGGAGCTTCATCGCCTGGACGTTGTACCGCTCGTCGATACAGCAGGACGTCCAGCCTACCCCGGACATCCCCGCGCAACAGCGCAGGACCAGCGCCTGGGCGCTGCCCGTCCTGGCGATCACCACCCAGTTCTTCGCCTTCGACATCCTGATGTCGCTCGATCCCCACTGGTTCTCGACCATCTTCGGGGTGTATTTCTTTGGCGGGGCGTTCTGGAGCTTCTTCGCTACCACCATCTTCACTGCTTCGCTCCTGCGCCGCAACGGGATGCTCGAACACACCATCACCTCGGAGCACTACCAGGACCTCGGCAAGTTCATGTTCGGCTTCACCGTTTTCTGGACGTATATCGCCTTCAGCCAGTACATGCTCATCTGGTACGCCAACCTGCCGGAGGAGACGGTGTTCTACCGCCACCGGCTGGAGCATGGCTGGGAGGTACACACGACGGCGCTGATCTTCGGCCATTTCATCCTGCCTTTCTTCCTGACCATCGGGCGTTGGGCCAAGCGGCTGCTGCCCTGGATCACCTTCATGGCGGTGTTTAACCTGGTGATGCACTGGTTCGACCACCACTGGCTGGCAATGCCGGTGGCGATGGAAGCCCTGCACCAGAAACATGCCAGCATCAGTTGGATCAGCCTCACCTGCTTCATCGGGCTGGCCGGGGTGTTCTACGGAGCGGTGCTGTACCGCCTGAGCCGCCACAGCCTGGTGCCGCAGCACGAACCCCGCCTCACCAAGTCGCTGCACTTTACCAACTTCTAACCCTGTTTTCACCCGGCATTCACGATCCCGGTTGGCCGGTGAACGTTTACTCGGACGGAGCCACACGCACCTATGGACCCGCACAACCCGCCTGCCCTGGCCGTTGCCGACCACGACACCTCCCTCAGCGTTGAGGGGGAAGGGATTCGCCTGACCCCCATCTTCCAGATGTTCGGGATCATCGTCGTTCTGTTGGCGGTGGCCGTCTCGCTGGTGTTCAACTGGGCACACCTGGAGTTCAAGGAGACGGCCCAGGAGGCGGCGGCCTTCACCGGATACCCGCTGCTGCGGGAAACCCGTGCCGCGGCCCAGCAGCAACTGACCCAGTACGGCACAGTCAATCCTGGCGTGTACCGGATGCCGATTGACCGGGCGATGGACCTGATGGTCAACGAAGCCCGCCAGCAGACGGGACGAACGTACTCGACGGAACTCCCCCTCCAACCCTGATCGGACGGCCTCCATGTTCCGGATGTGTTGCATCGCCTGCTGGTTGCTGGTCGCCGGTCTGCCGGGGAGGGCCCTGGCCCAGCGCGAGTCCATGCAGCCGCTGGGACAACTGCCCAAGGCGTTCGAAGGCGTGGGCCTCGACGAAAAGCTGGGCACTACCATCCCGACCACCTTGTCGTTTGCCGACGAAACCGGCGCGGCAGTGACGCTGGATCGGTACCTGGGCGGCGAAAAGCCGGTGCTGCTGCACTTCGTCTACCACAACTGCCCGATGCTGTGCAACCTGATCCTGGACAACCTCACCCGCACATTGAAGGGGATGGACTGGACGCCGGGGCAGCAGTTTGAACTGGTGACGGTGAGCTTTTCGGCTATTGAGACCCCGGACCTGGCCGCCCGACAGAAAGCGAAATACCTGGCGCAACTGGGCAAGCCCGATGCAGCAGCCGGCTGGCATTTTCTCACCGGAGATCAGGCCGCCATCCAGTCCCTCACCGATGCACTTGGCTTCCGGTACAAGTGGATTCCCCAGGCGAAGGAATACGCCCACCCGGCTGCCCTGATGTTCCTCAGCCCGGAGGGCAAGGTGACGCGCTACCTCTACGGCATGGAGTTCCCGCCCGAAGATGTACGCCGCGCCCTCCTGGAAGCCTCCGAAGGCACGGTGGGTACGCCGCTCGACCAGTTTATCATGTACTGCCTTCAGTACGACGCTACCCTCAACACCTATGTCCTCAACGCCGAGCGTGCCATGAAGATTGGCGGGGGCCTGACGGTGCTGGTGTTGGGGCTGCTATTGGTGGTGTTGTGGCGGCGCGAGCGGCAACGACAGCAGGGCCTTGCAGACATTGCGCCGTTGCCTTCCTGACATCCCCCTCCAAAATTCCTACATTTGCTCCCGTTAGGGTTGCTACCGAACACGTACGAAGATGGATCCAAAGGGCACTTTCTGGCTTCCGGAGGCGGCCTCCACACTGGCACAGGACGTCGATCCGCTCTATAATTTTGTGACCTGGGTCAGCACCCTCATGTTTATCGGGGTGGTGGGCGCCATGCTGTGGTTCATGTTCCGTTACCGCCGCCGGGATGCCCGCGAGCTGCCCCCGCTGGTGCATGAGAGCCGGGTGCTGGAGGCCGCCTGGATTGTGGTGCCCACCATCCTCGTGCTGGCCGTCTTCACCTGGGGGTTCCAGGCGTTCGTCAAGATCAATACGGCCCCGCCGGATTCATACCAGATCACGGTGCGGGCCAAGCAATGGCTCTGGGAGTACGAGTATGTGAACGGGGTGACGACGGCCGGGGAGCTGCATGTGCCGGTGGGCCGCCCCGTGCGCCTGATGATGAGCAGCCAGGACGTGCTGCACAGCTTCTTCGTGCCCCAGTTCCGGGTGAAACAGGACGTGTTGCCCAACCGCTACTCCTCCGTCTGGTTTGAAGCTACCAAACCGGGGGAATACGAGATTTTCTGTACGGAGTACTGCGGCACCCAGCACTCTGGTATGATCGGCAAGGTATTCGTCCACACCGAGGCCGAGTTTCAGCAATGGCTCGCCTCGCAGAATGAGGACGTAGCCCCGGAAGTCCTCGGCGAACGGGTATACAACCAGCAAGGCTGTGCTGCCTGCCACTCGACCGATGGCACCGTCAAGGTCGGCCCCAGTTTTAAAGGGCTGTTCGGCAAGTCCGAAGCTACCAATGCAGGTACGGTGACAGTGGATGAGAACTACCTGCGCGAGTCCATTGTCAACCCGGCAGCCAAGCTGGTCAACGGCTTTGGCAATGTTATGCCGGCTTCCTACAGCGCATTGTCCCAGAAGCAGATGGACGGGCTGATTGCCTACATCAAGTCGCTCCAGTAAACAAGATTCAGCAACAGGATTCCCCGCGGGACCTGCCCCAATCGGAGAGAGCCTTATGAGTGCGACTGCTACGGCGACCGGGCACCATACCCCGGCGTCGCATCACTATCTGAACCACGCGAAGGGCCTGCGTTCGTGGTTGCTTACGCTCGACCACAAGCGCATCGGCCTGATGTACATGGTCACGGTGGCAACCTTCTTCCTCGTAGGCGGGTTGCTGGCCCTAGCCGTGCGGGCTGAACTGATGGCCCCCGGCGAGACCTTCATGAAGCCGGACACCTACAACCAGATTTTCTCCCTGCACGGGATCATCATGGTGTTTGCCTTCATCATCCCGTCCATCCCCGCCATCTTCGGCAACTTCGCCATGCCGATCCAGATCGGGGCTATCGACGTGGCCTTCCCCCGGCTCAACCTGGCGAGCTATTACCTGTACATCGGCGGGATTGCCCTGGTGCTGCTGGCGATGTTGCTAGGCCGGGTGGACACCGGCTGGACGTTCTACACCCCCTATTCGGCCCGGACGGGGGACTCGGTGCTGCTGATCACCCTCGGCGTGTTTGTGGCCGGATTCTCCTCGATCCTCACCGGGCTGAACTTCATCGTGACCATCCACAAGATGCGGGCACCGGGCATGACCTGGAACCGCTTGCCCCTGTTCGTCTGGTCGATCTATGCCACGAGCATCGTGCAGGTGCTGGCAACGCCGGTCATCGGGATCACAATGGTGCTGCTGTTCCTGGAGCGGCTGCTGGGCATCGGCATCTTCGATCCTGCCCTCGGCGGCGACCCGGTGCTGTTCCAGCACTTCTTCTGGTTCTACTCGCACCCGGCGG
>CAZLRO010000115.1:0-10934 GCA_964561865.1 uncultured Rhodothermaceae bacterium | reverse complement strand
CACGAGGCTCGGTGCCAGCGTGTCGCCGGGGGCGACGGCGTTGGGGCCGCTTCCGGAGAGGAACGCCGTCCGCCCGCGGGTGTCGGTGCCGAGGATGGTCGCATACAGCACCACGTCGGCAGCGATGTTGGTGGTTACGTTCAGCACCAGCTCGCTACCGCGCAGTTGCAGCCCCTCGATGTCTCGCTCGCCCAGCTCTTGCAGTGCATCGATACGGGTGACCTCTGCCTCTGCGGTGCTCATCAACTCGAGTTGGCCATCTCCGTTGGCATCCTGGGTGACGTTGGCGCTGAGGGGGTCGAGGGTTGCCACGACGGCCCGTAGCCGGAGGTTTTGCAGGGCTACCGTGCCCCGGATGCGGTCGGTGGACAGGACAAGGTGCGGGGTGCTGCTGGTTTCGCTGACGGCCTGGATATGGTACTGCACCGCAGCGTCCTGGGGCAGGATGCGGGTGTTTGCCAGGGGAACGGTGATGCGGCGGGGTGTCCCTTCGGTGTTGCCTTCGAGGCGACGGAACGTGTAGGCGGCCGGGTTGTCGGTGGTACCTTCGAGGCGGATCACCAGCGAATCCTGCGGGCGATAGGGCGGGAGCAGCACGTCCGGCACGCTGAAGACGACCGACTCCATGGTCAGGTCCAGGTCGTTGACCAGGTCGCGGATCTCCAGTTCCCCGTCGGCCAGTTCCACATAGTCTCCATTCCTTGTGAAGGTCGCCTCGTCGGATTCAAGGGCGAAGCTGCCACTGGAGCTGAACGGCTCGGCGCTGGGACGAAAGGCCATCTGGCTGATGCTTACCTCGCCGTCCAGCACCAGCGAGAGGCCCTGGCTGGCTGCGAGGTTGGTCGTCCCGACAGCACCGGCGCTGGAGGCGGTCAGTGTGGCAATGATCCGGGGCGCGATGCCTTCCACCCCCAGGCGCAGGACGATGTCGACCGTGCTGGAGGCGGGGATGGTCTGGCCGCTGGTGCGCAGGAACACATGCCCGACCGGAAACGTGCCGACGGCCTCCAGGTTCTCCAGCTCCAGGTTGGTGACCTGGACCGGGATGGGCAGCGTGTTGGTGACGTGCAGGGTGGCCTGCCCGGTCTGTGTCACCAGGCTGGTGAAGTCGGTCTCTTCGCGCAGGTCCAGTTCGCCGGAGGTGGCTTCGATGCGGTTCTGTGCCGGGACGCTGCTCACGACCACCTCGGCATACCGGAACGGCAGCAGGGTGGTCTGGAGGGTGACGGCGAAGGGGTTGGCCTGAAGAGGGGCCAGGCCTGCCGGGGTGCCAATGTCCAGCCGCAGGCGCATGTTTTCACTCAGGGCTACATCGGCAAGGTCGAGCGTAGCCGCGGCAGTCTCTCCAGAGGCGGGTACCCGGTCGAAAGTGGCCCGTGCCAGTTCAAGTCCCTGGTCCTCCAGGATCAGGACGGGAGGGCGGGTGCTGGTGAAGGTGCCGTCCGTCAGGGGCTGCGACAGGCCGTTTTGCAGCATGAAGTCCACGGCATTGACCGTCCCGTTCTCGTTGGTCAGGCGGGCCCCCAGCCCCCGACTGCCTCCGAGGTCTACCAGGTCATACGCCGGGGCGGGCAGGAAGAGGCTGGCCTCCACCGGGACCTCGAACACCCCATCCGTCTCGCCAACAGGCAGGGCAGGCAGGACCTGCCGGGTGCTCTCGTACACCCCCAGCGTGCGGCTGTAGCGGGCCGAGAGGGGCTGTGTTTCGAGGTTACCCAGGGGTACCGAGGCCGAGACAGGGGGCAACGATACGGCTGGCAGGAGTTCCTGCAGGGGCTGAAAGCTGAAGTCGCTCAGGTTCTGTACCAGAAACACGGCCTGGTCCGCATCCTGCACATGGAACAGGCTGTCGAAGACGGCGTCGGTGGTGTCGAGGAGGGCTTCGTGCCCGGTGGCCGACGGGCCAAGAAATACGAAGGTCTTGTCGAAGAGCAGGGGTGCCTGCAGGTTGTTACGCAGCGTGAAGTCCGGGCCGCGGGTAGGCAGGTCGCATCCGACCCCTCCCATCAGCAAGAGGGCCAGCACCAGCGACAGGCGGGCAGGGGGGGAAGGGCAGGTGGGCATGGGGAAGGTGGAAACGTGACAACACCGTCCAGAATAAAGATCGACGGTGGTGATCCGATCTTTTGTCGTTGGTGCAACAGAAAGAAAATATAGGAAAGGCAGCATCCCTGCAGGTGTTATATCCATGTGCGCGCCTCGTCAAAAAACAGGCCAGGGCAGGACAAGCTGGTAGGTCCGCCTTCAGCGCCTGGAAATTCTGGCGTCCGGGCCAGTGTGCCGGTGGGGTAGGCACGGTTTTGGTTTGGGCCAGTGTGAATAGATCACGCGGGGTTGTGCAAGAACCGGGTTTCGGAGGCGGGCGGGCCAGCGTTGGGTCGCCGCATGGTTGAGGCGGTACTTTTTGCTAACTTCGGCGGGATCGACCCTATTGAAACAGGTTTAGCCGGAGAACTGCATGAACGGGTGGACGATGGGTAGGCAGGTGGTGCTGGCAGTGTTGCTCTGGGGCACCGTCCTGACCGCCTCGGCGCAGGAGAGCCGCGAGGGGTTGAAGGGGCAGTTGACGACGGCCTTCGAGCAAGGCAACATGAAAGCGCTGATCGACCGGGCCGCTCCCCAGGTGGAGATCGGGTTGTTCGGCGAAAGCAAGCTCTACAGCCGGGCACAGGCCCTGTTCGTGCTCGAAAGTTTCCGCACGAGCTTCCCGCCGGAGCGGTTTGTCGTCCGGGACGAGTCGGTGGCCGAGCGGGGGTGGTTCCTGGAGGGCTTCTACTGGTCTGGTGCGACCCGCTCGCCCCTGCGCGTATACCTGCGGTTGCGGGTCAACGACGGGCAGTGGGAGATTCGGGAAGTCTTGATCGAACGGCGGGATGCGCCATAACGTGGGCAGGGCATGGAAGGCACCTCGGCCCTGCGGCCAGCCTCCGGGCAAGGATTCTCCCTGCGACGATGGGGTATGGTGGGTCTGCTGGGGTGGCTGGCCCTGTTGCTGCTCCTGACCTGGGGGGGCGAACGGTGGCAGATGGCCCGGATGGCAGCCCGGCTGCCGTTGCACCAGGATGCCCTCACGAGTGCAGCACTGGCACGGATTGAGGCCGATTTTCAACAACTCCAGGCCGACCTGCGGGCCGAGGCCCAGGCCCTGGCTGAAGCCCCGGCCGTGCGGGTGGGCCTGCGCGAGCGGAGTCGGGGGGCAGAAGCCGTCGCACAGGATACGATCGTCCGGTTTATCGCGTCCTATCCTGTGCGGGAGCGAGGGGCTGTAGAGGTCTATGATGCTGCCCGCCAGGTGGTGGCCTGGAACGGCTTCAGCATGCCGCGCGACCCGGTCGGCGAGCTGCCGGACGGCCCCCGGAGGGGGCAGACGGCGGTGGTGAACGATGGCCCGTACCGGCAGGCCCTGGTGGTCTGGTGGCCGGTACATGAGAACGGGCAGTTGATGGGGATGGTGCGCGTCCTGCGGCTCTCCCGTGTTGCGGTGCCGGTCCGGAACCGGTACCTGCGCCCCTGGTCGCTGGAGGAACAGTGGACGCGGGCCGTCGGCTGGCCGGTACAGGTATCCCTCGGCCCGGACGACGAGCGCCCGGACACCCTGGTAGGGCAGCAGCAACTGTTGCAGGGGCTGGACGGCACGGTGCTGGGCCGGGTGGTGGTGGCACTGCCCGAAGGTGCCCAGGTACTTCAGGCCGGGCAGCAGCGGTTTCGGGATGTGGCTGCCTTCTGGCAGGTGCTGCTCATCGGGGTGGGGCTGTTTGGTTTATGGCGATTCTATCGGGCTGTCGATGCCCCAGAGGCCCTCGTCAAGCCCCTCATCGTCCGGTTTGTGCTGCTGCTGGTGGCTGGGGTCGGTGCCCGCTATGCCCTGCTGGAGCTGGGGATTCCTGGCCGCTGGCAGACAGGCAAGGCTCCACTGGCCCCGCTGTTCGACGTGCGGCACCTGGCCTCCGACGTGGGAGGAGGGGTGCTGAGGTCGATTGGCGACCTGCTCGTCACTGCCGTGTTTGCCTTGCTGCTGGCGCTGGTGTTCCTGCACCTGGTGCAACGGCTATTCCTGCGATGGCAGCGTTCGGCACCGGTGGTCCGGCACGGTGCAGGGGTCGTGGTGGCCTGCTGGATGGCATGTGCCACCGGTGGCATGGCCTTGCTGGGGGCGCTGGCCTATGGCATCCACCACGCCGTCTTCGACAGCACCCTGGCGTATTTTGCCGGTACGCACCTGTTGCCCCCGCGGCTGGTCGTGCTGGTCTGCTGTGGCCTGCTGGTGCTCACCGTGGCCGTCCTGCTGGTGTTGACCGGACTGGTGCGGCTAGCCTACCGGGTGGCCCGGCGTCATGCGGATGCCACAGACCGGAGCCGGTGGGCGCTGTGGGGAGGACTGGCGCTGGTGCCGCCCCTGGCCCTCTATGCCGGGCTAGGCTGGTGGGGGTGGATGCCCTGGTGGGTGGCACTGCTCTTCGCCGGGATCAGCCTGGGGCTGGCTGCTGCGCCGGGATGGCCGCACGGAGAGCGCCGATGGCCGACCCTGCGCAACGTGCTGCTGGCGACGTTTGTGCTGGCGTTCCTGCAATACCCGTTGCTGTACCAGGGGTTCGATGCCCGCCGCCGCCTGGACATGCAGGAGGCCGCCAGTCTGTTCGAGGAAGGCCGTGACCCCGGCCTCCTGCACGCCATCCGGCAACAACTGATGGCCGTGCAGGAGGACTCCACTGTGGCGGCCCTGTTGCAGGGACCCCGGCAGAACACCCAGGTCCTCGACTCGCTGGCAGCAGCCTTGCTGCGCCCCTCGTTGCTGGCCTCGCTCGGGGATTATGACAAGGGCCTCACCTTGCTTGACCAGCAGGGACGGGTGGCCGGGCGCAGTGACGAGGGGGTCCGGCAACGCACCCGCACGATGCTCGACACCGCCGACTCCCTCACCCTGGACCTGCTGCGCCAGATGTTCGCAGGACAGGATCCCGCCCAACCCCAGGTGGAGAAGCTGACGGGAGACCGCGAGCATGACCAGTTCCAGTATGCCGGGTTCGTCTCCCTCGGCCCCGATGGGCAGGCAGGATGGGCCTTTATCCGTGCCGTGCCGGAGACCTACCTGCGCGAGCGCAACACCCCGTTCCCGGAGGTGCTCATCCCGGAGAGCTTCTATGGAAACCTCTATGCCAACCGGGCGATGGCCGAGTTCCGCAACGGGCGGCTCGTCCGCAGCCTCGGAGGGACTTTCGGGCGCTATCAGCTTGAGGCCGAGGTGGCCCGCGCCCTCACCGTCCGCCCCAGCCTCTGGCGTACCGAGACCGTCAAGGACCAGCAATACCTGACGTATTACCAGCGGCAGCAAGACGGCACCGGCCTCGACCAACCGGCCTTGCCGACCGAGACGCCTGCCATCATTGCCGTCCGGGTCAAATCCCTCAGCACCTTCGACCACCTCTACTACCTGCTCCGGCTGATGTTTTCCGGTCTGGTCATCGGGCTGCCGTTCTACCTGGTGGGCCTGCTGCTCCGCTGGCGGGCACAGCGCTTGCCTGCCCCTCGCCAGCATTTCCGGGATAAAGTCCTCAACGCCTTCTTCTTCGTCGGAATCATCACGGTGGTGACGATGGGGGCAGCGGGCCTCCAGGTGGTCACCTCCGAGAACGAGCGGGCCGTCCAGAGCTGGCTGCGGCAGCACCTGGAGCGGGTAGAGGAAGCCCTGTTGCTGGAGGCGCAGGGCGACGAGTTGCCGTACCGGGTGCTCGAACGAACCCCGCTGGACTCCCTGGCCCTGCGGGTGGGCCTGGACCTGAACCTGTACGAGGAGGCCCGCCTGGTGGCGACGAGCCGTCCCCAGCTGGTGCGCGAGCGCCTCATCGACGAGCGGCTGCCCATCGGTGTCTACACGGCGTTCTACCTCGACGGCTACCGCTTCATCTCGAGCGAAGAGCGTACCGGCACGTTCCGCTACACGGCGGGATACCGGGTGCTGGCCGACGAGGAAGGACAGCCGCGCTACGTGCTGGCCTTGCCCACCTTGCCGGAGCAGGAACGCCTCGAAGAGGAGCGTGCCCGCACGCTGGCCTACCTGTTTGGGGCCTTGCTGCTGCTCGTGCTGCTGGTCCTGCTCACAGCGGGGCTGCTGGCGAGCACCCTCACCCGCCCCATCGCCCGGCTGCGCGAGGGACTGGCCGCCGTTGCCCGTGGGCATTTCGAGCAGATCCCCCCGGTGCGCTCCCGCGACGAGATCGCCGAACTCGTCGAGACCTTCAACGACATGCAGGGGCAGTTGGTGGAGAGCCGCTGGAAGCTGGCACAGCAGGAACGACAGCTGGCCTGGCAAGAGATGGCCCGCCAGGTAGCGCACGAGATCAAGAACCCACTGACGCCCATGAAGCTGTCCGTGCAGCACCTGCAACGGGCATATGAGAGCCTGCCGCCCCATCCAGAGGCAAGCCTGCAACGGTTTGGCGGACTGTTTGCGCGCATCACCACCACGCTCATCGAGCAGATCGACACGCTGGCCCGGATTGCCAACGAGTTCTCCTCTTTCGCCCGGTTGCCGCAGCGCCATGTAGAACCGCTGGACCTGAACGCGGTAGTGCAGGAGGCCGCCATGCTGATGCAGGAGGAGGTGGGCACAGAACTGATGCTACGCCTGCACCCCGAGCCACTCGTCCTGCAAGCCGACCGCGAGGAGCTGCGGCGCATCTACATCAACCTGCTCAAGAACGCACACCAGGCGGTGCCCACCGGGCGGCTGCCGCAGGTACGGGTGGAGACGCGGTGGGAAGCCGGGGCCGAGGGCCACCCCGGCTGGGCATGCAGCGCCGTTGCCGACAACGGCACGGGCATTCCAGAAGACATCCGGGACCGCATCTTCACTCCCAGCTTCTCCACCAAGACCAGCGGCACCGGGCTGGGACTCGCCATTGCCCGCAAAAGCGTCGAGGACTTGCAGGGCGAAATCGGGTTTGAAACCACCGAAGGGATCGGGACCACGTTCTGGATCCGACTACCTCTTGCCCGGTAACGCCAGGGGCGGAAAATAATTCCGGCGTTTGCAAAGATGAACGCCTGTACCCGACGTGCAACCCCCTGGAAAACAGGGACGCCCGGCAAAAACAGTTCGGGGAACCGTCCACGATGGGATAACGGGAATCGGGCACGTCAGTTGATAGCGTACCGCAGACCCACCCTCCATCATTGCCTTGTTGTTGAATCGGACCATGACGCCGCGCGAATACATGGAAAAGTTTGTCCGCCGCATCCCCGGTGGGGGACTGGCCTGGGAAAAGGAAGCCTTTACCGACGAGCCTTCGCTGGCCCCGTCGGACCTGGTCGATGCTGCGGTTGATATTGCCTGGGAGTACCTGATGCCGGCGAACTGTCTGGAACGTCCGACGCTGGAGGTCTACAGCCGGGGCAACGCTCTCATCTTTCGCGTGCGTCCGCAGTCGGTGGTCAAGATGCTGAGCAAGGCCGCCTGAGGGCCGCTGTGGTGGGGGCTGGTGCGGGCCGTCAGCCCCGTGCCGCATCGTAGGGTTGACGGAGGTATCGCCGGGCCTGGTCGTGGGCGTCGTGCCAGTTCTTAGCCGCCAGCACATCCCGGTAGGCCCGCTGGGCTTCCTGCCGCCGGCCCAGCAGGTCGTAGCACATCCCCTGGCGGAGCCGTCCCATCACCCGAAAGACGGCGTCCCGTTTCTGCTGGCGAGAGGGGATCCGGTGCAGGCGGTCGAGGTGGGCCAGGGCATCCTGGGGCTTGCCGTAGATCATGGCGTGCCGCCCCAGGTAATACAGGGCCTGCTCGGCTGTGGCATCGTTGTACCCCACCCGGCGTTGTTCCCACCGGCGCAGCACCTCCTGGAAGAGGGGCACGGCCTGGTCCCAGCGGCTCCACCGGGCCTGGATACGACCCTCCAGGGTGTGGTAGAAGGCATTATCCGGGTAGCGTGCCCGCAGCCAGGCCACATACCCGGCGCTGCGCGTGTAGTCTTCCTCGATCACATAGTAGATCTGCGTCAGGAAGTACGCCGCCTCGGCGCGGATGAATCGTCCGCGTTCGACCACCCGGTTCAGCTCTTCCAGCCCCCGCAGCCGGTCGCCCTTGGGAAAGAGCAGCATGAAGGGGCGGAGCAGCGGGTAGTTCTTCGGCACGGTTTCGGCGAAGTAGTCGTAGATGCCCCAGCCGAAATAGAAGTCGTTGTTTTCCGGGGCCAGCCGGGCCACCCCCAGCACATAGTCCATCGCCCGTTTGCTGTCCTGGAAGGCGGCGAAGTAGTTGCGGCGGTTCGAGTGGAGGCGGCCCCGGAAGCCCAGGGCAGCCCCCTTGAAGAACATCCCGTCGATGTCTTTCTTGTTGCGGCGCAGGCGGCGGTCGGCCAGGCGGATGACCTGCTCCATCTCGCGCAGGAACTGCCGGTCGTGTGTGGTCTCGCCGAGGTCGAGCATGATGCGCCACCACGTCTCCAGCCCTTTCAGGAACGGGATGGCCGGATGTTCAGGGTAGCGCCGGGCCAGCCGGGTGAACACAGCGTCGGCTTCGGGGAACTGGAGGTTGTACAGGTAGGCCAGCCCATCCTCGGCCTCGTCGGTGAAGCTGGCGTCTGCGAAGATCGAGCCGGCCATTGCCTGCTCGGTGGGGGTAGGCTGTCCGGCGGCGGCCCCGGCTAGAGCGAGGCACAGGAGGGTTAGACAGAAGGTGCGCAGCATGGCCTGTGCAGGGATTCGCCGGCTGGTACGACAGGGGTGCCTTCCAGGTTCTGGCCTGCCTGGGGTTAGAGCGCCCGTATCAGCTCCAGCAGGGCTGTCAGCCCTATGCCTTGCACCCCGGTGCGGATGCGCAGGCTGCACCAGAAGTCGAGGACGAGCATCTGCGCAGCATGGATGGGGACGGCGATCCAGAACGCCCGGCACCGCCACACGAGCACGCCCAGGGCCAGCCCTCCCACCACCGAGAGCAGTCCTTCCGCCAGTGGCTTGTTGAAGTGCAACAGGGCAAAGGGCATGGCCTGGACCAGGATGGCATACCGGCCAAAGACAGGAGCGGTGCCGAACAGCAGGAAGCCGCGCCACAGGTATTCCCAACCCATCCAGTAGAACAGAAACAGCGCCTCGTAGGCCAGGAACACCCCCCAGTCCAGCGCTGCGGGGTGGAAGTGCGGATACCGGGCCTGGAACGCACGGTCGGCGGAGAGTACCCAGGTACCCAGGATGATCACAGGCAGGTAGAGCACGGCCAGCAGGGTTGCCAGCCGCCCGTCGCCCCGTCCCAGTCCAATCTCTGCCGGGCGTCGATGGAAGCCCCACCGCAGCAGTAGCGCCGGGAGGACGAACCCGGTCACGCCCTGGAACCCGAACCACCACGCCCAGGCCAGCAGACTCCGCCAGGCTTCCGGGAAGAGGTCCGCCAGATGTGCCCGGAAAATATCCCGATCGCCGAGGTGCATCTGCAGGATCACCAGGAGCGGGGTGACGACGAGCACCGCCATCGTCTGCCGGTCCAGTGGGCGGGCCGCCTCCCGCAACTGTCTCCATTCCTGCTGAAGCGTGGTTTTCATGGGAGGAAAGCTGTTGGCTGGCACTTGGTAATTGGAGCTTGGTGCTTGGTACTTGGTGCTTGGTACTTGGTGCTTGGAAAGAGGGCAGCGACACCTCCACCCGTGTCATCACGAGGAAGCCATTGGTCGATCTCATGAGATCGACCAGCTAGAGCCTGCCCCGAGGAACGAGGGGTCTTGATCTCGCCCTTGCCACCTTGCAGCAGCGTCGCCCATGCGAAATTCCCCTCTTGAGAGGGGTGGACCGCACGGCAACGCCGGGCGGGACGGGGTGTGTTGCACCCGCCGACTCCAATCCCGGTGCTGGTGCAAACGCTCCGACACACCCCGTCTCCCAAACATAGTCAAATTGACTATAATTATCGTCAAATTGACGATATAGGGAGCCACTCCTCTCGGAGAGGGGACTTCGGGGTTGTGGTATTTGGAGGGCGAAGAGGGCCTTCGCCCCTACGGGGGCTTGGGGCTTGATATGGCCTTTCGGCCTTTGGTCCTGCAGGCATTGAACCCTCCTGCGGTTCCAGGTGGCACAAAAGTAAGGAGGAGTTGCGAGGGAGGACAGATCTCGGAATAGGGGGTTGTAGATTGCAGGGCGGGCCGTCGCAGTACGGGGCTGTTTCCGGTTCTCTTTCCTCCCCTTGGATAGCGGTATGACCATACGCAGGGTGCTTCTCGGGCTGATTGGGTTGCTGGTGGTGGCATGTACCCGGCAGGTAGCGGTGGAGTCGGAGGAGGCTACTGCTGCACCAGGACGTTTCAGCGCTGCCCATGATACGACGCAGGTGCCGCGTTCCCGGCTGGACAGCCTGTTCCTGGCGCACGGGTTGCCGCTGCTGCCGTCGCCGGATACCACCGGGGCCGCGCAGTGGGTCGATTCCACGCTGGCAACGCTGACGCTGGAGGCCCAAATCGGGCAACTCTTTATCGTCGAATTGCCTGCACCGCACCTGCTGACGCTGCTGCGTAACCCTGCCGCAGACGCCGTGAGGGACTACGGCGTAGGGGGCTTCCTGGTGCCGCGCCTGCTGGAGCCACAGGCGGTGTTCGACCTTACCCGGCGCTTGCAAGCCCTGAGTCGTCTCCCGCTGTTCTTTGCGGCAGATTACGAACGGGGCGTGGGGCGGTTCAACAACCCGCTGACCGAACTGCCCTCCAACATGGCCCTGGGGGCTACCGGCGACACCCTCATGGCCGCGCTGGCAGGTCGACTGACGGCCCTGGAGGCCCGGAGCATCGGGGTGAACCTGCTCCTGGCGCCGGTGGTGGATGTGAACAGCAACCCGGACAATCCCATCATCATCCCCGAGAAGAAGGACATCCGCTATCGAAGCTGGAAAGAGGTCAAGAGCCCCCAGAGCAACGCCCTGATCGTCTTCATGATGGATGTCTCCGGCTCGATGGGCGAGG
>CAZLRO010000114.1:0-11189 GCA_964561865.1 uncultured Rhodothermaceae bacterium | reverse complement strand
CGGATGCCGTACTGGTACAGGTTGTTGCAGACGGACATCTTGCCGCAGAAGCTGTCGCGGCGGTGCTGGAGGGTCATGCGCCCGGCGTTGTCCTGGAAGGCATGCACGAGCACCGGCACGTCGAGGCCCGCCCAGCGCAGGGTGTTCGCCACGGCGCGTTCGTCGCCGAAGTTGGGCAGGGTCACCAGCACCCCGTCGATCTCGTCCCGGTGCTGGCGGAACAGGTCGGCGCACAACCGGGCTTCTTCCAGGCTCTCGATGGCGCCGTGGTTCGTAGCGGCCTCCGGCACGATGACCGCCCGTATGCCCTGCCGTTCCAGCACATCAAGGATGACCCTACGCCCGGTGGAGCAGAGGTGATGGGGAAAGAAGCCCCGGTTGCCGACAATGACGCCGAGGGTAAGCATGAGGATGTCGGGCTGAAAGAAAGGAAAGGACGGGCCTCAGGCACCTCTCCAGAAAGACACCCCAGCCCAGAAACGATGCCCGACGTTACACAGGATTTCCGACGCCTGCAAGGGCTGCCCCCCTATTTTCTGCGGAAAAAGGGTTGCCTACGCGACGGGTTGTGCTTGCTGCCGGGTGCGCCGGAAGTAGAAGTACAACGGCAGGCCGAGGGCAATCAGGCCCAGCCCGACCAGGGCTTCAGCCCGGCTGGCCGGGGTGGCGAGGGTGTTGTACAGGAGCCATGCCGCCACAAGGACAAACACCACCGGCATCACCGGATAGCCCAGCGTGCGGTAGGGGCGGGGCGCATCCGGCATCTTGCGGCGCAGCACAAACACCGAGGCGGTGGTGAGGGCGTAGAAAATCCACCCGGCGAACACCACGTAGTTCGTCAGCTGGTCGAAGGTGCCGAGCATGGCGAGGAGGCTGGCCCACACCGCCTGGATGAGCAAGGCCCCTACCGGCACATGCGCCCGCTCGCTCAACTGGCCGATGCGGGCGAAGAACAGCCCGTCGCGGGCCATGGCGAAAGGCACCCGTGCGCCCGTCAGGATCGAGCCGTTGAGCGCGCCGAGGATCGAGACCATGATGGCGAGCGTCACGAACTGGGTGGCGACGGGGCCGAGGAACGTCTGCATGGCCCGTGTTGCAACGGGGCTGGCGGCGTTGGCCGTAGCCGCCTCCTCGATGGGCAGGGCATGGAAATACGCCACGTTGACCGCCAGGTACACCACCAGCACCACGACCATCCCGCCGATGAGGGCCAGCGGCACATTGCGTCCGGGATTCTTGACCTCGCCTGCGGCCATCGGCATGTTGTTCCAACCGTCATAGGCCCACAGCGCCGCCAGCATCGCCACTCCGAAGGCCTGCGCCCCCGTCAGGTCTGGCGTGCGGAAGGAGGCTTCCAGGGTGGCCCAGGAGACGCCTTCCGAGAAGAGGAACACCCCGCCGACAATCGCCAGGATGCCCAGCACCTTCGCCACGGTGAGGATGGACTGCACGCGCCCGCCGAAGACCACCCCCAGCGCGTTGATGCCGGAGAAGAACAGGATGGCCCCCACCGCCACGAGTTGCGGCCAGCCGAACTGCCAGTGCAGCGTGCTGCCCAGGAACGGGATGTCGCGGGTGATCCAGGGCGTGTTGATCTGGAAGAAGGCGCTGAAGAAGATGGCGAACCCGGCGGCAAGGCTGGCAATCGATCCGGTGGAGCCGACCATGAACCGCATCCAGCCGTAGAGGAACGCCGGGGCGTCGCCGTAGGCCGTCCGCAGGTAGACGTACTCGCCCCCGGCCTTGGGGAGCAGCACCCCCAGCTCGGCATAGGTGAGGGCACCGGCCAGCGAGAGCACGCCCGCTGCCACCCAGGCCGCCAGCACCCATTCGGGCGAGCCCACATTTTGGGCCATCACCGCCGTCTTCAGGAAGATGCCCGTCCCGATGATGGTGCCGACGACCAGCGAGACGGTGTCGGTGAGCGTCAGGCCGCGCACGAGTTCGCGTGGGGGTGCTGCCATGGAGGGGGTCGGTTGTGTGGAGGGGCTGCAAGTTAGTACACAATCCCCGTCTGCGAAAGCCGGGGCGTCCTCGCTCGGATGGGTTCAGAACGACACCGCCAGTTCAAACGAGGGCTGGAAGCCGAGGTCATAGACGTCCACGTTGACGAGGCTGCCCCGTGTGGGGGGTGCCCCGTTGGTGCCCGCGACGAAGGGTGCCCGGTACCAGGTGTTCTGGCGGTCGTACAGGTTGAACACGCTGGCCTGGAGGTCCACACGGAAGCGTCCGACGGCCTGGTGGTACTGCACCCCGGCGTCGAGGCGGTGGTAGGCAGGGAGGGTTTCCGGTTCGCGGGGATCGGTGTAGGCCAGCGTGTTGGGACTGCCCGAAGCGTAGAGCCAGGTGAGGTGCCCGGCGAGGTGTTTTCCGAAGGAGCCTTGCAGATGGGTGGTGAACTGGTGGCGGCGGTCCCAGTCGGCGCGGAACGGCTGCCCGTCGTTGAGGGCCGGATGCTGGACCAGCGTCCGCGCCCAGGCATAGCTGCCCGTCCAGACCCACGCCCCGAACCGCCGCCGCGCCATCGCCTCGATGCCGCGGGCGGTGGCCTCGCTGTCGTGGAGCCAGGGGTCGGTTGTGAACCGGTCGAGGGGAGCCTCCCGCCGGGCTACCGTCGTCTGGTGCAGCCGCAGGTTGCGGGTGCGCTTCACATAGGCTTCCAGTTGCACGAACAGAGTCGGGTGCAGCTTGGCATAGACGCCTGCACTGAGGTGAGGGGCCTGGGTCGGCGGCTCCTCGGCCCGGCTCATGACCCAGACGTCCGAGCTGGTGTCGTGTTCGAGGTAGAGGCGGTGGAGGAACTGGTGGTTAAGGCTGTACCCGGCGCCAAAGGAGAGGCGGCGTTGCGGCCAGAGACGGCCTTGCAGCCGGGGGGAGAGCCGGAAGAAACGCCCTTGCGTGAAATAATGGGTGCGTAGCCCCGCCTCGACCTGAGTCGACGGGCCGGGGTGCCAGGTGAAGGACGCGAAGGCATCGGCCTGGGCACTCCGACGGGCCTCGCGGTAGGCCGGACGCAGGGCCGAGGACTCCCGGTAGTCCAGGTCGAAATAGTGGAGGGTGTAGCCCCCCGTCCACAGGGTTCCATTACCGGAGACGCGGTCGAGTTGCTGGTGCAGCAGCCACTCGCGCAGGCTGTTGTCGTGGGTGAAAGGCGCAAAGAACGTCCGGTCTTCAGGTGCGGCGGGCCTGCCGGTGGCGGGCGGACGGAAATAGGCGAAGTCGTCGCGGTGGTAGCGGCTGTAGTAGTGGCTGGTGGCGGCCCAGGTGTGGCTGTAGGTGCGGGCACCCAGCGGGCGCTGGTCGTGCAGGCTCACAGCCTCGTTGCCCCAGTCGTTGACCGTCTCGACCTCACGGCGGACGAACAGGCGGAGGGTGTCCCCGGGCGTGTTCAGCGGCAGGAACCGTTCCGTCCGCAAGTCGGTCGCGTCCCCGCCCAGGTAGACGTTCAGGGTTTGGCGTGCCCCCCGTCGGGCCGTCTCGCGGTAGAGCTTGCCGTGCAGGTCGTAGAACCGGGCGGCGCTGTCCGGGAACCGCCGGACAGTCAGGGGCGGGGCCAGGCTGGTCTCCCGCCCGGCGTCGAGGCCCTGGGCAATGAGGGCGTCGTTGTTGAACCAGGACACCGTGTTCAGGTACGAATGCCGTCCGGAGAGCAGCCAGCTACCACGCCCCTCCGCGAGAGGGCCTTCGAGCGTGGCTTTGGCCGAGGTGTTGCTGAGGCCCCCATGGGCATGAGTGGCCGTCTGGGAGCCGGTCCGGGTGAGGAAGGAAAGGGTGCCGCCGGGGGGTGCCGCATAGCTGGCCGGCACGACGTTGTAAAAGAACCCGACGGCTTGCAGCGCCTCCTCGTTGAAAGCATCGAACAGCCCGAAGAAGTGGCTCTGGTTGTAGATGGGTACGCCGTCGAGCAGCACCTGAAACCCGTCGGCCCGGCTGCCACGCACGTTGAAACCCTCACTGAACGCCTCCGTCGTCGCCACCGAGGGGAGCATCTGCAAGGAGCGGATGACGTTGCTCTCGCCCAGCGGGGCCAGCAGGCCCGGTTGCAGAAGCCGATGCCAGGTGGTGTCCAGGTCGGTATGCAGCACCAGGCTGCTGACCACCACCTCCTGCCCGGCGATGGGGTCGGGCACGAGGCGGATCGACAGGTCGCCGGGCAGCGCAGCCGCCTCCAGTTGCACGGTGCGCGGACGGTAGCCGAGGTAGGAGACGGTGAGGTCTATCCGGGGCGGCAGGGGGGAGGGCAGCACCAGGCGAAACACCCCGGCTTCATTGGTGACCACGCCCCGTAGCTGGTCCTGGTCCCGCCAGGAGAGGGTGGCAAACGGCAGCCGCCCCCCGGTCTCGGCGTCGAGGACAGTGCCTTGCAGGGTGGTCTGCGCAGGAGTCGCCGCAGGGGTTGGGGCAATCAGGACCTGCTTACGCGGCTCGTCGATGAGCAGCCGCAGTCCGTCGGGCCGCAAGGCCTGGTCGAGCGCCGCCAGCAGGGTCGCCTGCCCGACGGCCAGCGTCACCCGGGTATGGGTGATGAGGGCATCCCGGTACAGGAACCGATAGGGGGTGCGGGTCTCAATGTCGGAGATGACCTGGCGCAGGGGTACGGCCTGCCAGGTCCACGTCTGGGCTTGTACCAGGGAGGGGAGAAAAAACGCCAACAGGAGGATCGCTAGGGGCCATCCTCCTGTTCCCGCCTGCCGGGGGTGTCCCTCCGGCTGCGACCGGTCTATTCGTTCCCGCTGCTGGGTTGCCATCGATAGCGTTTCGTTCCCGCTGGCACAAACCGCCCCCCCAGCACTGTGCCGAGGTCGCGCAGGCTGGCTGTCGGGTCCTGGAGCAGGATACGCCCGCTCAGGGTTTCCGACAAGAGGGTATCCGGCAGTTCAAGCCGCACGTCGAAGTGCTGCTGTACCTCGGCTACGACCTGGCGGAGGGGCTGCTGCGTGAAGACCAGCTCGTTGCGCAGCCAGTCCAGGTATTCCAGCCGGTCGGCGGCACGGGGCGCGAGGCCGTCGGCACCGGTCTGGCTGCGCTGGCCCGGCGCGAGCACCACCGTCTGCCCGGAGGTCCGGTGTTCCAGTGCCACCCGCCCCTCATCCAGGTAGACGGTGGTCTGTGCACCCCAGGTGCTGACGTTGAACCGGGTGCCGAGCACCGAGACCCGTGCGGCCTCCGTCTCCACCACAAAGGTGCGGGACGGGTTGGGGACCACCTCGAAATAGCCCTCGCCGACCAGTTGGTAGCGCTGGACGTCCGTGCGGGTTTCCAGGGCCATAAGGCGGCTGTGGGGGCGCAACGTCACCACCGAGCCGTCCGGGGTCGTATAGCGCAGCGTGGTGGACTGGCTTTGGGCCACGAGGGCCGGGGTGGCGGTGGGACGAAGGAGCCACCAGGCCAGGCCCAGGACCACCATGGCGGCGGCCAGCCAGCGTCCGAGTGGGGCGACCCGCCGGACGCCCGGACGCGCTGCTGTGACCGAGGGGGCGATGGCAGCCCACAGCCGGGCAGAGACCTCCGGTGGCGGAGGGGTGGTCGCCGCGTCGCCGAACGCCGCCAGGGCGTGCAGAAAATCCTGGTCCGTCCCGGCCTCTGACCCTTGCCTGGCTCCGATCTGGCGTGCCAGCACGAGGTCGGGGTCGTCCTCCGGCAACATCGTATCGTCTGGGGGCATGGGCATGGGGGTCCGGGTTGAGACAGACCGAAGGCCGCGCCCCGCCGGGTGTTTCCATGTGGCGGGACGCGGCCAGGTGCGGGCGATGGGGCGGTCAGCCGCCGACGGGGCGTCCGCCGAAGCGCCCTTGCCCGTTGCCGAAGCCACCGCCGCCGAAGCGGAAATGGCGGGCCTGGAGCGCTCCATGAATCATGACCACCTCGTACTGCTGTTCGTTCAGCAGGCTTTCGAGGGTGGCAGCCTCCTCGGCGTGCAGGGCTTCGAGGCTGGTGTGCAGTGCATCCTCGGTGAGGCTGCCCGCCTGGAACGAGGCGAACAGCGCCTCACGGGCGGCCTGCTGGTCGGTGCAGAGGGCCTCGATGGCCGTCTGCTGGTCGGTCGTCAGGTCGAGCGCATCGGCCATGGCGGCCTTGACGGCGTCGAGGTACGCGGCGACCTGTGCTTCGCGCTCGGCCCGGCGTGCCTCCAGTGCTGCCCGTTGCTCGTCGGTGAGCAGGGCGTCGATCTCGGCCCGGAGGGCTTCCTGCAATGCCTCCATCTGCTCACGGAACGCTTCGTTCGTCAACTCCCCGCTGCGATGGGACGTGATGAGGGCCTCGATCTGGGGCCGGTAGCGGGTGAAGATTTCCTCGACCGCCGCCTTCTGCTCCTCGGTCAACAGGCCATCGAAGGGGGCGTCGCCGCCTGGCCCGCCGAAGCCAGGGCGTCCGCCGCCTGGCCTGCCGAAGCCAGGGCGTCCACCGAATGGCGGCCCCGACCGGTGCATCGGGAAGGCGCAGACGCCGATGAACGGGACCTCACTCATCTGGCTGGTACGTTCAAACAGTTCCGCCTTCTGCTCGTCAGTCAGGGTTTGCTGGAGGTCGGCGGCGGCGTACCAGAGGAAGCCGGGGTCTCCATGCCGGTCGGCATGCCCGGTCAGGCTCTGCGCTACACGCGCGGCCTGGGCTTCGCTCAGGGAAAGCTCCGTCGTCAGGGTGTTCGACAGGGCCAGGGCCGTGCTCGTGGCAGCCTCGTCTTCAGTCTGGACGGCGGACGGGCTTTCGCAGGCCGCCAGGGCCACGAGCAGCACCAGGGCAAGCCCCGCGGCGGTCGTGCGGGTTTGTAGGTTCATGGCATCGCAAAGGTTTTGTGAACAGGTGCAGGAAGGATCAGCTTCCCTACTGCTGCTCATACACGCCAGGGTACGGCATCCCCCTATGGCAGGTTGAATTTTTTCCGGGTCAACGGAACGCTTCGAACGCGGCCCGCAACGCTTTCAGGGCATGGCCCATCTGGTGCTCAACGGTCTTCAGGCTGATGCCCAGGGCTTCGGCGGCTTCCCGGTACGAGAGCTTTTCGAGGAAACACAGCTCGAAGACCGCCCGGCGGCGTTCGGGCAGGGCCGCCAGAACCTGCGCAAAGGTACGCTGCATCAGGGCCACTTCGGCGTGGTGGTCTGGCGTGTTGAACACCGGGACGGCAGCCAGCACGGTGTCGTCTTGCAGCCGGGCCGTGTCGCGGAAGTGGTTGAGGGTGCGGGTATGGCACATCCGGAACAGGTAGGCCCGCAGCGACTGGCTGGCGTCGATCCGCTCCCGGTGCTCCCAGATCGTGAGGAAGGCGTTCTGCATCAGGTCCTCGGCGACGGCATCGGACACCCCCCGGCGGCGGAGGTACCGGTAGAGCAGACCATGATGCCGGTCGAAAAAGGTCTTGAAGGCAGCCGCATCGCCGTCCCGGATGCGGGCTGCCAGCACCGTATCATCCAGGTCGGACGAGGGGAGCAGGGCCAGCAGCAAGAGCGGGACAGGCAGCATCGGCGAAGGCTGGGGTGAACCCGGTGAGGCGAGAGAATACCGAAGGTCTGGACAAAAGGATGCGGGCGCAGGCAAATATACTATGGGGATAGACGGACCAGGGAAGCCGTTTCGTACATCCGGGTGATGCGACCTGCTGGATGCAGACTGGCACCCCCGTCCGTCGCATCCGTTGACTCTGGCAAGGCGGCGGGCTAACTTGCCCCTGACGACGGTTTCACCCACTCCCTCTTTATGATCACCCTCACCATCTGCAACCACAAGGGCGGCACCGGCAAGACCACGACCACGCTGCACCTGGCGGCAGTCCTGGGCCTGAGCGGCAAACGCACGCTCGTGATCGACCTGGACCCGCAGGGGTTTCTCTCGAATGCCCTCGGGGCACCCGACCCGGCGGAGGCGGCCTCTTCCCTGGCCCTGTTCGACCCCGACGCCCGGATCGCGGCGGTGCCGTTCCACCGCACCCGGCATTTCGACCTCCTGCCAGCCTCGCCGGGGCTCTCCCGCCAGATGCGCGCCCTCAACAAGCCGACAGATGTGTTCTGGGTAAAAGAGGCGCTGGAGAAAGGGGTGGAAGGCTACGACGTGGTGCTGATCGACACGGCGGCGGCGGTGACGGTCTACAGCCTCAATGCACTCGTGGCGACGCAGCACCTGCTCATCCCCGTCATGCCCGAATACCAGCCGGTACTAGGCGCCGAGCAGACGTTTCATACGGCCCGGATGGTGCAGCAGCGTCTCAACCCCACGCTGGAAGCCCCGATGTTCCTCTTCACCCTGGTCGATGCCCGCAAGGCCGACCACAAGGCGTATCGCCAGTACCTGCGGGACAAGTACGGCGAGCGCGTCCTGCGCACCATCATCCGAACCAGCGCCAGCCTCTCGACGCTCCACCAGGACGGGACGACGGTGTTCGACCACGACCCGTCGGCACGCGGGGCGCGGGACTACGCCAACGCTGCCGATGAGCTGCTGCGCCGCGTCGCCGGCGTGGAAGACCTGGCGGTGTCGGAGGACCTGGAAGACCGCTGGAAACCTGTCGTACACCTGGCCCCATGATGCCTGCTCTTCGGCTCCTGTGGTATGGCCTGCTGGCCGCCGGGCTGGTCTACACCCTGTCGCAGCGGTGGGGGGCCGTCCCGCCGGTAGGAGTGCTGCTCGACCCCCACGCGGGCCTCTACCATACGGCCCGACAGGCCGTCCCTTCTGCCCAGTCCCCGTTGCACCTGCCCGGCCTTGAACAGCCCGTGACCATCCTCCGCGACGAACGCGGCGTCCCCCACATCTTCGCGACCTCGGACCACGATGCCATCATGACGCTGGGGTATGTGGTGGCCCAGGACCGGCTGTTCCAACTGGACTTCATCCCCCGCGTGGCCGCCGGACGGCTGGCCTCGGCCCTGGGGGAGGCGGCAGTGGCGTCCGACCGCTTCCTCCGCTCCACCGGGATGGACTGGGCGGCCCGGCGCAACCTGGCACAACTCATGGCCGAGGGCGGCCTCGAACGCGACCTCCTCACCTGGTACGCCGACGGGGTCAATGCTTGGATCGACCAGTTGGAAGACGAAGACCTGCCTTTCGAGTTCCGTCTGCTCGGCTACCGCCCCGACCGGTACACGCCGCTCCAGACGATCCGGCTCCTCCAGTACATGAGCTACGACCTCACCTACGAAACCGACAAGCCGGTCTACACGGCGCTGCGGTCGGCACTGGGCGAGGATGCCTATGCGTTGCTCTACCCAACCCACGACCAAGACACCGTGCCCATCATCCCGCCGGAGGAACGCCTGTGGCACGATACTACCCGTTCGATCTTTCAAAACCTGCGGTTCAATGCGGCAGGGGGCAACGCCCGTCCGCCCGACGCCCATCCGTTCACCGAACCCGCACCTGGAAAAGGCTCGAACAACTGGGCCGTGGACGGCACGCGTGCGACGACCGGCGCGCCCATCCTGGCCGGGGACATGCACCTGTCCCTCTCGCTACCGGCCATCTGGTACGAGGCCCATCTGGTGACCCCCACCATGAACACCTACGGGGTGACGATCCCCGGCGCACCCCTGCCCGTCGAGGCGTTCAACGACTTCCTGGGATGGGCCTTCACCAACAGCGGCACCGACCAGATCGACCACTACCGCCTTGCCCTCGACGAGGCCGGACGGCGCTACCAGACCGAGACCGGATGGCGGGACCTGGAGATGGTGCAGGACACGATCCCGGTCAACCGGGGAACGTCGGTGGTTGATACCCTCTGGTATGCCCACTACGGCCCGGTGCAGTTCGACGAAGACGGGGCCACGGCGATCCGATGGGTAGCCCATGAACCCTCGCATACCCTCACCGCGCTCTGGGGGATGAACCACGCCCGCAACCTGCCGGAGTTCGAGGCAGCGCTGACCCGGTGGGACACCCCCATGCAAAACATCCTCTATGCCGACCGCATGGGCAACATCGCCATCCGTTCGACCGGCTATCTCCCCATCCGGAAGTGCGGCACCGGGGCCGGGCTGCTCGACGGCACCACCGACGCCTGCACCTGGACAGGCCGCGTCCCGTTCGCCCAACTGCCGTATGCCCGCAACCCCCGGCAAGGCTACCTCACGTCTACCAACCAGCAGCCAGCCGACAGCACCTATCCGTTTTACCAGGGGCACGACTGGCGCGAACGGTACCGCTCCCTCCGCATCAACGCCCTGCTCCGGGGCAAGCCGCAGCACCGGGTCGAAGACCTGATGCACTACCAGTCCGATGTGCAGGTGATGCAACGAAACCTGTTCGTGCCGTTGCTGGACACCCTCTCCGGCCTCGATGACCGTGCCGATACGCTCCGCCAGTTGCTCTGTGCCTGGGACGGGACTGCCACGCTGGACCACCCGGCGCCGCTTGTGCTGGCAACATTCCTCTCCACCCTCCGGCGACTGGCCTGGGATGAACCCGTGCTGGAGGCCCTCCCGCCACATGAAAGCCGCCTGTCCAGGCTGTTGCACGAGGTGCCGACGGCCTCCTGGCTGGATGTGCAGGCCACCCCGGCCCGCGAGGATGCCGCCGCGCTGCTGCGCCTGGCCCTCGACTCCACCGCGGCGGCGCTCGAACGAACCTACGGCTGGGGCGGACAACGCTGGCGCTGGGGGGATCACCACCACGTCGTCTTCCGCCACCTGACCCGCAGCGAGGCACTGCAAGCCCTCTGGCGCGGGCCGTTTCCCTGGCCGGGCTTCAGCGCTACCCTCTCGCCGGGCGGTGGAAACCCCACCACCCACAGTGCCAGCTGGCGCGTGGTCGTGGACTTCTCGCAGTCCCCGCCGAAAGGATATGGCGTCTACCCCGGTGGACAAAGTGGCAACCCGTTCAGCCCACTCTATGCTGCCCACCTACCCCACTACCTCGCCTTCCAGCACTACGAACTGCACAAGCCCGCCCGCCCCGAAGACCTCGCCACCGTCTCTACCCGCCTGCTGCTGCAACCGTGAGGGATTTGGGATTGCGGATTATGTCCTTGCGAGGAGTATGGTCGAGCATGGTCGATCTCATGAGATCGACCCAGCGCTCCTCGTGATGACACGACGGGTAAGGAAGTGCCCTCTTCTCAAACACCAAGCACTAAAGTCCCCTCTCAAGAGGGGACTTTTCCAAGCCCCAAGTACCAAGCCCCAAGTACCAAGCCCCAAGTACCAAGTACTAAGCCCCCATGTCCAGCCCCACTTTCTCCTCCCGTCTCGGCCTGA
>CAZLRO010000113.1:0-11220 GCA_964561865.1 uncultured Rhodothermaceae bacterium | reverse complement strand
TCGTCGGTGGCGAAGTAGAGGGCGTTGTCTTCGAGGAAGGTGACGTCCCGGCGGTAGTCGACGCTGGTGAAGTAGGGTTTGCCCGTCGCATCCTTGAGCGCCATCACCTGCGGGATGATGGCTTCGGCAAACGCCTTGTTGGCCGCAAACGAGGGACTTTCAATAGCCAAGGCCGCCTCGCTCTCGCCGCCTACCGTCGCACGCAGCTTTTCCAGGGCCTGCACGCTGGGGTAGTCCGACGGGATCAGGTTGGCGAAGTCGGTGTCGATGCGGAGGTGGCGGGCACCGTAGAAGCCCAGCACCGAGAGCGCCGCTGCTGTCGTGAGCACCACGACTGGATGCAGGACGACCCAGCGGATGACCGGCCGGAGGGATTGAAAGAGGCGTTCCATGGGCGCGGGGTTCCGTGATCCGTCACAGGTGTTGCATCCGGAACCGGCATGGCCGCTGAAAGCTCCCGGTAAAAGGGGATGGAAATGTCAAAAACGGTTTGATTTTGGTGCAGGTGGCCCTTGCTACAGGTTTACTGGAGGAGCATGAGGTTGTCGAAGTCGGCGATGGCTTCGGCGCCGGTGTTGTCCGAGTCCCCCCAGAGGCGGATGGAGAGGGGGCGGTGGGGCGGTTCGCCTCCAAAGAGCCGGCGGTAGTCTGCGGCTACATCCCGTTCCACCGTTGTCCAGTCTCCCACCCCGTCCCGGCCGCTGGAGGCCACCAGCACCTTCAGCCGTCCGTAGCTGACCACGGTACCCACCGGGAGGGTAGAACTGTAGGTGTATTTGATGCTGCGGGGGCGGCGCAGGGCATCGGTGGAGAACACGACGTAGAGCGCAATGCCCGCGTCGTTGAAACTTTCGTTGTCTTCGCGGGCACCGGCAGGGAGTTGCTGTGCCCGCCATTGCCAGCGCAGCTTCGGGTACTGCCGGATATCCCAGTCGATGCCCTTCCCGTTCACCCGGTCTACGTGGATGGCCTCGCCGTGTGTGTAGACGTGCAGAAACTTGTTCCGGCCTTCCTGCACCACGTACACCCGCTCCCGGCTGTTCATCCCGGCCTCGGCCAGCGGGACGCTCTGCCCGTTCTTGCGGATCACGGTCCAGTGGTTGGGTAATCCATTCGGGCTATAGGATTCAAAATCATCAATCATCGACTGGGCACGCGGCGGTATTTCCGGCAGGAACGCCGTCGCGACCAGCATCAAGGGTACGATCCAGGCGATGCGTTTCATGGGAGGATGCGGGTTACGTGGAGATGATGCAACCGGTAGCAAGTCCCGTGCCCGATAGCCCAGCTGGTCAGGTGTTGATGGCCGGTTCATCCGACAGCGCATACCCGTCGGAGGCCACAGGGGTTTCCGGTTCAGGTGGGGCCTGCTTTTGAACGTTTAGGACGGCTGCATTCTTGTCCATTGGCCCGGCGAAGAGAAAAAAGCCGAGGTCGAGGATTTTCTCCAGTGCTGTCTGTGCCACCAGCATCCCGGCCAGGACGGCTTGTGGGGCTGCCAGCGCCCCGGACATTCCCAGAATGGCTCCCATCGAGAGGAGGTTCTTGGCCGGGAGCAGCGGCAGGCGGTTGGTGATGGTCATCACAGCCAGCATGGTGGCCCAGACGCTGAGTGGGGCTTGCGGCCAGACCACCCACCACTGGAGGATACGCACGACGTAGACCAGCAGCAGCCGGCCGTAGTGGAGGCCCATCATGGCCCACATCATCCGGCCCGACACGGTGAAGATGCGCTTGCGAAACCGCAGGCCCATCAGGACCACCAGCAACAAGACGCCCAGGAAGGCATAGGCGTGGTTCAGGTTCTCAAACACGTCTGGCAGTACAATCTGCCGGGTGAGCACCCCGCCCAGCAGCAGGGTAGCCGAGGCCAGGAATCCCGCTACCGCGGTCGTCAGGGCATTGTCTTTCATCACCCGCCATACCTGCGAGGCAGGCACGGGGGCGCGGTCTTTCGCCCACAGGTAAAAGTACACCTCGCCCGCATAGTTGACCACGTCGTTGTTCAGCAGCCGCTTGCGGAACAGGGCAGGCAGACTTTGCCATATCTTCAAGTCCAGCAGGTGGCTATAGAGAACGGCCTCGACGATGGTAAGTTGGAGATAGGCAAGGAGAAACAGGAGGTAAAACCAGGGGGTACGGGGCAGGGCCACGCCGATCTGGTGCCAGCCAATCTCGGCGAGTTGCTGCACCAGCAACAGGGTCAAGCCACCGATGAACCCCCAACGCAGCAGCCGTATCAGGCGCTTTCCGGTCTGGGTACCGAGGGCCTGTGTAACCCGCTGTCTGATCGTGTGAAGCCGCATCCGTCCCCGGAAGTCGTTGTTCTGTTGTTTGTTGGGGCATTCTAACGGCCCAGTGCCCGCCCAGTGCCCGTCGAAGCTCAAATTCTCCGCAAACTTACCGCCATGGCGCTTCCCCCGACCGCGTTGGCAGCCCGTATCCTGGGCACTACGTTCCTCCTCTACGCCCTGCTGGTGGCGACGCATGAAGGCGAATTCTGGCCCTTCAGTATCTTCCCCATGTTTTCGCAGGCAGGCAAGCCGTGGACGCGCGCGGTCGTCCGGGTGCTCCCGGAAGAAGCCGTACCGGTTCCCTGGACAGCTTATGACCCGGCCCACCTGCCGGGTACGCCGTATCCGCTGGCCCCGCGTGGCATCAGCGCCATCGACTTGTCCAACCTCATCACGAACACCCGGCGCTGGGACGCTACACCGGTGGCTGTCCTGCGCACGTTGCTGCGGGCCGACCAGTACGACCAGGCCTTGCTCGTCGTTCGGGCACGCGGGGTGATTGCACCCCAGGATACCGTTCACATCACCTGGGAGCCGTTCGCCGTCCTGACGCCGGACACTACCTGGTTGCATCCCCGCCTCACCCGCCCGGTGGAATGATGAAATCCCTCCTCGACAACCTGTTCGACTTCGAATGCGCCGAGACGCCCGGTGAGGTGCTGTTTGCCCGCCTCTTCGAAGGCTTTGTGGCCTGGTGTGTGATATACCTGTCGTGGGAGTGGGGAGCCGTTATGCAGACGATCCGCCATGTCGTCAAGCATTATGGCATCGCCGTTCATCTGGATATCTCGTTCATGCTGGGGGGGACGGCGGGGTTCGTCAACGCCGCGTTGATCACCGTACTGGTGGTGCTGGGGTTTTTCCGGATTGGAGGGTTTGGACGGTTCGGATATCTGGTGGCATTTCCCTTGCTGCACCTCCAATACGTAGCCCGGTTCACGCCGGGGGAGATGCACAACCCCAACCTGATGGGTCTGGTGCTGCTAGGGCTGGCGCTGGGCCAGGTGTGCTTCCACGAACCTCGGCTGCAACGCCGGTTTATGTTTGGAATGGCCTGCTTCTTTGTGGGACTCGGCTACACCCTGGCGGCTTGTAGCAAGCTGGTGGCTTCCGGGCCTACCTGGCCCGACGGTTTGCACCTGTGGATGTGGGTCCACGAGAAAGCCCTGGACCAGTTTGCCAAGGAGGGACACTACCACCTGAACACCCTGCAACGGCTGGTGCTGGACAGCCGGCTGCTCGCCACGGGCTTCCTGACCGTCGGAATGCTGTCCGAGGCGCTGGCCTTTACGTTCTGGTGGCGGCGGTTCCGCCCCTGGGTTGGGTTGGCCCTCCTGGGGCTGCACGCCGGGATTTTCCTCGTGATGAACATCCAGTTCCGCACTGCCACGACGCTGATCCTGCTGCTGGCCTTTCCCTGGGGCACATGGCTGGAACGGGTACGTTTGAACAGGCCTGCTGTTCTCTTGCCAGACCCCCCTACCCCCCGGCAGGGCTATGCCTGAGGTCTGGCAGGACGGTTGCGGAAGAGGTCGAACCGGAAAGAGTCTTCCAGGTACTGCTGGAACCCAGCCTGGGCCTCGGCGCTGAGCTGGAAACGGGGATGCCCGAACAGGTTGCCGCGGACGTACTGGTGCCACACATACGCCAGAGCGTCTAGAGGTGTGTTGCGCATCCGGCGCAGAAAATGCTTCTGCTCCCAGATGTTATGGCCATGAAAATAGCGGATGTAGAGGTGGGCCTCCGAACGCGGGAGCTGCACATACCGCCGCTGCCGCCACGCCTCCTTGTAGAACGTGTCGGAAGTACGGGGTAACGGCGGGAAGCGGATCGTCTCGTCGCGCCGGTGGACGATGGTGGGGGGAACCCCGCCGTCGAGCAGCCCGATGAACGGGTGGTCGAAGTAGTGCGGATCGTCCACGTGCATGAGCGTACCTGCCAGGGTACAGGCGTCGTACCCACCCTCCAGCAGTCGGGTCATCTGTCGTGTCAGCCGGTCCGGGTGCGACCAGTCGTCATCATCCCACTGCGGGGCCAGGTACTCCCCGGTTGCCAGGTCGAGTGCGTGGTTGCGAAGCGTTCCGATCACCAGTTCCGGTGTCTTCTCGATATGCTGGTAGCGCACTTCCCGGGACGGTACATCTATCAGCAAGCTCTCCATTGGGGTCTTGCCATTGTCTAGTACCACCAGCTCCCGGTTGGGCCAGGTCTGCTGCTGATAGGACCAGATGGCCCGCCGACACAGGTCATGCCGGTCGGCGGTGACCATCACACAACTGACTTTGGGATAGGTTGCAGCCATGCGGCAGGCCTGTTGCACACATCAAGGCGAGAAGGGCACGCGGGTACAACGCCCAAGATAACATTCCGTTTGAAAATGATGAAGCGTTGTAACTTCTGTTCCGTTTGAACCGAATGTGTCGTTAATTGCGCGGTACGGGCCTACCTTGTCTACCACCCCCGCTTTCCCATGAACACCTACGAATCCCTTCAGATTGGTGCTTCCTATGCTGTAAAACGGACGCTCACCGCCGATGATGTGCGCACGTTCGCCTATCTGACGGGGGACGACAACCCGATCCACGTCGACGCTGCGTATGCGGCCACCACCCGCTTCGGCAAGCCTATTGTACACGGGGTGTTGTTGCTGGGGATCATCTCGAAGGTGCTCGGCCGCGACTTTCCTGGGCATGGCAGCGTCGCGGTCTCCATCGCCTGCCGGTTCCTCCGCCCTGTGCCCGTCGGCTCGGAAATCACAGTAGAGGTTAGAATTGCAGAGAAAATCGAGAAATACAAGCACGTGAAAGCCAAAGTATACGTCTATCTTGGCAACAAGACCGCGCTCGCTGGCGAAGCCACGTTCATCCCACCGTCCGAAGACACGGAGGCGCATCTGTGATGCGTAAAAGGTGGAATCGTTTATCGGAACAGCTTTAGCCGTTGCCCGGCACTAATGGACTGGTTCAACTGGACCTGGTTCAGGATGGCGAAGTCCTCCCTGGTCAGCTTGCCTGGCAGTGTGTTTGGCAGGAACGAACTGAAGGTTGCTCCTCTGGAGACCTGGGTGATGTTGATTCGGGTAGGCTGAACCCCCAGGATGCGCGTGTCCGTTAGCCGCGCAAAGCCCTGCATCGACCGGTTGAACGCACCTGCGTAGGTGCTGTAGGTGTCTTTCGCACTGTAGCCGAAGAAGCGGTAGACCGTCCCGTCATACTCGATAAACGTGGCTTTGCCCCGAAACGTCTGTCCCTGCTCGTTCTGCAAGTCCACTGTGACGGCATAGGCTGCCAGGCCGTTCACGCGCAGGCTACCTTGTTCCACCACCGTCACTCCCTGCTGGGCGGCAAACTGCTGTCCGGCCTGGGTGGCCGTGCGGACCTGCTGGCCTTCCAGGGTCAGCAGCAACACCGCTTTCTGCTGCTGCTCTACGAGCGCCACCTGGGAAGCCTGGTTGATGACCTGGAACCCCGCCGGAACGGGGAACTGCCACCGCAGGTCGGGGTGATAAAACGTGCCATTTTCCTCGAAGCCCTGACGCGGATTGTCGCCCAGCACCACGCCATTAATTTCGTTGTACAATTGCTCCTGGTTGAGGCGGGTCATGCTGGCTTTAGAAGACCACTCACTGGCAAGGTTTCGGATCGTGACTTCGCGCTCACCAGGGTCAGGATGTGTGGACATAAATCCTGGGATATTTGCGCCGGACTGTTGCGAGATGCGTTGCAGGGTTACAAAGAAGTCGGCACCTTCGCCGGCCTGAAAGCCTGCCAGGGCCGCGTATTCTACCCCCAGGCGGTCGGCTTCCCGTTCGTCATCCCGGCTGTAGCGGAGGAACAGGTACTGTGCTGCTGTCCCGCTCAGGTCGAGTACGCTCTGGGCCAGTTCGGCGTCCCCGGTCAGAATCTGGGTGCCGATGGCAGCCCCAATCACGGCCAGTTGCCCGAAGACGCCCTTGGCGGCTTCTTTCGAGCCGTGTCGCGCAGCCACATGTCCCACCTCGTGGCCCAGCACCATCGCCAGTTGTGCCTCGTTTTCCATGTGGGCCAGCAGCCCCCGGGTCACATACACATAGCCGCCCGGCAAGGCAAAGGCGTTCACGATGGGGCTGTCCAGCACCCGGAACGTGAAGGGGGTTTCCCGGAATTCCTGCGGGGCGTCCGGTCGCCGGAGGTGGCTTTGCCGCAGCACCTCTTCCCCGATGCGGGTCACATAGGCACTCAGCTCCGCGTCCTCATACAGCCCGTACTCGGCCATGATCTGTTGATCGGCCTCCTGGCCCAGTTGTCGTTCCTGCTGCCACGAATAGGCATAAGCGCGGCTGCGCCCGCTGACCGGGTTTTGTGAAACCGTCACACACCCGGAGGAAAAACCGGCTGCTATCAGCAGCAACACCAGCACCAATCGAATACGTACCATTGCTGTCCGTTTTCTGGGGAATGAAGGTGCAATGTACGAATGCCCGATGGCGAAAAGTATGGCTCCTGCTGTGGTTGAAGCCGTATCTGTGCGATCGTCCAGCCGTTACTTTCCAAATAGTTGTATATACAACTATTTGGAAAATGCTTTCAGATGGAGCAGTTGGTGTTGAGGGGTAGAGAAATCGACCAGGTCGGTAAACGGTTCCGGGCGGGCACTGGTGATGAGGCTTTGGCCGAGGGCGTCGGTCGTGAGCATTTCGACGAAGACGCGGGTACGGCGATCGTCCAGGTTGTCGAACACATCATCCAGCAGCAGGATGGGGGGTTCTTCGAGGCGGTCGTACAGGTAAAAATACTGGGCCAGCTTCAGGGCCAGTCCGAAGGTTCGGTGTTGCCCCTGCGACGCATACCGGCGCACCTCGAAGCTGTTGAGGCGGAAGATGAGTTCATCGCGGTGTGGCCCTATCAGGGTGCGCCCTGTTTCCTTCTCCCGCCGTTCCATTCCGGCCAGGAGGTCGGCGTAGCGCGCGGCGATCTGGGCTTCCTCTGCCCCGTCCTCCAGTGGGGTGATGGTTTCGTAGGTGAGGGTCGGTTGCTCGGCGACGGAGGCGATGCGGGCATAGGCTTCCTCCATGAACCGGGAAAACTCGTGGAGGAACTGTTGCCGGGCGGCGATGATGCGGCTGCCAAACAGCACCAGTTCCGCGTTCCAGGACTCCAGCACACGGGTGGGAATGGGGGTACGTCGCTGCCGGGCTTGCCGAAGCAACTCATTCCGTTGCAGGAGGACGCGGCGGTAGCGCATCAGGTCGTCCAGGTGCCGGGGACGGGCCTGGCTGAGGATGTTGCTCAGGAAACGGCGGCGCTCCTCCGGCTCTCCCGCCGTCAGCACCTGGTCGGAGGGGGCACAGACGACAATGGGCAGCATCCCGACGATATCGGAGAGGCGTTCCATCGGTGCCCCGTTCACAAAGGCCCGCTTCTCGCCCTCCTGGGTGTAGACCAGCTTCACGCGCAGGGCGCTCCGCCGCACCCCTTCAAACTGGCCCTCGACTTCGAAGAAGGACGAACCCTTCCGCAGCACGTAGCTGTCCTGGGACACCAGAAAGCTCTTGGTCAGGCACAGGTAGTGGAGGGCTTCCAGCACATTGGTCTTCCCGATTCCGTTTGCACCCCAGATCAGGTTCACCTTTGGGGCGAAGGTGAAATCCGACCGTACATGGGCACGAAAGGCGTGCAGGCGAAGCTGGTGCAGCGTCATCAGAATGTTGGCGGCAGGGAACTACAATCTTTGCCCGGACGGGAGTACGCTCTATGCAGATTACGCCAATCCCCCGTTCGCTCCAACTCCTGTCGTATTTTTCCCGGCGGACCTGCCTTGTTTTTGGCGTTCCTTTCGACCCGGAATACAGCCATTGTATCGACAACCCCGTCATATTTTTTTGAATGATGCCATTAAAAACCAGTAAATACAAATCTTACGCCCTATTTTTAATCCTGCTGTTTCCAGGGTTTTTGGGAATGGTAGGGTCTTTGTCCGCGCAACCCCGGCCGTCGACTCGTTTGGACTCGTTGGCAGCGGCCCGGGCAGTGGGGTGGACGGCTTTTGGAGAGGTTCAGCAAGGGCGACTGGCCGAGGGTATCCGTCACTATGGCCGGGCGGTAGACCTGGCTCCTGATCCTTTTCTCCAGGCACACTTTCGGCTGGACCTGGCCGTGGTCTTGCAGCGGATGTACCATCTCTCGGCGGCGCTCCAGCAGGTACGACTGGTCCAGGCCGTGCTGCGGTCCCTGGCACCCCGAACCGACTCGACGCGGTTTCTCTTGCCCCGCGCCGCATACATCGAAGTGGACCTCCGCTTGCAGGCCCTGTCGGCTGATCCACTCGCGCCCGACTCGTTGCGGCGACTGGCTCAACAGGCCGAAGCGGCGGCCGCAGCGCTGGAAGAAGCCCGCGTGGCTCCGCGTCGGGCACAGGCTCTGGCGATGGCAGCAGAAGCATGGTACCTGGCAGAACAGCCAACATGGGCACTGGCACGGATGCAGCAAGCAGTGGCGCTGGCCCGTACGATGCCGCTGGCAGATCTGGAGGCCACGATGTTGTGGAAGCTGGCCCGTCTCCAGACAGCACTGGGTACACCGGCCCTGGCCGAGCAGACCTTGGCAGAGGCCCAGGCGACCCGCCATCTGCCCGACTTGCGGCGGCGCATCCTGCATCTGCAAGCCTATCTGCGCGGGCATCAGGGCGACAAGGACGGGGCCGAAGCCCTGTATCGCCAGGCGATTGCGCTCACCGAGCAGTCCCTCGCCGATCTGGACAATGACGTGTTGGCCTCAACGGCGTTTACCTATTGGGACGAGGCCCATCGGGGACTGGTGCGCCTGCTGCTGGAACAGGGGCGTCCAGAAGAAGCCTTCCTCCAGCTGGAACAGGCGCGGGCGCGGTTCTTTCGCCCACACTCCACAGCGACGCCATTGCTTCGGGTCTTGCAGGATACGCTGCGCGTGCAGCGCCGGGTGTTGCTGTCCTACTTCGTGGACGAGGTAGATCCGTTCCTCCCCCACCTTCCTCGCTCCTGGGTGCTGGTGGTTTCCGCGGGGCAGGTACGGGCCATTCCGCTCGAAGGGGTGTCCCAGGAGACCCTCCAGGTGCAGATGCACCAGGTCAGCCCGTTGCTGCTGGCGGAGGAGCCGCTGACGCTGAATGCCCTGCAGTTTCGCGCATCCGGATTGCAGGGGTTGTATCAGACCCTCATACGCCCTCTTGAACCTCTGTTGCCGCCATCGGCTGGTTGGGTCATCATCCCGGACGGGCTGTTGTTTCGGCTGCCGTTTGCAGCCCTCATGCCCAATGCGGACACCTATCTCGTCGAGGGGATTCCGATCTCCTATCTATTGGCGGCCCGGTTGCTGCTGGTACCGACGCCCGTGCTGGAGACTGGCCTGGATATGGTGGCCCTCGGCAAATCCGACTTCGAGGATGTCGTCTCTCCGCCTTTCCTGCCAGGTGGTTTTCCCCCGTTGCCCCATGTCAGGAAGGAATTGTTCGACCTCTATGCTGGTGTGGGTTGCCGCCAGGTGCTGTTTGGCGATGCCCCTGCTGCCCTGGTGGGCAACTTTGGGCGGTGGTACCAGCGGGTGTTAGGTTGTCCTTCGCTGCCCATGACCCGTGCCACAGAAGCCCTTCGTGCCCAGCCGATCACTACCCGCGTTCTGCACCTGGCGACCCATGCCTATGGAACTGCTCAGGGCCAGGCGTTCCTGGTGTTTTCACCGGATGCGGCTTCTCCGGCGTCGGATGGGCTGATCGATCAGGAAGAACTACGCTCGGTACCCTGGCAAGCACAGCTGGTAGTGCTCAGTGCCTGCAGGACCGGCATTGGGGTTTATCGGGGTGGGGATGGCATGATAGGGTTACAAGCGGCCTTTCACCGCCTGGGGGTGCCTGCCACGTTGTCCACGCTCTGGGACGTGGACGACCGTGCTATGTTCGCGCTGATTTCCCGTTTTTATGCCGGATTGCAGGCTGGTCATTCGAAAGATGTGGCCCTTCAACAGGCCCAGGTCGAATATTTGCGGACGGCTTCTCCTGAACGCCGGAATCCTTATTTCTGGGCAGTGCCTGTCTTGTATGGGACGCACACCCCCTTGCTCTTGGAAAGTCGGTTCCTCCTGCTCTCCCGTCGGCAGTGGTTCATTGCCCTCGGAAGCGGGGTGTTGCTGCTCCTCTGTTACGGCTACTTCTGGTATCAACGCTATGCAAGAACCTGAACTGTTCCGCCAACTCCAGGGGTTGTCCACCGAGCAGCGCAACCCGCGCTCGATGCAGATCGACACTGCCCCGGTAGACACGATTCTGGAGATCATCAATGCCGAAGACCAGCAGGTACCCCTGGCGGTGCGGGTGGAACTGCCATACATCGCCCAGGCGGTACAGCTTGTAGTAGAAGCGTTCCGGGCCGGGGGGCGACTGTTCTACGTGGGGGCAGGTACCAGCGGGCGGTTGGGCATCCTCGATGCGTCGGAATGCCCGCCCACCTATGGCGTCCCGCCCACGATGGTGCAGGGGTTGATCGCTGGTGGCCGGGAGGCAGTCTTTCGGTCGCAGGAGGGGGCAGAGGACCGGGAAGCCGATGGCGCCAGAGCGATCCATGCGGCGGGAGTACATTCGCTGGATGTGGTGTGCGGGATCGCCGCCAGCCGCCGGACGCCTTTTGTGGTGGGGGCTGTAGCCGAGGCCCGACGCCTGGGGTGCAAGACCCTCTACGTGACCTGCACGCCCCGCGAGGAGTTCACACTGGACGTAGACGTGGCGATCTGTCCTGTGGTTGGCCCGGAGGTGATCATGGGTTCTACCCGAATGAAGGCCGGGACGGCCCAGAAGCTGGTGCTCAATATGCTCACGACCGCCTCAATGATTCGACTGGGCAAGGTCTACGAAAATATGATGGTGGACTTGCAGATGACCAACCAGAAGCTCGTCGAGCGCGCAAAGCGGACCCTGATGA
>CAZLRO010000112.1:0-11238 GCA_964561865.1 uncultured Rhodothermaceae bacterium | reverse complement strand
ATGGAAAAATGCCATGAAGGAGGGCGTTGTGGCCCGAAAACCCGTATTTTGGAGCCGCCTGCTGTCCATCGTCCCTGTGTGCCATGTCCATCCGGTTCGGTATCCTCGTCTTCCCCGGTTCCAACTGCGACCACGACGCCTACCATGTAGCCGGGCATGTGCTGGGGCAGGAGGCCCGGTTCATCTGGCACAAGGAAACCCGCCTCGGCGACGTGGACGTGGTGATTGTGCCCGGCGGGTTCTCCTATGGCGACTACCTCCGCTCCGGGGCTATCGCCCGCTTCTCCCCCATCATGCCGGCGGTGATGCGGTTTGCCCACGAAGGCGGGCTGGTGCTGGGCATCTGCAACGGCTTCCAGATCCTGTGCGAGAGCGGGTTGCTGCCGGGGGTGCTCCTGCGCAATGCCTCGCTGCGTTTTGCCAGCAAGCACGTCTACCTGCGCACGGAACAGCCCGAGACGCCCTTCACCAACCAGTTTATTCCCGGCCAGGTGCTCCAGATCCCCATCGCACACGGGGATGGCAACTACTTCGCCGACGAGGCCACGCTGGACCGCCTGGAGGCGAACGGGCAGGTGGTCTTCCGCTACTGCGATCCGGCGGGCCGCCTCACCCCGGCCGCCAACCCGAACGGGTCCATCCGCCACATCGCCGGGATCGTGAACGAACGCCGCAACGTGCTGGGGATGATGCCGCACCCCGAACGCTGCGCCGAAGCCCTGCTGGGCCATACCGACGGGCTAGGGGTGTTTCAGTCGCTTGTGCAGCACCTGCTGGGGGTGGCGGTGTGAGGCTGGGGCGGTGCTAGCGAAGCAGGAACGCGAGGCCCAGTGCCGTTGCGAGGACCAGCACGAGGACCGGCCACAGGTGCTTCCGCAGGGCCGGAGAGCCAGCCATGAGGACGATGCCGCCCTTGACCAGGGTGTTGGCGGCGGTTGCCAGCACAATGGTGCGGGCGGCGAAAGAGGTTGCCAGGCCGTCGCGGCTGAGGGCCGCCATCGACAGCGTGATGGCATCCACGTCGGCCAGGCCCGCCACGAGGCCGGAGAGGTAGAGGCCCGCCTCGCCCAGGGTGAGCCGGGCCAGATTGGCCCCCAGCAGAATGGCGGCATAGAGCAGTCCGAAGGTGAGGGCCGGGCGCAGCTCGAACGGGTTGGTGAGCGCCCCGGCAGTCCCATCGGATGGGGCTGCCCGGTCCTGTCGCCAGCGCCATCCTCCACCCGCCAGACAGACCAGCCCGGCCACCGTCAGCGGCGGCCACAACGGATGCAGCAGCGCCGGATGCACCACCGCGACGGCCATTAGCACCCGCGCAAACATCACCGCCCAGGCCAGCAGGATCCCCAGCGCCAACGGGGCCGTTGCCTCGGTGTGGCGGCTCCGCTGGGCGAAGCTGAGCGTGACGGCGGTGCTCGACACCAGCCCGCCGAGCAGCCCCGCCAGCCCGGTCCCGCGGGCTGTGCCCACTACCTGCATCAGCACATAGCCCAGGAAGCTGATGCCGGAGATCAGCACCACCATCAGCCACAGGTGGTAGGGCACCAGCACATCGAACGGCGCAGGCCCCAGCGGGGTGCGGGGTAGCAACGGCAGGACGATGACCGTGATGACCGCAAAGGTGAGTGTGGCGTACACGTCCTGCCGGGTGAGCCGGGCCACGAACGATTGGGTCGGGCCTTTGAGTGCCAGCACTACCGTCGTTGTCACCCCGACAGCGGCGGCGGTACGCACGTAGCCCGCATAGCACAGGGCGCCGGCCCCCAGGGTCAGCAGCAGGGCGACCTCGCTCGTGAGGCCATAGCTGGCTTTCCGTGCCAGCGCCAGGTAGGCCCCCGTCACCAGGGCCCCCACCAGCACGAACAGCACCCCCAGCAGCCAGGCAGCGTTGAACACCTCGGCCATCAGCGCTCCGGTGGCCCCCAGCAACCCGGTCAGGGCGAAGGTGCGGGCGCCGGCGAACAGCTCCGGGCGTTCCGGGGAGCTTTCCTGGTGCCAGGCATATTCCCGTTGTAACCCGATGAGCAGCCCCAGGACCAACGCTACCCCCAGGCGGTAGAACAGGATCAGAGGTTCAGGCGAAGCAGGCATGGGTTTCTCCGTAGTGGAACCGCACCAAATAACGGGAATCCGCCCCCTTGCGCAAGGGTGGTGAACCTGCGGCGGGTTTCGACGTAGACGAGCGCACCTTCTTCCTCCCCGACAGGTCTGCCCATGTTCGATTTCTCTGCGGCTCCGCTCACCTTCCTGTTGCTGATCGCCAACGTGCTGCTCAGCGGCTATGCCCTGCTGGGCGACAACAGCCTGTTCGAGCGTCTGGCCTTCCGCCCCACAAAGGTGCTGAGGACCAAGGAGTACTATCGGCTGCTCACCGCCGGGTTCATCCACGTGGGGCTGGGGCACCTGGCGTTCAACATGATCACCCTGTACTTCTTCGGGCCGTTGCTGGAGCAGATTCTGGGGCCGTTCCGGTTTCTGTTGCTCTACTTTGGGTCGGAGCTGGCGGCGCATGGCCTCTCGCTCTGGTTCAACCGCAACCGCGACGGGTATTCGGCGGTGGGCGCCTCCGGGGCCATCAGCGGGGTGGTGTTCGCGTTCTGCCTGTTCTATCCGTTCGAGCAGATCTGCCTGTTCTTTGCCCTGTGCCTGCCCGCGTGGCTGTTCGCCATCGTGTACCTCGCCGGCTCGGTCTATGCGATGCGGCAGAGCCAGGCGCAGGGGGCGCTGGGCGGCATTGCCCACGAGGCACACCTGGGCGGGGCACTCGGCGGACTGCTGCTCACCGTGCTGCTCGAACCGGCTGTGCTGTCCCGTTTCCTGGGGTATTTCGGGTTATGACTGTTATTGTAAGGTTAAAAAAAACGGAAAATTAATGTCAGGAGGCAGGTAATCCGTTATTGACAGTTGAAACCGGGCTGCAAGGTTGTTATCTTGGACCATCTCATGCTGCCTTGAGGGCTTCACGCCTGGCTCGGTCGCATTTCACATGGGCATTCAAAAAGCTCGGTCTGCTTGCAGCCGGGCTTTTTGTCCCGATGGACGTGTGGAACCGCGCCTGGCCCTGTTCTCTGTCCCCGATCCCACAGAAGCAGGGTGAACCCTGTCCTCCCTGTGGAAAGGCGTGTGTACAAGTTGTGCGTTAAAACCGGGGATCGTGTCTTGCCCGGCTTGCCTGGTGTTGTTATCATAGTCACAAGTGCCTGACGGCACGGTTCCTTGACGCGACTGAGTATCTCTGGGCGGCATGAGATCGGCAGACGGTCCCCGAAAGGGGAGCGGGACGCTCGCAAGAGGGTCCATGCCGATGGAACGCTCCGGAAGGTGGTGCCACCGTGCGGTTGTCGCAAGACCCGGACGGCGGCCCGAAACCTCCGGCAGGCCGGGTGAAGGCAACTCCGAAATCGAGACTGTAGCCATCGCTTGCGGTGGAGCAGGCTATGGTTTTCCGGGGCGCACAACACCAGGGCCGCGCCAATGCGAAACGCGGCACCAGCAGGAAGGCGGATACCTCGGTAAACGCCGGATCGAAGGTGAACAGCGGCGCAGTGGCGAGCAACGCGATGACCGGGCTTGTTGGCGGAAACGCGAACCCCGGCCCATCGATCCCCATCGCAACGCCGAAACCAAAACGTACCGTGGAACGCCGCGCTGTATGCCCATGCGGACGCGGCGGGCGCTTCGCAAGAAGTGAAACCACCAGCAGTGGCTTGCCACCGCTGAGAGATCGGCCTCCACACTGGTCCGGACACGACGCGCAAGCGGACGACCGAGCCAGGGGAGGCCCGCGCGCCAGGGAATACCTTACCAAGCTGCCGCCCGGCGGCTTTTTTCGTTTTATGCCCCCGCCCGATCTCGCCCCCCAGGTCGCCGCCGCCGTCGTCAACTTCCAGACGCCGGACCTGCTCGACACCGCCGTCCGCTCCTTCCACCGTGCCTACCCACAGGTGTCGCTGTGGGTGATCGACAACGGCTCGCAGGACGACTCCCCGGCCCGCATCCGCCAACTCGCCGCAGACCTCGGCCCGTCCGTCCAGCCCCTCTTCCTCGACCACAACCACTACCATGGCCCAGCCCTGCACCTGGCCCTGACGCGGCTCACCACCCCTTTCGTCTACCTCTTCGACAGCGACACCGAGACGCAGCGCGGCGGGTTCCTCGAAGCCATGCTGGCCCTGCTGCCCACCGCGCAGGACTACGGGGCCGGGCAGGTCGTCCGGGCCAACCAGCGGGGGTTCCGGGACGACCGGGGCGTGCCCGTGCTGGCGAGCGCGTACATGCTGCTCAACCGCACTGTCTACCACCGCCTGCCCCCGTTCATCCACCACGGGCTGCCTGTGCTGCAAAACTGCACGGAGGCGGCCCGGCAGGGCTACCGGCTGCACGCCTTCCCCATCGAAACCTATGTGACCCACTTCGGGCGCGGCACCGCCGAACGGTATGGCTATGGCCTCGGCTGGCGCAGCCGCCTCGACTACCTGCTCCATAAACTCGGCTTCTGAAAACAGCAGGCCGCCTCCGCACCGGGCTTTGCCGTATACTCCTCCGCAAACAGCACCTCCGGAGGCTGAAGCCATGCACGTAGGCCTGACCCTGGGCAAGTTTGCACCGCTGCACAAAGGGCATCAGTGGATGATCGAGACGGCACTGGCCGAGGTGGACCACCTGATCGTCCTGGTCTACGATGCCCCCGACGTGACCACCGTCCCATTGCCGGTAAGGGCCGGGTGGATACGCGCCCTCTACCCGCAAGTAGAAGTGCTCGAAGCCTGGGACGGCCCGATGGTGGTGGGCGACACGCCGGACATCCAGCGGCAGCACGAGGACTACGTGCGCGCCCTGATCGGCCACCGCACCGTGACGCATTTCTATGCGGGCGAGTTCTACGGGGCACACATGAGCCGGGCGCTGGGTGCGTTCGACCGACGGATCGACCGGGGCGTCGTCCCGGTCTCCGGCACCGCCATCCGCCGCGACCCCTACGCCCATCGCGCCTGGCTCGACCCGCTCGTCTACCGCGACCTCATCATCCGTGTGGTCTTTCTGGGTGCCCCGGCCACCGGCAAATCCACCCTGGCCGAGCACCTCGCCACACAGCACCGGACGGTCTGGATGCCGGAGTACGGGCGCGCGTACTGGCTGGAGCACCAGGTGAACCGGCGACTGACCCCGGAACAGCTCACCGAGATTGCCGAAGGGCATGTTGTACGGGAAGAAGCCCTGCTGCGAGAAGCCAACCGCTACCTGTTCGTCGACACCGACGCCACCACCACCTATATGTTTGCACTGGACTACCACGGGGCTGCCGCGCCGCGGCTGGCTGAACGCGCCGAGGCGGCCCGCACCCGCTACGACCTGTTCTTCCTGTGCGAGGCGGACATCCCGTATGAGGATACGTGGGAGCGTTCCGGGGCCGTCTACCGCCGGGTGTTTCAGGAGCAGACCCGTGCCGACCTGCTGCGCCGCCGCATCCCGTTCATCAGCCTGTTCGGCACCGTCGAGCAGCGGCTGGACCGCGTCAACCAGGTCCTGGAGGGGTTCGACCGGTACCGCTCGGTGGCAAACCACCTGTTGCACATCGAGGAGACGGGATAGGTGCGTAATACCGGCGAGCACGATCCAGCAGCCCCTTCATGGTGCCAGGGCGTCGTAATGCGGCTTGAGGAGCGGATAGAGGGTGCGGAAGCGGGCATAGGCGGCATCGGCGTCGGCGAATGCTTCGGGATGGGGCAGGGTCGTTCCAGTCATGCCCACCCCGGCTGCACAGGCGGCCTCCACGTTCGGCCACACGCCGGTGCCAACCCCGGCCAGGAGCGCTGCCCCGAAGGCCGCCCCTTCGGTCGTCTGCACCGTGACCAGCGGATGGGCGAGGATGTCGGCGATGAGCTGACGCCAGTGGGGGTTGCGGGTGCCGCCGCCGGAGAGGCGTACCTCGTCGGGGGCGGGCAGGCCCATGGCAGCGAGCAGGGCAAGGTTGTCCCGGAGGCCAAAGGTGATGCCTTCCAGCACGGCACGGGTGAGGTGGGCGCGGGTGTGGTGCAGGGTCAGCCCGACGAACGCACCACGCACGTGCGGGTCGGCGTGGGGGGTGCGTTCGCCGCTGAGGTAGGGCAGGAACGTCAGGCCCTCGCAGCCCATCGGCACCGCGATGGCTTCGGCGAGGAGGGTGTCGTAGTCGGTCGGTGCGGCGAAGGTGTCGTGGTACCAGCGGAGGCTGCCGGCGGCGGAGAGCATCACGCCCATCAGGTGCCAACGGCCCGGCACGGCGTGGGGGAAGGCATGGACGCGCCCGCTGGCTTCCACGAGGGGGGTGTCGCAACTGGCGAAGACGACGCCGGAGGTGCCCAGCGTGAGGGCCACAACCCCCGGCCTCACCGCCCCGACGCCCACTGCCTGGGCAGCCTGGTCTCCGCCGCCTGCGACGACGGGCGTGCCGGCGTGCAGGCCCGTGGCCGCTGCCGCGTCCGGGGTGAGGGTGCCGGTGACCGCCGTGCCCTCGAACACCTGCGGCAACCAGGCCAGTGGCAGGTCCAGCGCCGCCAGCACCTCCTGCGACCACGCCCGGCGCGCCAGGTCCAGCAGCAGCATCCCGCCCGCATCGGATACGTCGGTGGCAAACGCCCCGGTGAGGCGGTAGCGGACGTAGTCCTTCGGCAGCAACACCCGTGCGATACGGGCATAGACTGCTGGCTCGTGCTGGCGCACCCACAGCAGCTTCGGCGCGGTGAAGCCGGGAAAGGCATCATTGCCCGTGTGCGCGACGAGGCAGTCCAGGCCCAGCCGGGCACGGATCATGTCGCATTCCGCCGCCGCCCGCTGGTCGTTCCAGAGGATGGCAGGACGGAGCACCTCCCCCCGTGTGTCGAGCAACGTCAGCCCGTGCATCTGCCCGGTTAGTCCGATGCCCACCACCTCGGTTGCTCCGACTCCGTGCGCGTGGAGCACCGTGCGGATGCTCTGCTGCGTGGCCTGCCACCACTGGGCCGGGTCCTGCTCGCTCCAGAGCGGACGCGGACTTTCCAGGGTGTGCGGCGCAGAGGCTACCGCGACGACACTGCCATCGGTATCGATCAGCAGCGCCTTCGTGGCGGTCGTCGAGACATCGAGGCCGAGGAGATAGGGCATAGCGAGGTTAGAAGTGAAGCCAGGCACCAGGCCCAACATAAGCCGTGCTGTTCGGGGGATCAAGGGGCAGGGTTGGGCGTAGGGTGCATCGGTGCTTATGTCACGATTCGGATTCTGATCATGTCTTCCTTTTCGCACTGTTTCGAGAATGGCAGGCTTCGCCGGGTATCTGTCCTGATGGCGGGCCTCCTCGGTTGTGCCGGGCTGACGTGTTCGAGCACCCCCGAAGCCGACCCTTCACCAGAGTGGGAACTGGTCTGGTCCGACGAGTTCGACTACACCGGGTTGCCCGATGCCGCCAAATGGGGCTATGATGTGGGCGGGCACGGCTGGGGCAACAACGAGCCACAGTACTACACAAAGGACCGGCTGGAGAACGCCCGGGTGGAGAACGGGAAGCTGGTGATCGAGGCCCGCAAGGAGGCCTTTGAAGGCAGCCCCTACACCTCTGCCCGGCTGGTCACCCGCGACAAGGCTGCGTGGGCCTACGGACGCATTGAGGTACGGGCCAAGCTCCCGGCCGGGCGGGGCACCTGGCCCGCCATCTGGATGCTGCCCCAGGACTGGAAATACGGCAACGGCAGTTGGCCCGACAACGGTGAGATCGACATCATGGAGCACGTCGGCTTCGATCCGGGGCGCGTCCATGCCTCCATCCATACCCACGCCTATAACCACCTCCAGGGCACCCAGCGCACGTCTCAGATCCAGCAACCCGACGTGATGGCTGCATTCCACACCTATGCCCTCGAATGGTCGCCCTCCCGCATCGAGGTGTTCCTGGACGAGATGCCCTACTTCGTCTACACCAGGGAAGCGGCGAACTGGCAGGCCTGGCCCTTCGACCATCCCTTCTACCTGGTGCTCAACATCGCCGTCGGGGGGAACTGGGGCGGCCAGCAGGGCATCGACGACACCATCTTTCCCGTGCAGATGGAGGTCGAATACGTGCGGGTCTATCGGGATGCGTCGTAGAAGGAGATAAAAAAACCCGCCGTTTCCTGTGAAAACGGCGGGCCTTTCTGGTCGCAGGATGCTGCGCCCTCACCCTCCCGTAGCGGAAGTGGAAGCCGGTTTCCGGGCGTAGTAGCCATCGAAGAACACCGTCCAGGTCTGTCCGCCGTCGGTGGTCTGTTCGATAAACTGGCGGACACGCCCGTCTGGCAGCGGGGTGAATGTCATGCGGAGATGGGGGGGGCCAGGAGCCATGTTCGTCGTCTCGTAGACCAGCGACCCGTCCCGGAACGTGCCCACGTAGAGGGTGTTGTTGCCGCTGGAATCCACCCAGAGCTGCCGCCATTTCCCGTCGGCCTTGTCGATGTAGTTGAAGCTCTTGCCGGTGCTGGCGGCGCGGCTCGTCCAGTGCTCCAGCAGGACGCAGCCGTCGAGAATCTTCTCGATGGTGTTGGTGCCCACCTGCTGCCCGGCGGGGTTGAACACGTCCCACACCCCCACCCAGAAGTCGAACGCCTGATGTTGGGCGTCGTAGTGGCACGGACGGGCGGTGCGGTCCATCTCCGTCAGTGTGGCCTCAAAGCGGGGATCGGCCCGCAGGCTGGCGAAGTCCGCATCATCGCGGAGCCTCTGGAGGAGGTTGACCCCGGAGCGGGCGAGCTGATCCAGTGCGGCGAGGGCTTCGTCGGATTGTCCGAGTTGGGCATGGGCCGCGGCCAGGTTATACTGCGTGAAGACCCGGGCGAAGCCGATCTCCTGGCTTTTGCGGAGGGCCTCCACGGCCTGGGCGTACTGCTGCTGGCTGAGGCGGGTGACCCCGAGGCGGTACCAGTACTGGCCGTTGCCCGGCTCCTGGGCCGCGAGGGTCTGGTACGCCGCTGCGGCAGCAGGCCAGTCCTGTGCCTGGAACGCGGTGTTGGCCTGTTCTGGTGTGACGGCCTGGGCCAGGGTATGACTTGTCGGTACCAGCAGGACCAGCAGCAGGAGAGAGGTGCGGCAGTTCATGGCTTTGTGGGGTTGTGCTGGGAGGCGGGTTGATCCGGAGTCAGCGCAGCAGCACGAGCCGCCGTGCCTCGGAGTGGGTGCCTGCTTCGAGGCGGTACAGGTACAGCCCGGAGGGGAGCGCACCGGCTTCGAACACCACCGCGTGCGTCCCGGCCCCTTGCAGCCCCTCGGCCAGCGTCGCCACCGGACGGCCCAGCAGGTCGTAGACCCGCAGGCGGACGGACAGCGGGGCGGGGAGGGTGTAACGGATGGTCGTCGTCGGGTTGAATGGATTGGGGTAGTTCTGTTCCAGCTCCACCGTCGCCGGAAGCTCTGCCTCCTCGCGGGCTACGGGACTGGAGCCTTCTTCGAGCGTCACCACTTGATCGGCGGCCACCCCGGCCCAGGCATCCACCTTGCCGGACGGCCAGTAGATGAACAGCGAATCGACCGTGGTGGCGTCGCCCAGGCCGACGTGCACCTCCAGCGCGTTGTGCCCGTTGAACGTGTTCTGGGCCGACACCTCCTGCATCTGCCAGACCACCCGCCCGCCGATGGTGGCCTTGGCCCGGAGCCGCGCACCGATCCCCGCCCGGTTCGACACCGTGCCCACCGGCTTGATCGTGAGCCAGTGATGGCCGTTGGCGAGGTCATTGCGGTATAGGTGCAGGTGTCCCCCCGTCACCGGAGGACTGACCGTGAGCAGGTCGAGATCGCCGTCGCGGTCGTAGTCGCCTGCCGTCGCCCCCCGGCGGAACTGGGCGTTGGTAGGAGGGATGCCCTGGAGCGAGGTGAACGTGCCGTCGCCGTTGTTCTGGTAATAGAACGCCGGAAGGGTGGTAGCATCGGTCGTCACATAACAGTCCAGGTCGCCGTCGTTGTCGAAGTCGCCCCACACCGAGGAGAGCGACACCCCGATGTCCGTGACGAGGGGGCCGCTGGTGACGGCGGTGAACGTCCCGCCGTCGTTGCGGTAAAGGCGGTTTGTGGTGCCCGGCGGCGTGTTGGCCCCGCCCCAGTTGGTCAGGTAGGCGTCGAAGTCCCCGTCGTTGTCGTAGTCGATCCAGTTCCAGATCTGCCCATCCTGCAAGTCGGTGGCAATCGGGGCGTCGGTGATGCGCTCGAAGGTGGCGGTGCCGGACTCCTTGAGCCGGTTACGGTAAAGGTTGTCTGGAACGGGCGTGCCATTGGCCGGGCCGGAGCCGATGAAATGGTCGAGGTCACCGTCGAGGTCATAGTCCGACCACGAGCCGACGGTGTAGGCCGCCAGCCCCATGACGATGGGGCCGTCGATGACGCGGGTAAACGTATAGTTGGGAGGACCGTCGTTGTGAAAGAGGTGGTTCGGAGTGGGCGAGGGGGTTACAAACCCGGCGGGATGCGTCACCGACAGGTCAACATAGCCGTCGTTGTCGTAGTCGGCGAAGGCACAGGCCCAGCCGGGAGTGGCCGTTGGGTCGGACAGGGCACCCTCCCTGACTTCGGTGAACGCCCCGGTGCCATCGTTGCGGTGCAGGATCGAGGTGAGGCTGCACACGAACACATCCAGGTCGCCGTCGTTGTCGTAGTCGGCCCAGGTGTTGCCGAAGCCAAAGATGGCGGTGGTCATCGGCTGGCTGGCCCCGATGGCGGTGGCAACCTTCACGAACGCTCCGCCGCCGTCATTACGGTACAGGGCGCTGTTGTTGACATAGAGGTCCAGGTCGCCGTCGTTGTCGTAGTCCACCCAGGCAGCCCCGCTGTAGCGGATCGGCCCGGCGTCGTTGACAATGGCATTGCTGGCATCGGTCACGCGGACGAAGGTCTGGGCTTGCAGGGCCGTTATACCTGCACCTCCACAGATGAGGAGCAGCGAAAGGGGGTATCGGTACAGCATCCGGCGCATCGGGTTAGGGGAGCAGGTCGTCTGGCCCCAAAATCCGGCATGATGCCCCGGCACGTCTTTCAGAAACGCTGATGGTTTGGTGAGGAAAAGATGATGGAGAAAAAGGGTGCTTGGTACCTGGGGCTTGGGAAAATCCCCAATCCGCGATCCGGAATTCCCCGTCTGACGATCTCATGAGATCGTCAGACGGGGTGGCCCGCACGGCACCAGCCGGGCGGGACGGGGTGTGTCGCAGCGTTTGCATCAGCACCGGCGTTGCGGTCAGCGGGCGCGACACACCCCGTCCCGCCCGGCTG
>CAZLRO010000111.1:0-11280 GCA_964561865.1 uncultured Rhodothermaceae bacterium | reverse complement strand
CGCACCTGATCATCGTGCGGCTCGTACGCGAATGGCAGGGGGCACCGGCGCAGTGGACCAGCGGCGACCGTATCGCGGCCCTGGCTGGCGGAGTGGTGGGGGCCTGTACCTTTGCTGTCACCGACTCGTTCTGGTTCAACGCTGTGGAGGCCGAGGTCTATGCGATGTCGATGCTCTTCACGGCGGTGGTGGTCTGGCTCATCTTCAAATGGCGCGAAGCGGCTGAACACGAAGCCGAGGGGCGGGGAGGCGTACCGTCGCTGTTTGAACTGGCGGCCAACCGCTACCTGATCCTCATCGCGTATGTGTTTGGCATTGCCATTGGCGTTCACCTGCTCAACCTGCTGGCGATCTTCTTCATCGCCCTGATTGTCTTTTACGTCGAATACGAAAAGCCTGACTGGACGCCGTTCGAGCGGTTCCGGGGCCTGGTGCTGGCGGGGCTGGTCTCGTCGGTGGCGTTCCTGGTGGTCTATCCCGGCATTGTGCAATGGCTGCCGTCCATCGCCGAGTCGGTCAGTGCGCCGGGGGTGTTCCTGGTGGTGTTGCTGGCGCTGGTGGTGTTCTCGGTGTGGTACACGCACCAGCGGCAGATGCAGGCGGCCAACCTCGTGGCGCTGTGCCTGGCGGTGGTGCTCCTCGGCTATTCCACCTATGCGCTGATCTTCATCCGCAGCGCCGCCAACCCGCCCATCGACGAGAACGACCCGGAGACCGCCGAGGCCATCGTCTCCTACCTCAAACGCGAACAGTATGGCGAGACGCCCATCCTGCGCGGCCCCACCTTCGACGACGCCACCGGACAGATCGGTGAGGCCGAGGTGACGTTCCCGCGCCGCTGGTCGCCCGACCCGTTCCATGCCCGCGTCTACGCCCAGTATCCGTCCGACGGAGCTTTCTTCTGGAAATACCAGGTCTCCCACATGTATATCCGGTATTTCCTGTGGAACTTCGTCGGCAAGGCCAGCGACGTGCAGGATGCCCCGGCCATCACCGGGCTGATCCCGGCTGAGGCGACAGACCAGGCGGCCCTGACCCCCAGCGAACGGGCCAGCCGCAACGTCTACTACGGCCTGCCGCTGCTCCTGGGGTTGATCGGGATGGCCTTCCACTTCATGCGCGACGGCCGGCGGGCCTTTGCCGTGCTGGTGCTATTCCTCATGACGGGCCTGGGCATCATCATCTACCTCAACCAGACGCCCATGCAGCCCCGCGAACGGGACTATTCGTATGTGGCGAGCTTCTTCGCCTTTGCCCTGTGGATCGGGATTGGGGCGGCGGGTATCCTCCAGTTGCTCGTCGAAGGGCTGCGCGAGAAGGCGAAGCCGGTGTTGCTGCTGGTGGTGGCGGCGCTGCTGTTCGGCATCCCGCTCCAGATGCTGATGGAGGGCTATGCCGACCATGACCGCAGCAACAACTACGCGGCACCGGACTATGCCTGGAACATGCTCAACAGCGTAGAGGAGAACGCCATCCTCTTCACCAATGGCGACAACGACACGTTCCCGCTCTGGTATGCCCAGGAGGTGGAAGGCATCCGGCAGGACGTGCGCGTCACGAACCTTTCGCTGCTGAACACCCCCTGGTATGTCCGCCAGCTCAAGAACCAGGCGTCCCGCGCCTCCACGCCCCTGCCCATCTCGATGGACGAGGAGGTGATCCGCGACCTCTCGATTGCCCCCTACCAGCCGCAGGAGATCGTCCTGCCCGTCGACCGGGCGCAGTTGTTCGGCGGTGAGACCGCTCCCATCCTGTTAGACGACTCCAGCCGGATCGAAAGCCCGATGCGGTGGACACTCCAGGGGCGGCCCTATAACGACGAGTTGAGCCTCCTCTACGCCGCCGACCAGGTGGCGCTCGACATCCTGATGACCAACGCCCGGCAGGGCTGGGAGCGCCCGATCTATTTCGCCGTCACCGTCAGCCCGGACGGACAACTGGACTTGCAGAACTACTTCCAGGCCGAGGGGCAGGCCTACCGTGTGCTGCCCATCCGGCACGAAGAAGCCCAACTGGGGCGTGTCGTGCCCGAGATCACGCTCGAACGGCTCCGCAAATTCCGCTTCCGGGGGCTGGCCGACTCCACCATCTACTACGACGAGAACATCCGCCGCATGGTGGACAACTACCGCAACATCTATTCGCATGCGGCGGAGAACCTGGCCCGGATGGGCCGCAGGCAGGAAGCCCTTGACCTGCTGAACTGGTTCATGTCCCAGGTGCCCTTCGAGACCATCGCGGGCGACGAACGGTCGTTCATCTTCATGTCGGGGGCCTACCAGGCGGCGGGGGATCAGGTCCAGGCCGTCGCCATCATGAAAAAGGCAGAGCCGTTGATCCTGCAGCGCCACCGGGGGGCGCGCACCCAGCGGCATATGGATGTCGCGGCCCGCTTCCTCCAACTGGTCGAGTTGGCCTATCTGGATGCCCGGGATTTCGAGGCGGCTGCTGATTTTCGCAGCCGCGTGGCCGCCCTCCTCAAGGATTCCACGTACGGGCGCACCCCGGCCCAGATGCAGCAGTTGGCGGACTCCCTCAAGGCCCCTTCAGACACGACGCCCTAGTGCTCCGCACGGCCTTGCGCAAGGAAAGCCGGACTTCTCTTCTCTGGCGCGGTACCCGGTCGTAAGCTGATGATCCGGACCATGCGAAGCTGCACCGCTGCATGGAACACCGAAAAGCTGGCTGTTTGGGGCAGACTGCACACGCCGGGTGGCCCAGCGTAGGGGAAACCCGCACAGTCGGGCGGGAAAATAGCCTACAGGTCCGTCAGGGCAACGGCTGGCAGTAGGCCGTCGGTTAAGCGGGTTAATTGCACGCCATCCGTTCTGGCTGCCATCTTTACCCGGTTTCCCTATGGATGCCTCTCTCACCACCCCGACGGCGACCGAGCGCCCCGGCGCTTCTGCCGTGGAGGTCTTCACCTACGACGAGCAGATCGTCCGCATGTTCGTACTGGCGACGGCCCTATGGGGCCTGGTCGGGATGCTCGTCGGCGTGCTGATTGCCCTCCAGCTTCCGTTCTGGCAGGCCAACCTCGGTCCGTACCTGAGCTTCGGGCGGCTGCGCCCGCTCCACACCAACGCGGTGATCTTCGCCTTCGGCGGTAACGCCATTTTCGCCGCCATCTACTACTCGACGCAGCGGCTGTGCAAGACGCGCATGTTCAGCGATGCCCTCAGCCGCTTCCATTTCTGGGGCTGGCAGGCCATCATCGTCTCCGCCGCACTTACCCTGCCGCTGGGCATCACCACGAGCAAGGAATACGCGGAACTCGAATGGCCCATCGACCTCGCCATTGCTGTCGTCTGGGTGGCGTTCGCGGTGAACTTCTTCGCCACGCTGAAGCAGCGGCGCGAGCGGCACCTGTACGTGGCGCTGTGGTTCTACATCGCCACCGTGCTCACCATCGCCGTGTTGCACGTAGGCAACAGCCTGGCGCTGCCGGTGGGGCTGTTCAAGAGCTATTCCATCTATGCCGGGGTGCAGGATGCGCTCGTGCAGTGGTGGTACGGCCACAACGCCGTGGCATTCTTTCTGACGACGCCCTTCCTGGGGTTGATGTACTATTTCCTCCCCAAGGCTGCGGAACGCCCGGTGTTTTCCTACCGCTTGTCCATCGTCCACTTCTGGAGCCTCGTCTTCCTCTATATCTGGGCCGGGCCGCACCACCTCAACTACACGGCTGTGCCCGAATGGGCCGCCACGCTGGGCATGGTGTTCTCGGTGATGCTCTGGATGCCGTCCTGGGGCGGGATGATCAACGGGCTGTTCACACTGCGGGGGGCCTGGCACAAGCTGCGCGACAGTGTCGTGCTCAAGATGTTCGTCATCGGCATCACTTTCTACGGCATGAGCACCTTCGAAGGCCCTATGCTCTCGGTTAAGACCGTCAACGCCCTGAGCCACTATACAGACTGGACCGTCGGGCACGCCCACGCGGGGGCGCTTGGCTGGAATGGGTTCATGGTTTTCGGGATGATCTACTGGCTGCTACCGCGCCTGTGGCGCACGCCGCTCTGGAGCGAACGCCTGGCGAATGCCCACTTCTGGATTGGCACCATCGGCATCATTCTCTACGTGCTCTCGCTCTACACCGCCGGTATCACCCAGGGGCTGATGTGGCGCGCCTTCGACGACGCTGGCCGCCTGCTATACCCGGACTTCATGGAGACCGTCGTACAGATCAAGCCCATGTACTGGGGCCGCCTCATCGGGGGCAGCCTCTACCTCGTGGGTACGGTGCTGCTGCTCGTGAACATGTTCATGACCATCCGCAGCGCCCCGAAGCACCTGCCTGACCCGGCCTTCGCCGTGGCTAAAGGCTGAGGTGGATTTCGGATCGCGGATTTTCCCAAGTAGCAGCTAACAGCTAATCAACCACCACCATGCGCCGCGTCATTTCCACCGAGGGTGTCCACCGCAAGCTGGAGGGCTGGCCGCTGATGTTCACCCTCATCACCACCCTGTGTATCCTCGTCGGCGGGCTGGTTGAGTTCCTGCCTATCGTGCTCATCGAGGGCAACGTGCCGCGTATCGCCAGCGTCAAGCCGTTGACCCCGCTGGAACAGGTGGGGCGCGACCTCTATATCCGCGAGGGCTGCAACAACTGCCATTCGCAGATGGTGCGGCCGTTCCGCGCCGAAATCGAGCGCTACGGCGAGTACTCCAAGCCCGGCGAGACGGTTTACGAACACCCGTTCCTGTGGGGATCGAAGCGGACGGGGCCAGACCTGGCCCGCGTTGGCGGCAAGTATCCGCACCTGTGGCACGTCCGCCACATGCAGGACCCGCGCTCCATCAGTCCCAACTCGATCATGCCGCCGTATGCATGGATGCTGGAGGAGCCGCTCCACCTGGCCGACCTGCCCACGCGGCTGCGGGCGTTGCGGACGCTGGGCGTGCCCTACACCGACGACGAGGTCGCCAACGCCGTGGCGCTGGCCGAGACCCAGGCCCGCACCATCGCCGAAGAGGTGGCTACCCAGGGCGGCCCGGCCAACCTGCACGACAAAGAGATCGTGGCCGTCGTGGCCTATCTGCAACGCCTCGGCACCGACCTCAAGGCCGCCGCCCCGGCCCAGGCCGCCGTGCTGCGCTGATATCACAACCGCGTCAACCCCGCCGCCGCCATGCACAAAGACGTTCTGCGCGCCCTCGAAACCGGGATGCTGGCCGAGATCGGCCTCCTCGCCTTCGTGCTGGCCTTCGGCCTGATCCTGCTCTACACGTTCACCCGCCCGCACCGCTTCCGGCAGGCCGCCAAGCAGATGCCGCTCAATGACGACCCGCTGCGGGTGCTGGCGGACTCCGACGAACCGCCTACTGCATACCCGAACCACCATGAACCCCACCCTGCCTGAACCGAACGCCGGGATGCCCGAACAGGGCCGTGATGTGCCAATCAAGGGGCACAGCTACGACGGCATCAAGGAGTATGATAACCCGATGCCCGGCTGGTGGATCTGGATCTTCGTCGTGTCCGTGATCTGGGCACCCGTCTACGTCGTCGGCGTGCATGCCTTCGGCTTCATCAACACCTACGAAAAAGACCTCCAGGCTGGGCAAGCTGAACTGGTGGCGCTGCGCCATGCTGCTTCGGAGGGGGCCGGGGCCGAGGCGTTCGACAATGCCCGTATCCAGGAGTTCGTCGGCGACCAGACCGCCGTGCAGGCTGGGGCGGCCCTCTTCCAGACCAACTGCATGGCGTGCCACGGCCCGCAAGGCCAGGGCCTCATCGGCCCCAACCTGACCGACGACTACTGGATCCATGGCAACCAGAACACCGACCTGTTCAACGTCATCACCAACGGCGTGCCGGACAAGGGCATGACCCCCTGGGGCGCGATCCTGCCGCCCGAAGACCGTGTCGAGGTCATCGCCTTCATCCGCTCTATTCATGGCTCCAACCCGCCCAACCCCAAGGAACCGCAGGGCGAGCTGATGCAGTAGGAACTTGGCGCTCGGAGGGGGAAGCGGGCTTTCGCCTCTACAGGTACTTGATGCTTGGTTAAATCCGCAATCGGAAGACCCCGATGGTTCCAGTTGAAGACGTGCGCATATTGGAGTCCCCGGAAGCCGTGCTGACGACACTGACGCGGGAGGGCAAGCGGCGCTGGATGTATCCGACCCCGAGCGATGGCCGGTACCAGCGTGCCCGCCTCCTGGTGGCCTGGGCCCTCATCGCGTTGTTCCTGCTGTTGCCTGTCGTCCACATTGGCGGCAAACCGGCAGTGCTGCTGGATGTGGTCCGCCGCGAGTTCGCGCTCTTCGGCCTCACGTTCTACCCGACCGATACGCTGCTGTTGCTCTTCCTGGCTGTGTTCATGGTCCTTGGGGTGGTGCTGTTCACGGCGCTGCTGGGGCGCGTGTGGTGTGGCTGGGGCTGTCCGCAGACGGTCTACCTGGAGTTTGTCTTCCGCCCGCTAGAGCGATTGATCGAAGGGCCGGAGCACGTCCGCAAGCGGCGCGACGACGGACCATGGACGTTCGACAAAACCTGGCGCAAGAGCCTGAAACTAGGCCTCTACCTCGCCATATCGCTCGTGCTCTCCCATGCCTTCGTGGCCTATTTCACCGGGTGGGACCAGTTGCTCGCGTGGATGACAGGGCCGCCTGCCGAGCACTGGGGCTTCTTCGTGGTGATGGGGCTGACGACGGCGCTGGTGATGTTCGACTTCACGTACTTCCGGGAGCAGATGTGTACCATCACCTGCCCCTACGCCCGCCTGCAATCGGTGCTGCTCGACCCGGACTCGCTCATCGTCTCCTACGACCCGGTGCGGGGCGAACCCCGGGGCCGGGGCAAGCAACGCGACGGCCTCGGCGACTGCATCGACTGCTTCGCCTGTGTGCGCACCTGCCCCACCGGCATCGACATCCGCGACGGCCTCCAGATGGAATGCGTGGCCTGCACCCAGTGCATCGATGCCTGCGATGCCATCATGGACAAGGTGGGCAAGCCGCACGGCCTCATCCGCTACACGTCCGAACGCGCCCTCGCCGGGCAGCCCACGCGCCGTCTTCGCCCCCGTACCTTCCTCTACTCCGGGCTGATGCTCGTCATGGCGACGCTCTTCCTGACGGCTTTGACCACCCGTGGTGACTTCGACCTCCACATCGGGCGCAGCAAGGGCGACCCGTACATGGTGCTGCCCGACGGACGCATCGCCAATCGCCTCACGTTCCGCGTCCGCAACCAGACCGACATGCCGGTGACGTTTACGCTGGCCGCCACGCAGCCGCAGGGTACACAGATGCAAGTCATCGGGGCCTCGCCTGTGGCACTCGATCCGGGGGCGATGAAGCACATCGAGACGTGGGTGATGGTCCCGTCGGCCAGCTTCACTACCGACCGGCAGGAGGGCCTGTTCCAGCTCACGTTCTCCAACGGCATCACCGAGACCCGCCCTTTCACCCTCGTTGGCCCCACCCGCTAGGAGGGGGCGTCTCCGGCCCGTTTCCCGGTCTGGTCGTTGAGAAAAGAGGGTTCATCGAAGGAATCCGGGAGTTGGTCGAAAGGGATGGGACGGTCGGGTACGGGGTTTTGTATCCTGCACGTGGGTGAGCTACTTGTAGGCCTCTTTGATAGGTGTGTCTAGTAGCGACGGAAGCCCGGCACAACAGGGGGTGCCGGGCTTCCTGTTTTTAAGGCGGGGCTGCTACTTTCAGCCTTCGGCGTAAAGTATCTTCCGGTGATCTGTACCTGAAACCTGCCGGAGGGTCTGCCGATGAACCCGTCGCCGTTGCGTTCTCTCTTTCCTGCGGGTCTGGGCCTGCTGTTGTGGCTCCTGCTGGCCGGAAGTGTCTGGATGGGGTGCCAAGGGGCTGCCCAGGATGAACTGCCCGAAGGGGTGTCGGACTCTATCGCGGTCATGGACCTGTCGCGCCAGCAGTTACAGGGGCTGCCCAACTGGATCGGACGGTTGTCCGAACTCCGGGAGTTGCACCTCACCTACAACCAGATTGCCACGTTCCCGGAGCCGCTCACGCAGTTGCCCCACCTGGAAAAGCTGTATTTCAACTACAACCGGCTGGCGGAACTTCCCCCCTCGGTCGGCCAGATGGCCCGGCTCCGGATCCTGCACATGGGCAACAACCAGTTGACAGCCCTGCCCGATGCCCTCGAACAGTTAGACAGCCTGACCGTGCTCAACCTCCAGGCCAACAAGCTGACCGATCTCCCGGCAGCGATGGGGCAGATGGCAAGCCTCAACAACGTCAACCTGGCGAACAACGAGATCAGCACCCTGCCGGATGCGTGGGGGCAGCTCTCCCGGCTAGGGCAACTGGACCTGCGGGGCAATCCGATCTCGCCTGAAGAGCAGGAACGCATCCGTGCCCTGCTGCCCAACACAAACATACTATTCTGACCAAATATAGTCAAATTGACTATATTCTTGTCGTTCACCCTCCTTGCCTCACTGTTTCGTCAATCTCGCAAAGGCAATACTTCCCGGTTTAATCTTTGAAAACGAGCGGTTCATCGAAGGAATCCGGGAGTTGGTCGAAAGGGATGGGACGGTCGGGTACGGGGTTTTGTATCCTGCACGTGGGTGAGCTACTTGTAGGCCTCTTTGATAGGTGTGTCTAGTAGCGACGGAAGCCCGGCACAACAGGGGGTGCCGGGCTTCCTGTTTTTAAAGCGGGGCTGACGTTTATTTCAGGAACGCGGCCAGGTCCATCTCGTCCGAGACGAGCACCTGACGGGCCTTGCTGCCCTCGAACGGGCCGACGATGCCGGCGTGCTCGAGCTGATCGACCAGCCGGGCCGCCCGTCCGTAGCCGATGGAGAGCTTGCGTTGCAGCAGTGAGACCGAGCCTTGCTGGCTGCGGACGATGATGCGGGCAGCCTCCTCGAACAGGTCGTCGCGCTCATCGGGGTCGATGGTTGTCGTCGGGAGTTCGGGGTCGCCGCCGTCCTCAATCGGCATCAGGTCGTAGGGGCCTTCGCCGGGCTGCTCGTCGATGAAAGTGGTAAGCCGGTCGATCTCGTCGGTGGAGACGAAGGGGCCTTGCAGGCGCATCACCCGGCTGCCGAGCATGAACAGCAGGTCGCCGTTGCCGATCAGCCCCTCTGCGCCGTACTGGTCCAGGATGATGCGCGAGTCGATCCGAGAGGCGACCTGGAAGGCGATCCGGGCGGGGAAATTGGCCTTGATCAGGCCCGTGATCACATCCACCGACGGGCGTTGCGTGGCAAGGATCAGGTGGATGCCCACGGCCCGCGCCATCTGGGCGAGGCGGGCAATGGGGCCTTCGATGTCCTTGCCGGCGGTCATCATCAGGTCGGCCAGCTCATCCACCACCACCACGATGTAGGGCAGGTGGTGGTGGCCTTCGTCGGACGGGAGGCCCCCTTCGGCCACCTTGCGGTTGTAGTCCCGGACGCTGCGCACCCGTGCCTTCGAAAGCAGGTCATAGCGCTGCTCCATCTCCCGCTCGCAGCTCTTGAGCACCCCCAGCGCCCGCATGAAGTCCGTGATGATGGGCGTGTCGATGTTCGTAGGCTTGGCGATGTAGTGGTCGCGCAGCCGGGCGAAGGACTGCAACTCCACCTTCTTCGGGTCAATCAGGACGAACTTGAGGTTGCGGGGTGGGCAGGCATAGAGCAGCCCGGTGATGAACGTATTCAGCCCCACCGACTTGCCCGACCCCGTCGCCCCGGCAATCAGTACGTGCGGCATCCGGGTCAGGTCGTAGAGGTAGACTTCCCCCTCGATGGTCTTGCCAATGATAAGCGGCAGTTCCAGGTCGGTGTCGCGGAAACGGGCGGTGCCGATGATCTCGCGGATGCGGACGAGTTCGCGGTGGCGGTTGGGGATCTCTACGCCGACGGCGGACTTGCCGGGGATGGGGGCGATCATGCGGATGCCCCGTGCAGCCAGGGCCATCGCCAGGTCGTCCTCCAGCGCCGTGATCCGGCTGATCTTGACGCCGGGGGCGGGGGTGAGTTCGTACAGGGTCACCGTCGGCCCGACGATGGCGTTGACGCTGGTGATCTCGATGTTATGGTTCGAGAGGGTGTCGATGAGCAGGTGCTTGTTCTCCTCAATCTCGGCCGGGTCGATGCCCCGCTGGTTCGGGTCCGGGGCGTCGAGCAGGTCCAGCGACGGCATCTCGAACGGAAGCCGCCACTCGGAGCGGTGCAGGGCCTCGGAGAGGTCGTCGGCGGGTTCTTCCTCGAAACGGGGCTGGATACGCAGTTCCGGGGACGGGGGTGCCGGGAATGCCGGGGGTGCCTCGAACAGGTCGGAGGAGGGGCGGGGCACCGGGGCACGGGTCGCCGGGATTGGCTCCGGGATAGCGGGGAGAGCCGCAGAGGATGCTGCTACCGCAGTGAGGGGGGCTACGGTTGTGGGAGGAGGCGTTGGAGACGGGGGTGCCTCATTCCGGGCAGCCTGGCGAGCTGCCTTGTGCTCGGCCAGCTCGTGCCGGTACGTCGACAGCTTCTCCCGGCCCGCGTGCAGCCACCCCTGTATCCAGGTCCGGACGGCGCGTACCCCGTCTTCCGCCCGGTCCAGCGACCGCTGGATGTCGTGATCCACCACCAGCAACACGGTGACAGCCAGGACGAGCAGGATCAGCACAAGGGCACCGACGGAGCCGAACACCCGCCGCATCCAGTCGGCCGTATCACCTCCTACGTTTCCACCGAGGATGCCCAGGTCCGGCCAGGGGGTGGCAAGCCAGCCGAAGAGCGTCGCCAGCAGGAACGTTCCGGTCAGGACCAGGGCCGAGAGCAGGGGCAGGTAGAGGGCACGGCGGTTCCGGAAGAGCACATAGCCCCAGGCAAAGAGCAGGCCGGGCAGGAACAGGGTAGTGTAGCCGAGGAAGCCGCGTACCAGCAGGAACGAGAGCGCCGCCCCCACCAGCCCCAGCGCGTTGACCGCCCGGTTTTCCACAGGGTCGAGCAGCGCATCGAAGGAGAAATTCCGGGCCAGGGCGTTGTCGCGGGCATCGTAGGTGAGGATCGCCAGGGCCAGCAGGAACGCCAGCACCATCAGGATCAGGCCCAGCACCTCCTGCTTGCGCTGAAGGGAGACGAGCGGTTGCGCGGTCTTGCCTTGCTTGCGACGGGTTCGGGATGCAGGAGGCGCTGCCATGTGAGGTCGGAGAGGCTCAGTCCTCGGAGATCAGGGGGCGGCGGGCGGTGCCCGCACGCACCATTCAACCCGGTTTCCAGGCTACTCGGTTTCTTTCAGGGAGACCCAGGCGGGGGGCGGGGCTTCGGGGGCCGTACTCCGGGCACGCGCCTTTTGATCCTTGTTCCGGGGTTCC
>CAZLRO010000110.1:0-11407 GCA_964561865.1 uncultured Rhodothermaceae bacterium | reverse complement strand
CCCGACTACAATCGCGTCGTAGGGTTCGGGCGGACGGGCAACGTTCACCTGGGGGGACATAGGATTTGGGATTTTGGATTGCGGATTTGGGGGGTAGTCCATCGCCCCCTCCTAGAACAGGAGGATGACCGATCTCATGAGATCGGTCATGGGGGAGGTCGATTCTCAGATTTGGGATTTTTCCAAGCACCAAATATATGCTTCGAGGCAGGCCCTTCAACCGAGGCGGGCAGCGGCGACGAGTTGGCGGACGGCTGCCGGGGTCGTGCGGCCCTGCTCCTGTGCGCCCGAATAGGAGTGGAAGGAGAGACGGCCTTCCGCCACCGGCAGCCGGGCAATCAGGGCAGGGAGGTGCCCGGTCCGGACGCCGCCGCCGACGACCACCTCAATCTGATGCCCGGCCTGGTGTATCAGCGCAGCCAGCCGAGCCACCCCGTCGAGGGCAGTGCCGGGTTGGCCCCAGGCCGTGCCGCTCGTGAGCACCCGGTCGAGGCCCAGGTCGAGCAGGGTTCGGAGGGCTTCCAGCGGGTCCGGCGTGGCGTCGAAGGCCCGGTGGAACGTGGTGGCAAGGCCGTGTTGCCGTGCTGCCGCTACGAGTCGCCGCGTCGCCTCAACGTCCACGCGCTGGTCATCCGGTCGCAGCAGCCCGAATACGACCCCAGCGGCCCCGGCATCCGCAGCACGCGCGATCTGTGCCTCCATCCGCTGCACCTCAGCGGGCGTGTAGCTGAAATCCCCGGCGCGGGGACGGATCATCACGAGCAGGCCGGGACGATCCGGGCAGGCAGACCGCGCTGCCACGACCTGGCGGTGGGTTGGGGTCAGTCCCTGCTCTGCCATTGCCCGGCAGAGTTCAACCCGGGCCGCCCCGCCGGCAAACGCCGCGGCCACCGCCTCCCGGATCGCTGCCGGGGTGGTGGCTTCCACGCAGACCTCAACCGGGAACAGCATAAAAGGCGCTGGGTGCCACGAGTGCAAGAAATATAGTCATTTTGACTATAATATCGTTGTGGGAAGGCGGAACAGTTCCGGGCGTACCCGTTGCCAATCAGTTCGTGCCCGGCTTGGGGGGCTGGTGTTTCTGCAAGCCCGGTTCGCGGTGCAGGAACTCCTCGTAGAGCTGGGTCTGGCGGCTGACGAGGGGAATCTGGTAGCCGTCGATGAACACATGGCGGACCTGCGTTTTCGTCTCGAACGGGTCGCCGTCGGTCACGAAGAGCGAGGCGCGCTTCCCGGCTTCGAGCGAACCCAGTTCGGCGGCCATGCCCAGGATCTCGGCCGGGGCGATGGTGACGGCGCGCAGGGCCTCCTCGCGTCCGAGGCCGTAGGTCGCTGCGAAACCCGCATGGTAGGGCAGGTTGCGGGTGTTCTCGGCCTCGCCGCTGCGGATGGCGATCCGGACCCCGGCTTGCCGCAGCAGCCCCGCGTTGGCATAGGGCTTGTCGTAGCGATCTGAAGGCCGTGTCGGGGTAGCGAGGACCGGCCCGACGAAGCAGGGGATGCCTGCCGCCGCGATCATGTCGGCCACGCGCCAGCCTTCGGCCACGCCACTGAAGATGACGTTATGCAAGCCTTTCTCCTTCACCCAGTCGAGGGCCTTGAGGATGTCGTTGGCGGCGTCGACCTTGAGGAGGAGGGGCATCTGGCCGCGCACGACCGGGATCATCGCCTGCATCTCGGGCACCCGGGCCGGGGCGTGGTCGTTGGCCGGGTTGGCCTGGAAGGCCGAGTCGATCCGGGCGGCGAGGACGGCTTCGGCCCAGGTGTCGTTGAGCTGTTTGAGGGCCTTCTCGGCGGCCTTTTCGATCTCCTCGTCGGTGCGGCGATCCCAGGGGCCTGCCCGTCCGGTGCGGGGGAACTCCAGGATCATCGCCCGCATCCCGGCAAACATCTGGGCGGGGGTGTAGCCGTGCAGGTGTATCAGGGCCGCCACGCCAGGGAAGAGGTTGCCCTGTGGCTCGGTGAGCACGGTCGTCACCCCGGACACGCGGGTGACCGGGATCAGCACCGAGTTCGGGTTCACTGCCGTCAGGGCTTCCATGTGGGGCGTAAGCAGACCGAGTTCCCGATAGTCCTGGGTGCGGGGGTCCGATCCCACCTCTGTCAGGCCGAGCAGCGAGCCGGTGTCGATCAGGCCGGGATAGACGGTCAGCCCGGTGCAGTCGATCACTTCGGCCTCGGAGGGGACGGCCACGTCTGCGCCGATGGCGAGGATGCGGTCGTTCCGGATGACCACTGTTCCCCGTTCAATGACGCCGTTCGTCACCGTCTCGATGCGGGCGTTCACCAGGGCAAAGGTGCCCTGGCGGGCCTTCGGGATGCCATCGTCCGGCCCGAACAACAGGCCGAGGGAAAGCAGCAGGGCGAGGAGGAACGACATGGCGCGGTTGGGGTTGGGAGATAGCTGTTAGGTACTTGGTGCTTGGTGCTTGGCAGGACCTTCCCTTCGTGTCATTGCGAGGAGCGCAGCGACGGGACAATCTCGCCGTTGCTGCTATTTCGACGTTGCTGGATGGTTACTCGTGCTTGGTACTTGGGAAGACCTTTCCTCTGCGTGTCATTGCGAGGAGCGCAGCGACGGGACAATCTCGCCGTTGCTGCTATTTCGACGTCGCTGGGGGATTGCTGGTGCTTCAGGGTGGCCTGCCATTTTAATCGACCACCCCTGTCCCCTCCTGTCCAGGAGGGGCACTTGATTTTGCACATTCCGTCCAAAGAACGGGTATGACAGCCAGTAGCGAACAGCCAGTAGCGAACAGCCAGTAGCGAACAGCTACCGGCTATCCCTACTGCCTGAACAGCCAGTTGGTGGTGGTCTGTGCACCTTCCAGGTCCAGGCAGCGTTCGGCGGTTTGGCCGTGGAGCAGCACGGCTTCGATACTGGCGCTGGGGTTGACCTGGAGGCGCATATCGTCCGGGTCCCGATCCCGGTCGAAGCGGACGATGCCGTCGACGATGGTCTGCTGGGGAATGCCGTAGACCGAGAGCGGATGGCCCTGGAACAGCACGAGGTCGGCGTCCTTGCCCACTTCAATCGACCCCACGCGGTTTTCGATGCCGAGCTGGCGGGCGGGGTTGATGGTCACCAGTGCCAGGGCCTCGTCGTCGGTCAGCCCACCGTATTTCTGCGACTTGGCGGCCTCGTGGTACAGGTGGCGGTTCAGTTCGTTGGAGTCGGAGTTGATGGAGGTCACGACCCCGTTTCGGGTGAGGATGGCGGCGTTGTAGGCGGTGGAATAGTAAACCTCGAACTTGTAGGCCCACCAGTCGGCGAAGACGGAGGCCATGGCCCCGAAGTCGGCCAGTTCGGGGGCCACCTTGAACCCTTCGTTGACATGCTGGAAGGTGATGCGCTGCACCCCGAAGTCCCGCAGGACGTTCATCAGCATCAGGATTTCGTCGGCCCGGTAGCTGTGGCAGTGGACGAGGATTTCGCCGCGCAGGATGGCGGCCAGCGTCTCCAGCCGGAGGTTGTAGGCCGGGGGTACGGGCGGGACGCCGGTCTTGCGGCGCTGCTGGTCCCAGGCCTGCTGCTGCTGGCGGTAGCGGGTCCAGGTGTGCTGGTACTGCCGGGCTTCGGTGAAGGCGTTGCGGATCACCTGCTCGACGCCCATGCGGGTATTGGGCTGCACGCTGTTACCGCCGCCGTGGACGCGGGTGGGGTTCTCGCCGAGGGCGAACTTGATGGTGCGGGGTGCTCCGGAGAACACCAGCGCTGCGGGGTCCCGTTCGCCGTAGCGGTGCTTGATCGTCTCGTTCTGCCCGCCGATGGCGTTGGCCGAGCCGTGCATCACATGCGAGGTGGTCACGCCCCCGGCCAGGGCGCGGTACAGGTCGATATCGTAGGGATCGACCACGTCCTCCATCGTCACCTCGGCGGTGACGGGGTTGGTGGCCTCGTTGGTGACGCTTGTGGCGATGTGGGAGTGGGCGTCGATGATGCCGGGCATGACGAACAGCCCCGTTGCATCGACCACGGGCACTCCGGCAGGGGCGGTCAGGTTGGTACCGATCCGGGCGATGCGTCCTTTCTGGACGAGGATGTCGGTGGCGGGGAGGGTGCCGTTGGTCACGGTCAGTACGGTTCCACCTCGGATGAGCAGGTCGCCGACGGGTTGTGCGGCCAGGAGGCCTGGCAGCAGGGTGCAGCACAGCAGGAGGGCCGTTCGCATGGCAGGTGCAGGGATGGTCTGGAGGCGATACAGGGTTTTGGGAACGGGCTAGAAGTCGGGGCCGGAGGTCCGGGTACCGGAGACGGGGACCCCCCCCATGCCGGAGACCTCGAAGGTGCCGCTGAAGGTGTCGGCGTTGAAGGAGATGCTGGCTTTGACCTGTCCGGGCTGCCCGGCATCGAAGGTGAAGCTGAGGGTGTTGTCGTCGAAGGAGAGGTTCTCCAGCGTGGCCGGTCCGGGCAGGACGTCGAGGGTGAGGCTGCCGGCGAGGTTGTCCGGGGTGCCGGTGAGGGTGAGCGTTCCGTTGCCCTCCCCGTCCGGGGTCGTCACCGTGTAGTCCCAGGTCCCCACCGGGTTGACGGGGGCTGCCGTGCTGTCGGAGCGGGCTTTCTCGCTGGCCTTCTTGACCTCGTAGGTGAACAGGTGCCCGTCCACAAACACATAGCGGATCTGGCTTTTCTCCTCGAAATAGGGGCCGGTGGTGACAACCAGGTTGGCGATCTTGCCCACCTCCACCGTTCCGAGGCGGTCTTCCAGGCCCAGGAGTGCTGCCGGGGTGGTGGTCAGTGCAGCCAGGGCGACGTCTTCGGGCAGGCCGTGCTGGATCATCGTCCGCAGGTTTTTGTGGACCTCATCCGGCTTGGTGCCCATCGTGGCAAAGCCGAAGCGCAGCCCGGCCTGGTGCAGGGTGGCGGCGTTGGCGGCCTGCTGCTTCCAGGCCTGTTGCTGGCGGAAGGCCAGGTTCTTGCGCTCGGCCTCCACGTCCTGGTGCCCCTGGGTGCGGAAGCCGGGGTTGTAGGTAAGGGTGGAGTCCTTTGCCTCGGTCTTTGGTTCCTTGGGGAGCTGGAGCGTCACGAACAGCGGCAGGTTGGCAGCCCGGAGGGCATCGATGCGTTCGAACCCTTCGTTCAGGCCCGCCAGCATCATCGGGAAGCCCAGGTCCTGCTGGAGCCGCAGGGCGCGGTGCAGGTCCAGGGCCGTCTCGGCGAGGAACAGCACCGGCTGGGTACCGGCCAGCACGGGGAAGAAGGCATGGTGGACGGCGTCGTAGACGGGGCGCTCCAGGCCAGCGCCCTGTGCGGCGTAGAGTGTTTCATGTTGCCGCCGCCCTGCGGCTTCGCGGTAGAGTTGCCGGAACTTCGCCATGACGCCGATGGTGGTGTTCGGATAGACCCCCTGCGCGCCTGTCAGTTGGGCGAAGAGAGCGGCGGAGGGCCGCAGCAGCATCGCATCCGGGGTGGCACCGGCGGTGAAGATGAGTGCGCCCGATCCGGGCAGCATCCGCCCGTAGGGGACGGTGTGGGTGAGGGTGAAGCCAGCCTTACGGAGGGCCTCGACCGAGTTGTCGTCGGGTTTGAGCAGGGTGTGGGCCTGGCGTTCTGGCTGGATACCTGCCCGGTCGTTGGGGGGATTGCCCGGCTGGGGAACACGGGGGAGGTTGTCCTCCTGCTTGGGTTTGGGGATGCCTGCGTTCGAGAGGCCGTCGATGAAGCCAGCGTAAACCACGAGCGAGTCCGCCGCGATGGGCCGGGCATCAAAAGGGATGGGCACGTTCGGCCCGACGGCCTGGATGAGGCCGTTCCGCACGACGACGGTGCCGCGTTCGATCACCCGTCCAGGGGCCTGGACGATCCGGGCATTGGTCAGGGCGAAGGTACGGGTAACCGGGGCGAGGCCCTCTATCGGTTGGGCCTGGAGAGCCGGGGCCACGAGCAGTAACACGAGCAGAAGCCATCGAAAAGAGCAGCGACGGATCATTGTTGGATGGGCAGCAGAGTGGTTGCAGGGCGGGTGCAAGATACAAGCAGGGGAAAAGAAAAGCATGTCGGTGTACAACATTACAAAGGGGCAGGAACCACAAGCCCCTCGGTCGTCCAGGCATCCACCACCCCCAGGATGACCACGTTGGCGGGCACGTCCTTGTCTGCCATCAATTGCTGGACGACCGCCCCTTCGCGGGCCATGAGGACAACGTCCCCGATCCCGGCCCCGAAGCCAGGGTCAAGCGCCAGGTAGTCTTTCGTGCCTTTAAGTTGACCCGTGGCATCCACCGGATGGACTACCAGGAGCTTGGCACGGCGATACGTTTCATGCTTCCGGGTGGCAACCGTGCTGCCCGTGACTTTGCCCAGCAACATCTCTTTGTGTAATCTTCTGCAAGTATTTGCGTTCTTCGCCTTCTCGTTTGTATACTGAAATCCGGTTTCACAACCGTTCCATACACCACTCACAATTCCGGAGTATCCTCATGTACAGCACGCGTGGCATCGAAACGATTGCGACGATTACCGAACTCCGCTCCAAGACGTCCGAGCTGGTCGAACACGCCAAGGAGATCGAACGCGGCATCCTCATCCAGAAGAACAACGAGCCGTATGCGGTTCTGATCAGCTACGACCTCTACGACCGGCTTCTGAGCACCTCAGAGAAGCCGAAGCGGGCTTCGAAGAAGGAAGACTGACCTCGTCGCCTCTCCCCCACATCGTTCGAACGCAAGACCTGCGGTCAAGGTTCGATACCGGAAGTGTAAGGGCGCACTGTTTGTACAGTGTGCCCTTGCATTTTATTCGCGCCGGATAGATGTGCTCCTGAACACGCAGAGGCTGCTTGTCACAGCCTCTCAGATCAGGTGCTTGAGCGTTTCCACCCGCTGGATGATCTCTTCCCGGTTCATGGTACGGTATTTTTCGGGCAGGAGCGCCCGGCTCGTGCATTCCAGCACCGCCACCAGGGTTTGCAACTCCACTTCCATCGGGTAGGTAGGGGGGATAAAATCCTCCACCGTTTCCTGCAGGATGGCCTGGTTGAGGGTGGGTTGGCCGGTGGCGGCTGCACGGAACTTGGCGCGGGTGAGCAGGGCCTCCATGTCCGCCCCGCTGAGGGTGCGTTCCCCGTTGAGCAGGGCTTCGGGCACCTCTTCCAGGGGCATCTCCACCCGGGTGCGTTTGAGCATCACCTGCAACAGCTCTTCCCGCTCCTCGCGCGTGTTCGGGTAGAACAGGGCGATATGTTCCTCGGCACGGCCCTGCCGCTTCAGGTCGATGGGCATCAAGTCCGGGCGGGCTGTCAGGAGGAAGAACAGGATTTTGCCCCGGTGCTTGGTGTTGCTCATGAACGAGGCGATCTGCCCGAACACCCGCTTCGAGACGCCCGAATCCCCTTCGGCGTCGCGGTCTCCCAGGGCGGCGTCGGCCTCGTCGATCATCACGGCCACCGGGGTCATGGCCTCGAGCAGGTGCAGGATTTTCTCCAGGTTGCCCTCGGTCACGCCCTGCCACTGGGAGCGGAAGTTCTTGAGCTTGACCATCGGGATGCCGATCTCGCCCGCGAAGCAGGTGATGAGGAAGGTCTTGCCCGTCCCCACCGGGCCGTTGACCAGGTATCCCATGGGCATCACGTCCGGGCGGCCATTTTTGAGGGCCTGGGCCGCATCGCGCAGGTGGGCCTTGGCATGGGCGTGCCCGGCCACCATGTCGAGGGTGTAGTCCGTCTCCACGAACTCCAGCATCCCGTAGGCTTCCGCCTCGATGAACGCCTTCTTGAGGTCCGACAGTACCTCGAAAGTTAACTCTGTACGGTTTTCGAGGATGTCGGCCAGGATGGTGCGGAGCTGGATGCAGTTCAGCCCGGCGGTGTTCTGCGCCAGCGCCTGTGGCGAGACCACCGAATGCTGGCGGAACGCGGCCTCCCGCCCACTCAGGTAGTGCTGGACGAAGGCCATCCGGGCAGCCTCGTCCGGATAGGGCAACTGGATTTCGGCGGTGAAGGGGCTGCGGACGATCTGCTGGTTCAGGTCGTTCAGGTTGTCCGTGACCAGCACCAGGGTGAAGTCATTCCGCAGGAAGAGGGCATCGTGGGACCATTTCTGGAGGAATACCAGTGCGTTGCGGTCCTCCGCCGAGTACATCGACGCCTCCGCCATCGGGATGATGGTCTCGGCATAGTCGATAACGCAGGCGATGCGTTTGCCTTCGGCGAGGCGGATGCGGAAGTAGTTTTCCAGCACCGCGAGCACCCGTACCGGATCCTTGGGCATCTTCTGCGCATAGTCCGTCCCGAAGATGGTGTCGTAGCCGGAGAGGGCGCGGTTGAAGTCGGCCTGCGAAGGCTTGTCGGTGAAATGGATGCCTTCCGAACGGTCGTAGTAGAGCACGATGTCCCGTGCTGCGAAGAGTTCGTCCCGGAGGAAGTTCCGCAGGGGCAGGTAGGCGGTCTTGCCCGTGTCGTCCACGTTCGGCACGAGGTCGCGCACGTTGCCGTAGAGGATGAACTGGGTGAGGGTCTTGGTAAAGTACTTGCGGGCAAACTCTTTCGCCCAGCCCGGATAATGGGCGGTGTACTGTTCCAGCAGGCTGGCCGACAGGGGAGCCGGGGCTTCGGGGGTGATGGTCTCGGACATGGGGACGGGAACTATGGAAAAGGGCGGTCTGGGATCAGGACGGAAAGGGTAGGGGGCACAGGGAGCCGTATATCACCGGAGGCCGAGGGCGTCGAGGGCATCGCGGAGGCGAGGCAGTGGCTCCTGCCACAGCCAGGCCGTCGGCAGCCGGAAGCCGGGCAGCACCTGACTCTCGAACACCGTCTCGGTCAGTGGCATTGGCTCGTAGAAGCCCTCAGCCGTGCGGATGTAGAACTCGGCCCGGTTCCGGATGGGGTCCAGCAGCCAGTATTCACGCACGCCGCCCTGCTCGTATTCGTAGAACTTGTCGCCCCGGTCGCGTCCCCGACTCTCCGGGCTGATGATCTCGACGACCAGATCGGCCGGGCCGTCGAGGAAGGTAGGACGCAGACGATGCAGGTGTTCACGGGCAACGAAGAGCAGGTCCGGCTCCCGCCCGGCAAGGTCCGGACCGGTCTTCATCTGGAACGGGGCGGTCAGGACTTTGCCGAGGTCATCGCACTCGGCATGTATCCTCAACAAGGTTCCCAGAAAAGCGACCAGATCCTGATGTTGGTTAGAAGCAGGGCTCATAGGTTCAATCCATCCATTGACCCATTCGGCAGAGATGTCCTCGTCGAGCCAGTCCAGGAACGCTTCGTAGGGCAGCGGCTGGGGCGGCAGGGTGTGGGCGGGAGGCTGGAGGAGAGATGTTTCCATGGCGGCACGAAAACAAACGTGGGGTGCGGGCGTCTCGTTGGCCCTTACACCCCACGTTTCCGGATTGTTTCAACCCGGGTCAGGCGACCGTCACGTCCGGGTTGAGGTACACATCCTGGATGGCATGGAGGATTTCGATCCCTTCTGCCATCGGGCGCTGGAACGCCTTGCGCCCGGAGATCAACCCCATGCCGCCTGCCCGCTTGTTGATGACGGCGGTGCGCACGGCCTGGCCGAGGTCGTTGCTGCCCGACCCGCCGCCGGAGTTGATCAGGCCGATCCGTCCCATATAGCCATTGGCGACCTGGTACCGCGTCAGGTCGATGGGGTGGTCGCTCGTCAGCTTTGTGTAGATGCGCTCGTCGAGCTTGCCATAGCTGCTGCCGCCGGTGTTGAGCGCCTTGAAGCCGCCGTTGGATTCGGGCTGTTTCTGCTTCAGGATGTCCGCCTCGATGGTGGCACCGAGGTGGTTGGCCTGCCCGGTCAGGTCCGCACTCGTCTCGTGGTTGACCCCGTTGACCTTGAAAGCGTTGTTGCGCAGGTAGCACCACAGCACCGTCGCCATGCCCAACTCGTGGGCGTAGGAGAACGCCTCGGATACCTCCACGAGTTGCCGGGTGGACTGGTCCGAGCCGAAGTAGATCGTGGCCCCGATGGCGACACACCCCATGTTCCAGGCATCCTTGACCTGCGCGAACATCACCTGGTCGGCCTTGTTCGGGTAGGTGAGCAGTTCGTTGTGGTTGATCTTGAGCATGAAGGGGATCCTGTGGGCGTACTTGCGGGCGACGGCCCCCAGCACCCCGAACGTCGAGGCGACGGCGTTGCACCCGCCTTCCATCGCCAGCCTGACGATGTTCTCCGGGTCGAAATACGCGGGATTCTTGGCAAAGGAGGCCCCGCCGGAATGCTCGATACCCTGGTCCACCGGCAGGATGGAGAGATAACCCGTGCCTGCCAGCCGCCCGGTGCTGAACATCGCGTTGAGCGCACGCAGCACCGGAGGGGTGCGGTCGGTGGCCGCGAAGATGCGGTCGACGAAATCCGGGCCGGGCAGGTGGAGCTGTTCTTTCGGGATGGTCTGGCAGGTGTGGTTCAGCAGGGCGTCGGCCTCGTCGCCGAGCAGTTCGGCCAGATAGGAGGTGGTGACTTCAGCCATAGCGGTATCCTCCGCGAAATTGCACGTGTTGGAACGGGGTTATGATACCGGCAAAGGTATGAAAAAGGCGTTCCCGGAATGCAGCAAGCCGTCCCTGGTTCTGAACGTTTTTGCGTGTTCCTCTCGGAAGCATGTCCCTTCCAACCACGCCTGGGATGGTCATGGACGTACCCGGACGGCTATCTCTGCCGGAATGGTATCCGGGTGCTGAAACCAGCCCGTCAGTGCGCGGGCCAGCATCGGGGCCATGAGCAGTCCTTTGGAGCCGAGGCCGGTAAACACCCACAGGCGCGTGCGGCCCGGCAGCGGCCCCAGCATCGGCAGCCGCACGTGGGGCACGGTCGCCCGCACCCGGACGACCTCCTCCAGGACAGGCTGGTCCTTCAGGGCCGGGACCATCTTGGCGGCGGCCTGCCGCAGCCGGGTGGTGTGTTCGGGCGAGGGAGCCAGGTGGGTGAACGTGTGTTCGTAGGAACTGCCGATGACCAGCTTCCCGGCGGCAGGGGCGAGGTAGCAGGTGCCAGAGAGCGGCGGCAAGCCCGGCAGATCCGCCGGTGGTGCCAGTACGATCACCTGTCCCTTGATGGGGTGGAGGTCCAGCCGTTGCAACTCCGGGTGTTCGGTGAATCCGTTGCCGGGGCAGAGCAGCACCCGGCGAGCGAACAGGCGGGTGTGCTGGCCTGCCGTCGTGGCATCGACATACGCCCGGTTGGGCACCTCTCCCCAGTCCGCCACACGGGCATGGAACTGCACCTGGGCACCGTGTTGCCGGGCCGTGTGCAGCAGGGCGTCGACCAGGGGCGGGATGGGGATCACCCCGCCCCGCCGGATGCACAAGGCCCCTTCGGATGCGTTCACGAACGGGTAGTGTTCGTGGACCATCGGGGCCGGCCACCAGCAGCCTTCGTCCGGCCAGCGCTGGGCGGACTGGTGGAAATACCGGCGCTGTTGGGCATCGCGGGCGGGCGGGAGGACGCG
>CAZLRO010000109.1:0-11475 GCA_964561865.1 uncultured Rhodothermaceae bacterium | reverse complement strand
CCGAGGCCGCATCTTCGCCCTCGACGTGGAACCCGACATGATTCGTTACATGAAGGAGCGCGCCGCCCGAGAAAGGCTCACCCAAGTGGAGGCGCGCCAGATCCCCTACGACGACCCTCAACTTCCGCCTGCGTCCGTCCACAGGATTCTCGTCGTGAACACCTGGCACCACATCGGAGACCGAGTCGCTTACGTACGGAAGCTCGCCCGAGGGCTCGCGCCCGGTGGCGCCGTCTTCGTCGTGGACTTCACCCTGGATGAGCCGCTTGCGGAAGCCCTGGTCGTACTCGGTCGGCACGATGGTCGCGTCAGGTTCGCCTGCCCGGCGGAAGCCCGTCTGCGTCATGCCCAGCGGTTCGAAGACCATCTGGCGGGCACTGGTCGCCAGGTCTTGCCCGGTGATCTGTTCGAGCACCAGCGCCAGCGTGATCATGCTGAAGTCGCTGTAGCGGGACTGTGTGCCCGGCGGATACTGCAACTCCTCCTGCAAGATGGCGTCGATCACCTGGGCGCGGGTGGTCAGCCCCAGTTGGTGGAAGGGGCGGAACGGGATGAACCCGGCCGAGTGGGTGAGCAGATGGCGGATCGTGACGTGCTCCTTGCCCTTCTGCCCGAACGTCGGCAGGTAGCGCACCACCGGGGCATCCAGGTCCAGCCGCCCCTGTTCATAGAGCAGCATCGCCACCGTCGTCGTGGCGACGACCTTGGTGAGCGAGGCCAGGTCAAAACGGGACTGCGGAGTGGTCGGCGCAGCGGACTCGTAGGTAAAGTGCCCATACCCCTGCATTTTGAGGATACGGTCTCCCTGCCCCACCACCACCGCCGCGCCGGGAAACACCCGCGTGGTGATGCCCACCGACAGCAGCGAATCGACCCCGTCGAGCCGGTGGTCTGGCCCCTCCCCCGTCATCACCGGAACGCCATGCGCTACTTCGACGGACGGAGGGGCTTCCTGCACCGGAGGCACCGGAGGTACCGGCGGGGGCGGGTTGACACACGCCACCGGATACCCGATGAGCAGGAGCGGCATCGCCCAGCATCCGAGGCCGCTACGGAGGCGGCACAGCCGGGGTGGCAACAAGGTCGAACAGCGCTTCATACCGATGGGAAGGAGACAACAGCCGAACAGGTCTTCAATAAATACACACAACGAAAGATGTTTCCAAGCCCGGTGTTGCGGAAACGGAATTCGTGGTTGCGCGGTTCGGGAGCACGGTGTAAACTGACCCAGCCTGCCGACGGTGCCTCCTGTTGCCCACATGTCTTCCCCTCCCTCCTCCGGACGGATTCTGCTGCTGCTGTTTGTCGGCGTGCTCATGGCGGCGCTCGACATCGCTGTCGTCGGCCCGGCGCTGACGGCCATCCGGACGCATTTTGGCCTGGATGAACGCAACGCGGCCTGGGTATTCAACACGTTTGTGCTCCTGAACCTGCTGGGTGTGCCGGTGCTGGCCCGGCTCTCCGACACCTGGGGACGGCGGCGGGCGTATATGCTGGCCGTCGGACTCTTTGGCCTGGGGTCGCTTGTGGTGGCACTTTCGCCCTCATTCCCCGTCCTGCTCCTGGGCCGTGGCTTGCAGGGGCTGGCCGCCGCCGGCATCTTCCCCGTTGCCAGCGCCGTCGTGGGGGATACCTTTGCCCCGGAGCGGCGTGGGCGGGCGCTGGGGATGCTGGGGGCCGTCTTCGGCCTGGCCTTCACCATCGGGCCGATTCTGGCCGGAGTCTTCCTGGCGACGGTGGGCTGGAAGTGGCTGTTTGTGCTGAACCTGCCGCTGGCGCTGCTGGTGCTCTTCTTCAGCGCCCGCCTCCTGCCGGATGCGCGGGCCAGCACGCCACGCCCCCTCGACCTGCCCGGCATGGCCTTGCTCGGACTAATGCTGGTCTCGCTGGCCTACGGCATCACCTTGCTCGACACCCATGCCCTGCGGGAGAGCCTGGCGAACCCCCGCATCTGGCTGGCCCTGGCCGTGACCGCCGTCGCGTTCCCACTCTTCCTCCGGGCCGAGCGGCGGGCCGAGGACCCGCTCCTGCGCCTAAGTTTGCTCACCAACCGCCAGGTAACACTCGCCAGCCTGCTGGCCTTCGGGGCGGGGCTGGCCGAAGCCGCGTTCATCTTCTTCCCGGCCCTGGCGGTGGTGGCCTTCGCCGTCTCCAGTTCCACCGCCTCGTTCATGCTGCTGCCGCTGGTCCTCTCGGTCGCCTTTGGCTCGCCGCTGGCCGGGCGGCTGCTGGACCGCTTCGGTTCCAAAGCCATCGTGTTCACGAGCAGCAGCGTCCTGACCCTCGGCATGGCCTGCATCGGACTGCTGGCCCCCACTCCAGGCGGGTTCTACCTCGGCTCCATCCTCATCGGGCTGGGGCTGGCCGGGTTGCTCGGCCCGTCGCTGAGTTATATCCTGCTTCACGAAGCCCGTGCCGGGGAGCGTACCATCTCGCAAGGCATCATCACCCTGTTCCTCAGCATCGGGCAGACGCTCGGCAGCGCCCTCATCGGGGCCGTTGCCGCCTCCGGAGCCGGACGTCCGCAAGACTACCAGCGGGCCTTCCTCGTCATCGCCGGTATCGGCTTCGCCCTCACCCTCCTCTCCCTCGGTCTGAAAAGCCGCACCGCCGAACAGCAGTCGATCCGGTGAAGGGGACGGCCTGCGGCCTTTGGGACGCTTCGCTTTGGGGCGGCCTATCGGCCTTTGGATAATACAATTCAATTCCCCAAACGTGTCCTTGCAGGGAGCATGGTCGATCTCATGAGATCGACCGATGGCCTCCTTGTGATGACATGGGTGGGAAGGCATCCTTTTCTTCCCAAGGTTCAACACCCCCTATCGGATCACCGCCACCTTGCCATAGGCCGTGCCTTCGCCCTGTTGTCCGACGGCGACGACCAGGTAGATGCCGGATGGTACCAGGTGGCCTTCGAGGTCGCGGGCATCCCAGCGGGCCTGGCCGCCCCGCGTGGAGAGGCGGGCCACAAGGATGCCTTCCACCGTGACGATGCGCAGTTCGGTGGTCTCCACCAGCCCCCGAATGGAGACCTCGGGGGTGGGGTTGTCCTGGAGGTACAGCGGGTTGGGGTACACCAGCAGGTCCTGCACCGTGCGGGCAGGGGCAAGGGCATCGCCCTGGAAGCTCTGCAACCCCTGGTCGGTGGCAAGGTAGACGCGCCCGGTGAACGGATCCACCTCGATGGCTGTGATGATGTTAGAGAAGAGTGGGGCGCTGTCGGTGGTCAGGTGTGCGGCCAGTTCATAGCCCACCCCTTCCACGAGTTCGAGCAGCCAGGCCCCTTCGTCCGAGGCCACCCAGAGGCGGTTGGCGGGGTCTACAGCCAGGTCGTTGATCTTCAGACCCAGCAGGGCGAAAATTCCGCGGCTCCGATCGGCCCACTGCGGCCAGAGGAACAGCGCCGTCGGGTCTTCGGCCACGATGCCGGTGTTGGGCAGGTAGGCCAGCCCTTCGGTGGTACCCACCCAGACCAGCCCTTCCAGGTCTTCCACCACCGCTGTCACCGACGTGCCGGTGAGTCCTTGCCCGTTGGCACCTTTCTGGTCGAAGAACCGGAAGGCATCGTCGTCGGGATCGTCGGGGGTGTTGCGGGTCTCGAGCACGAGCAGCCCCCGGGTGAGGTTGAAGTTGGTCTCACTCCGGACGATGATCCACTTCTGCCCGAAGTCGTCGATGAAGATGCGGTCGTAGGCCGTAGAAGTTGAGGCCAGCCCACCGCCGATAGACGGGGGCAGCCCCGTCCAGGTGCCTTCCGGGGTGCGGACGTGCAGGGGACGGGAGGTGCCGCGTGTGGTGACCCAGAGGTTGCCCTCGGCATCGCTGGCGGCTCCACCGGTGATATAGAAGGCGGTCGTCCCCTGTGCTGGCAGCAGCGAGGAGTTGGACTGGGTGTAGCGGACGATTTCGCCCGCCGGGGTCACCTGCGCGATGCCACTGCCACCGGAAGCCGCCCAGGCATGGCCTTCGGCATCGACGTGGATGCGGTTGAAGGTGCCGGTGCCGCCGAGTTCATCGAAGAACAGCCCGGAGAAGGTGGTCCACTGGCCCTCTGGGGTGAAGCGATAGAAGCTGCCGGGGCTGCTGCCCAGCACGTTGGCGGCCCAGAGGTTGCCTTCGGCATCGAAGGTGAGGTCTTCGAAGCGTCCGTCGAAGGGGCCGTCCGGGAGCACCTGTCGTGCGATGGGCAGGGCCGTCTGGGCCGGGTCGGGGACGGGCGTTGCCAGCAGTCCCCCCTGCCGGTCGCCGAACCAGAGCTGCCCGTCCGGGCCGACGATCACCGTCTGCGGGTCGCTGTAGGGGGTCACCGCCAGCTGTCGGGCGCGCCCATCGGCCTCCACCACGAGCAGGTTGAAGCGTTCGACCCCGTAGAGACGGCTGGCCGTCGGGTGGAGGTCGGTGACCGCCTGGTCGGTCACGCCGAGGCGTTGATACACCCCTTCGGTGGTCTGCACATGCAGGTCGCGGCTGGTACCCACGTACACCCGGTCGTTGAAGGTGGCGATGGCACGGGCCTGGGGGCTGGTCTCGCCCGGTGCCAGCGTCAGTCCCTGCTGCTGGACGGTCCAGGCCGCCGGGTCTTGCAGGTTCCGGGCCAGCGGTGCCCAGGCCACCCCTTCGCCTGTCGCCAGCCACAGGCCCGGTGCTGCCTGCGGCGTGGGGGCGAAGAGCAGGTCGAAGACGGGCGTGGCCGGGGTGAACGGCCCGAGGCGGCTGTAGGTGTCGCGCACCTCGCCGCGGACGGGGTCGAACACGACCACGCCGAAGGCCGTCGCCACATAGAGCGAATCTCCGCGCACGTACAGGCGGTTGATCTGGCGCGAGGGGAACTGGTCGGCCCGTGCGAGGTCGCGGTAGGTACGGACGGCCCCGGTGGCGAGGTCGAGCCGGTCCAGCACCCCGTCCTGGTAGCCCACCCACACCAGGTTCCGCCGTTCATCCCAGACGACGGCCTGGGTCTGGATGCTGTGCAGCCCTTCGACCGGGGTGTACGGGGTGATCTCGCCGGTGCCGGGCTGGAAGCTGAACAGCCCCCCGGTCGTCCCGGCCCAGAGGGCGTCGGTCGAGGCGGCGAGCGCCACCACCTCGCGCAGCGACGTATGGGCCTGCCAGTCCCGCGGTTGTGCCCGGACGACGCCGACGGCCAAGCCCCCTGCCAGCCACACGCCCGCCAGCGCAAGACCGAGACCCTTGCCCGCCAAGAAACGCATCATAAGCCCTTTGCTGGATAGACCCACCGTGCGGCAATAATCGAGATGGTAGCGTTGGTACGATCGCTATCCAGGGCTGAGTGAAAGACGACGGCTTCAGAGTTGACGCAGCAGGTTGACCATCTCGATGGCGGCCAGGGCGGTCTCGCTGCCCTTGTTCCCGGCTTTGGTGCCTGCCCGTTCGATGGCCTGCTCGATGGTCTCGGTGGTAAGGATGCCAAAGAGGATAGGCACCCCGGTGGCCTGGGCCACCTGTGCCACCCCACCCGCCACCTGCCCGGCCACATGGTCGTAGTGCGAGGTGGCCCCGCGGATGACCGCGCCGAGGCAGATCACGGCGTCATACGCACGAGACTCGGCAAGTTTCCGCGCCACCAGGGGAATTTCAAACGCACCCGGACACCAGGCCACCGTCACCCGGTCCAGGTCGGCCCCATGCCGCCGTAGCGCATCGAGCGCCCCCTCGAGCAGCGACTGGGTGATGAACTGGTTGAACCGGCTCGCCACGATGGCAAAGCGGGCATCCTGGACAACGCAGGTTCCTTCGATCAGGGTGGGCATGCAAACACAGGTAGCTGAAGCGGGTACGGCGCGCCCAATATAGGCGAAGCGGCCTCCGGGAGGCAATTCAGGCCCTGCGTTCACCCCCGTTCGCTCGCCCATCGAGCACCCGATGTGCTACCAGACCGGCCCCACTCCTCGCTCTCCTTCTCCTACTCGTACTCGCTCTCCTTCTCCTACTCCTACTCGCTCTCCTACTCGTACTCGATGAAACCCCGGAGGAACGAACCAAGCTTCGATCACCAGAAACGCCATCTCTATCGCATCGTGATAGAACTGCCGCGGGGTGATCGAGTACGAGTACCGCGCTGCGGAGTACGAGGAGGAGTACGAACTCATCCGAAGCCGAACAAACGGTTGCAGTGAAGCTGCATCATCGGGCCTGCCGGGATGGAGCGCCAACTCACGCGGCCCAGTGAACTGAGTCGTTCGTACACACGGCCAGCAGGTCGCTTGCGGCCTCGGCCACCCCGGTTTCGAGCAGGCGAAACTGCGCCAGGTCGAGGGCACGCACGGCCAGGTGCTTGAGGCGGCTCCGGCGCCGGAGCCGCAGTCCCAGACGGTAGAGCCGGGGGAACCGCTGGAGCAGGGTGCGGAGGCGGTTGGGGGTCGCATAGCCCACGCCCTTCACCTGAACATGGGCGAAATGCCGCGCCAGCAACGCGGTGAAGGCGGCATGGTCCATCTCGCTTAGGTGGAACGGGTTGCCGGTGCCTGCGGGCTGCTGCGTCTTCACGTTGGGCGTGGAGAGCAGGAGGACCCCGCCGGGCACGACGTGCCGCTTGACCTGTTCGAGAAATGCGCCGGGGTCGGGCAGGTGCTCGATGACCTGGAACGCGACGGCTACGTCGAACATCCCCTCGATTGCCAGCGCCCGGAGGTCGGCCTGCCGGTATTCGATGTTCGGGGCGGCACTGTGTTCGCGGCAGTAGGCCAGGGCTTCGGGGCTGTAGTCCAGGCCCACGACCTGCCGGGCCTGGGCCGCCAGCAACAGGCAGCCATACCCGGTGCCGCACCCCAGGTCCAGCACCCGCCTGCCCGCCGCAAACGTAGCGGCATACGCATACGCAAACCAGCTCCGCGCAAAGACGACGCTCACCTCGCCCTCGGCGGTCGGGATCATGCGCTCGCCCGTATCGGGCAAGCCGGGGAAGTCGGCTGGATGAGACATGCGGGGTGAGACAGGACCTCGGTTGCCTTCGTCAGACGGCCCGACGCCGCAGGGGTTCCGGCAGGCAACGCTGTCGGCAGGTGCACCCCGCAGCGCAGGGTATCACCGCCCTTCACAGCGCCTCCCACCGCCGGGTGAGGGCTGCCAGCGATGCTTCGAGCGCACGCACCCCTGCCATCGCCTGCTCGGTTGGACGGGCATCTGCGCTCTGGAGCACATTCAGAAGGTAAAGGAACTTCTGCTGGAGGCCCACCAGGGTTTCCTGGTCGTCCGGGGTGTGGCGGATGCTGCTGTAGTGGAAGTCGATGTCGCCGGGTTGTCCTTCCCCCCGCAGGGCGAGCAGGGCCGTCTGGCGGGCAGCGGGCAGCCGGGCCTGGACCAGCCGGGCCTCAAGGGCCTCCCGGATCTCCTGCGCCCGCAGGTAGCCGTCATAACACCGCAGCGAATAGCTGGTCTGCAACTGCACGTCTGCTTCCGAGAGCACCACGCGGGGGTCGAGCCGGACGTCCAGCGGACGCTCGAACGTCGTCCCGTCCACCGTCAGGCGGACGGTGTAGCGGCCAGGGGGGACGAACGGCCCTGGCGGCCCCGTGGGCGTGCTGCGGTAGACCGCAGCAATGGCGAAGGAGCGCTGCGTCCCCGGCGGCGGGGCGTAACGCAGGTCCCAGGCGAACCGGTGGTGCCCCGGCGTGGTGCCGAGCGGATGGGGCGGGCGGATCCAGTACGTCGGGTGGGGCAACGCGGTCGTGTCGAGGACCTCCGGCGGGTCATCGTGGGCGAAGCGGCGGAGGAGCTGGCCCCGTGCGTCGAGGATTTCGAGGCGCACCTGCCCGGCACCTGACCGCAGGTAATAGTCCAGGATAGCCCCGTCCGGCGGGTTCTGGCCGGTCGGCTCCTCCGGCGGCAGCGGTGTATCCGAGAAGTGGTTCCACCGGACGCGGACGGCCACCGGGGGGGCAAACAGGAAGGCGTTCTCCGCCGCAACCGCCTGTGCCACCTCCCGCAGCGGGGCGATGTTGTCCAGAATCCAGATCGACCGCCCATGCGTGCCCACCACCAGGTCGTCGTCGTGGACGACGAGGTCGCGCACCGAGGAGGCCGGCAGGTTCTGCCGCAACGACTGCCAGTGTGCCCCGTCATCTACCGAGAAATACACCGACTTCTCGGTCCCGGCGAAGAGCAGGCCGGGTTGCCGGGGGTCTTCGCGGACGACATTGACCGGCTCGTCCTCCGGGAGGCCGGTGGTGATGCGGGTCCAGGTAGCCCCGCCGTCGCGGGTGCGGTAGAGGTGGGGCCGCAGGTCGTCCCGGCGGAAGGCATTGACCGAGAGGTACGCCGTCTGCCGGTCGAAATGCCCGGCATCGACCTGGGACACCTTGTCCCACGACCGAAGGCCGGGCGGGGTCACGTTCGTCCAGGTAGCGCCCCCATCGCGGGTGACGTGGACCAGCCCGTCGTCGGTGCCGGCCCAGATCGTCTGCACGTCCAGCGGCGAGGGAGCGACAGCGTAGATCACCCCCCGGCGGGGCATCGCCGCCAGGTCGGGCGTGCGGAAGTCGCCGATGCTCTCGGGCACGTCGGGCTTCTCGCGGGAGAGGTCGGGGCTGATGATCTCCCAACGCTGTCCGCCGTCGTGGGTCTTCCAGAGGACATTGGTGGCAAAGAGGAGCATCGTCGGGTCGGCCGGGTGGAACAGCAGCGGCATCGTCCGCAGGATGCGGTACTGGCCGGAGCGGACGGCTTCGGGTGTCACACTCTGGGTCTGCCCGGTCTTCAGGTTGAAACGGGTCACGCGCCCGCCATAGATGATGTCGGGGTGGAGGGGGTCGGGGGCTACATAGGCGTACTCGTCTGCCCCGACGCCCCCCCAGTCCCGGAAGGAGACCTGACCGCCCGGCCCCCGGCTGGCGATGCCGATGGCTCCACTCTCCTGCTGCCCGCCGTAGACACGGTAAGGAAACTGGCGGTCGGTCGTCACATGGTAGAGCTGCGCGGTGGGCTGGTTGTACCACGAACTCCACGTCCGCCCACCGTTGACGGTGATGGTGGCTCCCTGGTCGGTGGCAAACAGCATGATCTCCGGGTGGAGCGGGTTGATCCAGATGCGGTGGTAGTCATCCCCGCCCGGCGCGCCCTTGATCGAGGTCCAGGTCCGTCCCCCGTCGTCCGAGCGATAGGAGGCGATGTTGCCCACGAAGACGACATCAGGGTTTTGCGGGTGGACGCGCACCTCGGCGAAGTCGCCGCCCCGTCCCCAGAGGCGGGGGTCGTCGTGGACGCGGGTCCAGTGCTCGCCGGCGTCGTCCGAGCGGTAGAGGCCCCCGCCCTCACGGGCATCGACGGTGGCGTAGAGGCGCGCCGGGCGGCTGGGTGCAATGCCGACGCCGATGCGGCCCAGCCCCTGGGCGTTCGTCGGCAGGCCCTGCGTCAGCCGCCGCCAGGTCGCCCCGCCGTCAGTAGACTTGTACAGGCCGCTGTTGGGGCCAGAGAAGCTGGCGTTTTCCCACGGCCCGTCGCGGTGCTCCCACAGGTCGGCATACACCGTCTGCGGGTCTGCCGGGTCGAACTCCACCTGGATAGCCCCGGTGTTGTGGTTGCGGTAGAGGACTTTCTCCCAGGTCTGCCCGCCATCGGTGGTACGAAACACCCCGCGCTCCTCGTTCGGGCCATAGGGATGCCCCAGCCCGGCCACAAACACGATGTCGGGGTTGGTGGGGTGGACGATGAGCCGGCCCACCTGCTGCACGTCCCGCAACCCGACGTGCGTCCAGGTCTGCCCACCGTCGGTGGACTTGAAGATGCCCTCGCCGATGCTGAGGTCGGGGCGGTGCAGGCCCTCTCCCGTCCCGACATAGAGGATGTGCGGATGTGAGGGCGAGACGGCCACGTCGCCCACCGACCCGGTCGGCGCATCGTCGAAGATTGGCTTCCAGGTGCGCCCGTAGTCGTCGGTCTTCCACACTCCGCCGTTGTTCACACCGATGTAGAACACGTTGGGCTGGGTGGGCACCCCTACCGCGCCCACCGTCCGCCCGGCCCGGTGTGGCCCGATCAGGCGGTAGCGCAGGTGCTGCCAGGCAGCAGGGTCGAGGGGCTGGGCCAGGGCCGGGGTCAGCAGCAGCAGCAGCAACAGGAAGGAGAAAAGGCGCATGACGGTCTCAGGTAAGGGAGGGATTGCAGGCAGCATTACCGCTCCGCAGGGGATAGCCCAGCCGTTTCGGCTTCGGCATGGGCACGGGCGATGCCCAGTTCGAGGCCGCGTAGCTCGGCCAGGCCCTTGAGGCGGCCAATGGCGGTATAGCCGGGGTTGGTGGTCTTGTGCAGGTCGTCGAGCATCTGGTGGCCGTGGTCGGGGCGCATGGGCAGGCGCCGCCGCTGCGCCACCGAGACTTCGTGCAGGGCCTTCACCACAGCGTACAGGTCTACATCTCCGTCGAGGTGGGCCGACTCGTGGAACGCCCCGTGTGCCGTGCGGCGGATGTTGCGCAAGTGGACGAAGTAGATCCGGTCGGCAAACCGCTGCACCATCGCCACGAGGTCATTGTCCGGGCGGACGCCGAGCGAACCCGTGCAGAAGCACAGGCCGTTGGAGCGGTTGGGGACGCGGGCGAAGAGCGCGGCCAGGTCGTCGGCGGTGCTCACCACGCGGGGCAGGCCGAAGAGCGGGAACGGCGGGTCGTCTGGATGCAGGGCCAGTTGCACGCCCAGGTCGTCGGCGACGGGGCAGACGGCTTCGAGGAACCGGACGAGGTGGTCCTGGAGGCAGTCGGCGGTAACCTCTGCAGAGGCCGCAAGAGCTTTTCGGAAATCGGCGCGGGTGTACTGCTCCTCGCTGCCGGGCAGCCCGGCGATGAGGGCGCGTTCGAGGGCCTGCTGCTCTGGCACCGTCATCGCGGCCAGGCGCTGGCGGGCACGTTCCAGCACGGGCGGCGGATAGTCCGCCTCGGCCCCTGGGCGCTGGAGCAGGAACACATCGTAGACGGCGACGGCGTCCCGTTCAAAGCGCAACGCCCGCGCCCCGTCCGGCAGCGTGTAGCCGAGGTCGGTGCGCGTCCAGTCCAGCAGCGGCATGAAGTTGTAGGTCACTACGCGGAGGCCACAGGCGGCGAGGTTGGTCAGGCTCTGCCGGTAGTGGTCGAGGAAGCGTTCGACCGCGCCGGTACCGGTCTTGACGGCTTCGTGTACCGGCAGGCTCTCCACGACCGACCAGCGCAGCCCCTCGGCGGCGATGGCGTCCTGGCGTCTCCGGATCTCGTCCACTGTCCACACCGCGCCGTTGGGCACATGGTGCAAGGCCGTGACCACCCCCTCACAGCCCGCCTGCCGGAGATCCCGCAGGCGCACCGGGTCGTCCGGCCCGAACCAGCGCATCGTCTGTTCCATGCGATAGGGGGACATGGCGGGGGCTGTTAGCCGTTAGCTGTTGGCTGGTGCTTGGAGCCTGGTACCTGGGGCTTGGTACATGGTACTTGGTGCTTGGGGCTTGGGAAAATCCCCTCTTGACGATCTCATGAGATCGTCAGACGGGGTGGC
>CAZLRO010000108.1:0-11482 GCA_964561865.1 uncultured Rhodothermaceae bacterium | reverse complement strand
TGTGCGGAGCGGCAGTGCCAGCCAGGATGGGGGTATTCAGGATCACCGTATTCCCGAAGGCAGCATCCAGCCCCGCCACGAGTCGATCTCGAAGGGCTGTCAGGTGGGCACACCGGTCTGCGGCTTCGTGGTAGGCCAACGCGAGCGCCTGGGCCATGCCCACCAGGGCCGCTACGTTCTCGGTGCCAGCCCGTCGGCGGCGTTCCTGTGCCCCCCCTTCCACAAGCGGCTGGAAGTCCACGCCCCCCCGGAGGTACAATGCTCCCACACCTTTCGGCCCATAGAATTTGTGTGCCGAGAGCGAGAGGGCATCCACCCCCAGGGTCTGTACGTCCAGCCTGGCCAGTCCCGCCGTTTGCACGGCGTCGGTGTGCAGGAGCACCCCGTGTGCCCGGCAGACGGCTGCCAGGGCGGCGAGGTCGGCCATCGCCCCCGTCTCGTTGTTGGCGTGCATGCACGAGACCAGCCTGACCCCTGCATCCAGTACCGCTGCTACCTGTTCGGGCAGCAGGCTTCCCTGCGGGCCAGGGGGCAGCAACGTGACCGGACAACCCTCCTGGCGCAGCGATGCAGCCGGCCTCAGAATGGCCTCGTGCTCGACGGTGCTCGTCACCAGTCCCTTCTGCCTGGCCCGCAGCAACCCCTTCAGTGCCGCATTGTTAGCCTCCGACCCTCCGCTCGTAAAGATGATCTCTGCGGGTTGCGCCCCCAGCAACCCGGCTACCTGTTCCCGGCTGGCTTCCACAGCAACGCGGGCCTTCCGTCCCAGGGCATGCACCGACGAGGCGTTGCCGAAATGTTCCTTTAGCCAGGGCAACATCGCCTCCAGCACCCGCGGATCCAGCGGGGTGGTAGCAGCATGATCGAGATAGACACAGCGCATGAACTTCAGCAAAAAATGGGCGTTGTCTACGGAACGCGGGCAACCCTCCGTGTAGTTCACATCCCTGCCCACCTCTCAGGCAGGTACCTGTCGTTTCCAGCCAACCCTTTTGTACCCTCCGCGCATGGACAAGCTTGTCATCGAAGGCCTGCATCCGCTCAAAGGCACGATCCCCGTCAGCGGTTCCAAGAATACAGCCTTGGCGCTCATGGCCGCGGCGCTGCTGCCCAACGGGCATACCACGCTGGAGGCCATCCCGAAGCTGCGCGACATCTCCACGTTCAGCCGGGTCATCGACTTCACCGGGGCCAGGGTCACGTTTGACCCGGAGATGCACCGGATGGTCATCGACGCCGAAGAGGTGCGCTACCCCGAAGCCCCCTACGAGCTGGTCAAGCGGATGCGGGCCTCGTTCTACATGCTTGGTGCCCTGCTCGGGCGCATGGGGCAGGCGCGGGTGTCGCTGCCGGGCGGCTGCGCCTGGGGACCACGCCCGGTAAACCTGCACATGGAGGGCATCCAGGCCCTTGGCGCCGATGTGTCGCTCGACCAGGGCTACGTGCTCGCCAAAGCCCCGACGGGTGGACTCCCCGGCGGCATCTTCCACATGGAACCTTCCAGCGTCGGGGCGACGGTGAACATCCTGCTGGCGGCGGTGACCGCACGGGGCGGCTCTCGCATCGAGAATGCGGCCATCGAACCGGATGTGGTGGTCTTCTGCGAGATGCTCCGGCAGATGGGTGCACACATCGACGGCATCGGCACGCGGACGTTGGAGGTGGAGGGCACCGACCACCTGCGGGCCATCGACTTCCGCAACTGCCCGGACCGGATCGAACTCGGCACGTTCATGATTGCGGCGGCCATCGCCGGGACGAAGGACCAAACCCTGCGCCTCACCGATGCCGAACCCCGCCACCTCGGCGAGGCCTTCCTCGAAGCCTTCACCCAAACGGGCACCCGCCTGGACCTCGGTCCGGACTACCTCGACCTCACCCCGCCGGATGAACTCCAGCCCGTCTCCATCGACACCGGCATTTACCCCGGCTTCCCCACCGACCTGCAAGCCCAGTGGACGGTGTTGCTCACGCAGGCGAAGGGCAACGCGAAGGTGCGGGACACTGTCTACCTCGACCGGTTCGCCCATATCCCGGAGCTACGCCGCCTGGGGGCCAACGCCATTGTCGTGGGCAATGAGGTAGTGATTGAGGGGGGGGTGCCCTTGCAAGGTGCCCAGGTGATGAGCACCGACTTGCGGGCCAGCGTCTCGCTTGTGCTAGCCGGGCTGGTGGCCCAGGGCGAGACCCACGTCCAGCGCATCTACCACCTCGACCGGGGATACGAGAACCTCGAAGGCAAGCTCGTCGCCGCCGGGGCTGTCATCCGCCGGGAGCAATACGACGAGTTCGCCGACCCCATCCATGCCGAACCTGCCGAAGCCTGACCCTCCCCTCTCCTACCCGCTCCACCCCATGAAACCGCTCCTCACGCTCCTTGTCTCGTGTGTACTGGCCGCCCCGCCAGTATGGGCACAGCATACCCAGCACCCGCCCAGCAACGACCCGGACCAGCAGGTGGCAGATGGTGGCATCCAGGTTGCTGGCTGGGCTGCCCGCCTCGACCGCGCCGATGCGAAGCTTGCCGACGTGCGGTTCCGGGCCGAAGGCGAAGGGTTTCATGTCACGTCTGGCCCGGCAGCCATCTTCTACCACGAAGCGCACCGTGCCACCGGGGCCTACACCGTCCAGGGCACGTTCACCCAGACCAAAGCCCCGGCCCACCCGGAAGCCTACGGGCTGTTTTTCGGCGGGCAACAGCTGCAAGCGGAAAACCAGGCCTACGTGTACTTCCTGGTCCGCGGCGACGGCAAGTTCCTCGTCAAGTACCGCACGGGCGGCCAGACGCAGACGCTGGTGAACTGGACGGAACATGCGGCGGTGCAAAAGCCGGATGCTAACGGCAAGGCCACCAACACCCTTGCTGCCGAAGTGTTGCCGGAGGCCCTGCGCCTGCTGGTCAATGGTACCGAGGTGGCGCGCGTACCGAAGACGGTGGGCACCGACGGGCACTATGGCCTGCGCATCAACCACAACCTCGACGTAGTCGTCAGCGCCTTCGGGCAGCATCCGTAACCGCGCCGGACTGTGGTTCACCAGTAGCGCCAGGACCCATCGGTGAGGGCGTGGCGGGTGAAGACGTGGGGGTGTTCCTCGCGCACACGCACACGCAGCACCAGGGCCAGGATCGCCCCGGAGATGAAGCCGCCGATGTGCGCGCCGTAGGCCACCCCGCCCATCGTCTCCTTCGCCATCATCAGCGCCCCCCAGCCGTCGATGAACTGGAACACGATCCATAGCCCGATCATCAGCACGGCGGGCACTGAGATGACCCAGAAGAAGAACAGGGTATAGACGCGGTTGCGGGGAAACAGCACCAGATATGCCCCCAGCACGCCGGAAATGGCCCCTGACGCCCCCAGGTTGGGAATAACTCCTCCAGGGTCGAGGCCCACCTGCACGAGCGTGGCAATGACCCCACTCCCCAGGTAAAACAGCAGGAACGTGCGGGTACCGAACCGATGCTCCACGTTGTCCCCGAAAATCCACAGGTACAACAGGTTGCCCAGCAGGTGCATCCACCCGGCGTGCATGAACATCGCCGACAGGATGGTCAGGTAGATAGGGGTGGGACCGGAGGTGTGGTGCAGTTCCACCACTTGCCCGTCCAGGTTCAGCGTCTGGGTACCCACCAGGTCCTGTCCGGTGGCGATCTCGCGGGGAATCACACTCCATCCATAGGTGAAGGCCTCGTTGTACCCTCCCCGTTGCAGCAGCACAAACACGACCAGATTGAGGGCTACCAGGCCCAACGTCACCAGGGCGGGGCGTGAGAGGCGGCGGTCATCGTCACCGATAGGGAAGAGCATGGCAAAAGAGCAGTGAGCAGGAAAAGGTGGTTTCAAGAAACGAACATTGCCGCAAAGGCGCAACTGCAACGGATAGTAGGCAGCGCTTTTAGTGGCTCATTACGGCTGCTACCTGGGCTTCCACCGCCTGCAACACCGATGACAGGGCGAATCGCGTCTGGGCGTCGGCCTGACCGGCAGCAGCCATCTCCTGGAAGGCTTGAGGCTGGGCTTGTATCCGTGCCAGCACCTGGGCCAGCGCGGCGGCATCGCCGGGCGGAACAAGCAGACCCGTCCGGCCGTCGTCGATGATCTCCAGCACGCCCCCGGCCCGGGTTGCCACTACCGGACGTCCGGCCAGCATCCCCTCCACCACCACGCGCCCGAACGGCTCGGCGGCGATGGAGGTATGGACCACGGCATCGACCACATGCAGCAGTTCAGGGATGTCCCGACGGAAGCCGAGGAAATGGACGCGGTCCTGCACCCCCCGTTGCACGACCTGTTCCAGCAGTTCTGCCTGGTACCGGTCTTCCTCCTGGAACAGCGGCTTTCCAACGAAGAGCACATGGACATCCGGCAACTGGGCCAGGGCCTCGACCATCACATGCTGTCCTTTCCACCATGTCAGCCGGCTGAAGACGCCGGCGACGAACCGGCCTTCCAGCCCTAGTTCCCGCCGCAGGGCCGTCACCCGTGCCGGGTCCACCGCCTGGAGCGGGGCCGGATCGAACCCATTGTAGATGACCTGCACCCGGGCGGGGTCTCCGCCGCTGTCGATGAACGACTGGGCCGTCGCCTGCGAATTGGCAATAACCCGGCGGGCAAAGTGCTTGCCGAAGAAGAGGCTTACGGTACGGTTGGCGGCACTGAAATGCTCATCGGTCATCAGGTCATGCAGGTGCCAGAGGATAGGCCGGAAGGCCAGCTTCGCCGCCAGTGCCCCGATCAGAAAGGATTTCTGTGAATTGGCATAGAGCAGGTCGAACGACCGGGCGATACGCGCCACCTGCCAGGCCAGCGACAACACCCCCGGCAGGCTCTGGAGGGATCGGAGACCGCCCTGCTCGCGGGTGACCGTGCGAACGGAGGAAGGTATGTCAAGCAGGTGGACGCGCACGCCGGCTTCTTCGAGGCGTTGCCGGAACGGGCCGTCTTCCAGGAGCAACACGGTGCTGGTGTCCCGATAATGGATTGCCAGGTCGAGCAGCCAGAGCTCTCCGCCGCCGAGCACCCCCACATGGTCGAGAAACAGGATGCGGGGCTTCATGCCAGGGCCTCTTCGTATACGATGCGGGTCTGTGCGGCAATCACCGACCAGTCGAAATGGGTACGGGCGTACTGCTGGCAGGTACCGGCATCAGGCAACACCCGGCGGCCTGCCAGGGCATCGAGCAGGCCGTCGGCCAGTTCGGGGACGCTGGCATCGGGCAGGATGAGCTGGTCGCTGAGGCCACGCACGACTTCGGGCAACCCCCCGACCGGCGTCACCAGGGCGGGCGTCCCCGCCGCCAGCGACTCGATGGTGATCAGCCCAAACCCTTCCAGGGCTACGGTCGGGACGATGGTCAGGTCGGCAGCGCGGTAGGCCCAGGGCAGGTCGGCATCAGGGACAAAGCCCAGCAACTGCACCTGGTGTTCAAGGTCGAGGGCATGGATGCGGTCGCGCAACTCTTCCTGGAGCGGGCCGCGCCCGGCAATCATCAGCAGGGCTTCCGGCACGCGCTTGCGCACGATGTGCATCGCATCGATCAGGTTCTCCAGCCCCATCCGCCGGGCCAGCCGCCGCACCGCCAGGACCACCGGACGGTCGGTGGGCCAGTCGAGCCGGGTGCGGGCTTCGGCACGGGAGACGCCGAGGTCATAGGCTGCCACCGCCACCCCACCCGGCACGATCCGGATGCGCTCCGGAGGTACCCGGTACTGCTGGTGCAACACGTCACGGAAAGCTTCGGACAAGACGATGAACCGGGTAGCACGCCGGTACACCGACTGCTCGATGAACCGCTTGAACCTGACACTGAACCCGCTCGCCCCCTCCGCCTGCGACTCTGCCGCCCAGGGACCGTGGAAATGCACTACCAAGGGACGCGGGGAAATGCGTCCTACAAACGGGAAGGTATAGAGGGCGAAATGCGCAGCGACCAGGTCGAACGCGCCCGGGCGGAGCAGCCGTCCGGCGGCCTGGCGGGCCTGCCACCACCGCATGGGCAGGGGTGCCTCTGCCGGAGCGAACGCCTCCACCTGCTGACGGGACGTGGGGCCAACCTGGGCCGACCCAACCACCAGGCCCTTCACCCCTACCCCTACCGTCGGGAGCGATTGCACCAGATGAAAGAAGACGCGGTCGAGGCCCCCCGCCTGTTCCGGGAACCAGCCCATCCCGCATTGCAAGGTTTGAAAATCCGGACGAATGCCGTTCGTGGTGGTCTCCATCAGGGTTTAGCCAAGATTAAACGACGGGCGAAGACACATCCTCTGCCTCCTCCGGTGCTGTTTCTGGTGCCTCTTCCATGAGCCGATGCTGGTTGTACTGTACCGCCGCCATGGAAACCCCGAAGAAGGACCACATGATCATCCCGCTCAGGCCCGTCTGCGACTTGGCAAAGACCAGCAGGGCAATCAGGGCAATGCCAATAGCCAGGGCGATGGTGCCAAACGGGTCGCCGCTGAGGTCGCGCCGCCGCAGCCGGGGCCACACTACCATGAACATCCCCGTCGCATAGAGGAACCCGCCCACCCAGCCGAGGGACAGGAAGATGTCGAGCAGGCCGCTGTCGAAGTTGCGCGTCTGCCCCCCGCCTACTTTCTGCGCCGTGCCGGTGAAGCCCATCCCGTACCCCAGCGGGTCGTTCAACACCCGCAACGTGACCCCGGAGTAGGTAGCAACACGGGCATCGAGGCTGGCATCTCCCGACAGGTCCGTCAGCGTGCTGGCCCGGTCCCCGATCTTGGACGAGATGGCATCGACCGTGAGCAGCGGAGCACCCAGCAGGGCACAGACGGCCACCGTGGTGATGAGCCGCCGCCGTGTGCGTCCCTCGGACATGAACGCCATCACCAGCACCCCCAACACCCAGGCTCCCCACGACTGGCGCGAGAGCGAGAGCAGAAACCCGGCAAAGCCCGGAATCGCCGCCAGCAGGTTGACCAAGTTCCATCCGCTGAGCATCACCAGCAACCCCGCCATCATCATGTGCCCGTAGGGGGCAGGCGAATTCAGCGTGCTGAAGACCCGCACCTCCAGCGGCTCCGGGTTCCCCACCGACTCCAGCTCCGACTGGATGACCCAGTAGGCATCCCACTCCGGCAGGAAGAAATACTGGATCAGCGCATAGGCAGCCACCACCAGCGTCCCCCAGACGAAGGCTTGCCGGAAAGCCGTCCGGAACTGTGGATAGTGACGCCAGCAGACACTCAGGTGAAAGCCCATCAGCAGCGGGACCAGCCATTGCAACAGGCTGTAGGTGGCAGCCACCAGCCCCACCCGCACCACCCCGACCATGTAGCCCGCCAGCGTCCCCACCATCGCCACAACGAAAGGAAACAGGAAGGCAGACCGGGCACGGTTCAGGTGCCGCAACACCGTAAAGACCGTGAGGGCACCGACGAGGTAGGGGGCCAGCAGCATCACATTGGGGTCTTGCCACCCGGCCTGCAAGTCGACCACCCGGCGCAGAAACGGGGTCAGAAACCAGAGCCACCAGTTGAAATGCAGATAGGCAATGGGGGCATAGAAATACAGGATAGCCCCCAGCAGCGTCATCACACCGGGGAACAGCAGCCGAATCACGCCCGCCTTGCCTCCCCAGACCAGCATCAGAAAAACTCCGGCAGACAACAGCCCTACCGCGAAGATGAAGAACGCGTTGGTCGATTGCCCTGCCTGGCTGTACCTGTGGGGGCTATGATAGGTGGTCGTCGAAGACATGAGGCGGTCTGGTTTGGGGCAGTCGGTCAGGCCGGGACGTGGGCGCCCACGGCGGGCTGGTCCTTTTCAACCTGCAACATGTCGACCAGCGACTGGGCCACCACCGGCCAGTCGAAGTGCGTCTGATAGAGCGCCTGCCCAGCGGCACCGATGCGCCGACGCAAGGCCGCATCCTGAAACAGCGTTAACGCAAGGCGGGCATACTGTTCCCCATCCTCCTCGTCGGAGAGGAGAAACGCCGTGCCATCGGCCTCCCTGAGCATCCGACCGGTGTGTACCCCCCGGTTCGAAATCGTCGGGATGCCATGCTGGAGGGCTGTCATAAACGAGCCGCGCCGGGTGGAAAGTCCCTTGCGGAAAGGGGCACAGTACAGGTCCATCGCCGCGAAGTGGCGCGACACGTCTTCGCCGGGCAAACGGCCCGCATCGAGGACGGGGACGCCCGGCAGCCCTGCCTGAACAGACGGACCGTGCGGCCCAACGTAGAGCACCCGCAGGTCTGGCGCTTCCTGCCTCAGCACCTCAGCAGCCCGGCGGATCATGTGCAACAGCCGGGAATGGTGGGCCGTCCCGAAAACCCCCAGGACGAAGGTCTCGTCCGTAAAGCCGAGAGAGGTCCGCACGGTAGCCCGGTCGGTGGGAACGCAGGGAATGTTCGATCCGATAGGCAATGTATGCGCTGGCGTTTGGGGGAACCAGGGGCCAAACTGCTGTACCCAGGGTTCGATGGTGAAGAACACCAGGTCCGCCAGGCGGCCCAACTGGCGCAGATGCCAGCGCTGCCACAGGTTCATCACCGTCAGCTGCCAGGTGACAAACAGGGGCGGGGCCGTCTCATGGACCAGCAGTGCCAGCCGCAGGCGGGGATGGCGCTGCTTCAGGCGCTGGAGGGTTTCGGGCAGATACGGGTTCAGACCCCACGTCCCGTAACTGAACGGGTTGTATTGCAGCACCAGCCAGTCCGGCACATCGGTTTCCAGGGCTTGCAACAGGGCTTGTACCCCCCGCCGCTCGGCAATGGAAAAGGCTTGGTGAACGGCCACACCCGGAAGGGGATCCCAGGTGGGAACGGTGGTCAGGACCGCCACGTCGGCATGGGGTGCCAGGGCCTGGGCCAGCAACGCCGTATGGTCCCCGATGGCATCGGGGGCCGGGGGAAGCATGGGGAAAACGAGATGCAGCTTCAACACAGTTCCCATCGTTGCGGCGAAAAGTCGAGGCCAATCATCAGCCTCCTCTCCTCCGGTTGTATATTGCGTCTACGAAACACTTCAACCTGCGAAAGCCTGTTCAGGTTTAATTCTTTTCCAAAACGCTGCTCATGGCTGTCCAAGCCCCGTCGTCCGCACCTTCAGCCCAGCCCTCCGGACGCCTGCCCGACTTCATCATTGGCGGAGCCATGAAATCGGGCACCACCACGCTGCACCACCTCCTTGCAGACCATCCGCAGGTTTACATCCCCCATCCTGAAATCCACTTTTTCTGCCTGGATGATGCGGTGGAGATGCCGGACCTGTTCTACCGGTTCCGCCGTCACTGGTCGTTTCATGACTACGACGCGCATTTCGAGGACTACCTTGCTTGGTATCGACAGTTTTTCGCACCTGCTCAAGCAAACCAGCTAGCCGGTGAAGACTCGACGGTCTACCTCGCCTCGGAGAAAGCCCCGGCGCGGATTGCCGCCCTGCTGCCCCAGGTCAAGCTGATCTTCCTGATCCGGGATCCGGTCTACCGGACGTACTCGCATTACTGGCACCAGGTCCGGATGGGGCGGGCCTTCTACAGCTTCGAGCAGATGCTCCAGCACGCCCCCAGCACCCTGCTGACGCGCAGTTACTACTTCGCACAACTGACCCGGTATTACCAGCTTTTTTCACCCGATCAGATCCGCGTGCTGGTGTTCGAGGATTTCATCAAGCGCCAGCAGGAAACCCTCGACGACCTCTGTCGATGGCTGGGTCTACCGCCCACTTCTATCAACGTACACAATGCTCACCGCAACACCGCCCAGACCCCGCGTTTTGCCTCCCTGCAACTGCTGCAAAACCGACTGTTAAGCCCGTTCGCACCCGATACCTATCTCCTGAAGCCGCCGCACATGCCCGCCTACACCCCCGGACGGATCACCCAGTCCTTTCAGTTCTTGCACCGGGGGCTGCGCTACCTCAACTCCAGTTCCCGCCGCTATCCCCCCATGCGCCGGGATACCCGCGCCTTTCTCGAACGGCTAATGGCCAAGGAGAACGCGGGCCTCTCCGACCTGCTGGGCCTGGACCTACGGGCATACTGGCCTTACATGCAGGGATAGCATCAGGAAGGGGCAGGGTGCCTTACCACACCTCGTAGCCATAGCGCTTCAGTTCCTCCTCGGCAATGCGGTTGGCGGCGGCAATCTCGCTGGAGGGACGCTTCTTGTAGACCCCAACCGATTTCGTGTGGGCTTCCATGAGCCGCTTGCGAAACCGGGTATTGATTGTCAGCCCCAGATGATCGGCTACTTGTTGCCCAAAGTGGGCCGGTTCGCGCATCAGGTCTTCATAGCGGAGCAGGAGCACCCGTCCACTGGCCTGCACGTCCGGGCGCGAAAAGAAGTCATGGCAGCGGCGTACCATCACGCGCCACATCCAGACCCCGCGCACATACGGGGTGGCCTTGAAAAAGTCTTCCTCCAAGCCCTCCTCTACCCACCAGGGGATGTATTTATCCTCGATTTTGCGCCCGAAACGCAGTTCGGTGCTGCGGAGGGTCATCATCTTCTCGTCGGTAAGTACCTTGTAGGTGCGGGCCAGCGAGTCGGCGCAATCCCGCCCGTCCCGGTAGATATGGATGATGCGGCTGTTGGGGATGGACTCGTAGGCGTATTCTGGCACGAAGCTCAGGAACGGCTCCTTGAAGATCATACGAGTTTCGGTGCGTTTGCCCTTGAACGCCTGCAGCAATCCGGAGAGGCCGTCCTTGCGGGTAGAAGCCCATTTCTGGAGGGCACTGGCCCTGGAGCGGTACATGCCGGACTCCAGGTAGCGGTGCAGGGCCATCTCGAACTCGATCTGCAAGGCTTCGTAGATCGGAGGAGGCAGGGGTTGGGCCGCCAGCTGTGCCAGAAACGAGGAAAACACGATGCCACTGATGCACTCGGCCTCCGGCACAGTGTTGAACACATGCATCAGGAAGGTCGTACCCGAACGGGGGCACCCTAGAACGGTATCGTAGGTCATGGTGGGAGGGTTGGTGAGGGTTGAGACAGCACACCCGTATCAGGGGTCGTCGCTGCGGCGAAAGGTCAGCAGGCCCCATCGACCGGGTTCAAGCCGGGCTTCGGAGGGAAGATCGGATGTGGTGGTCTGGGTCTTGTTGTGCCAGTAAAACCGGGCCTGGGTGTCGCTGCCGTTGCCCAGGCGCACGCCGAGGTCCCCCTGCGTCTGGGCGGTCGTGGTCGGGTCCAGCCCCAGCAAAGCCAGCGGGATCGCGGCCTCGTAGACGCCGTTGGCCTGTACCAGCCGCACCGAACGACTCACCTCTTCAACACGGTCGAACACGACCCGTCCGATGGGGGACTCGTACGTGAAGGGGGCTACAGCGCCCCCGGCATGGAACTGTTCCATCAGCACGGCCTGCACCGACCCGGTCACCGGGTCGCCGACGCGGGTGATGAACAGGCGCACATCTCCGGCCTGCGGGGCGGCGTCTAGGGCCAACGCTTCACCGGGTGTCTCCTGCAGGTTTGGGCTGGGGCGCTCGCGGTTCGGGGTACGCCCGGCCCGAT
>CAZLRO010000107.1:0-11513 GCA_964561865.1 uncultured Rhodothermaceae bacterium | reverse complement strand
CGGCTGGTGCTGGCCGGGGGGATGTCGCTGGTGCCCGGTGCCTCCGAGCAACTCATCTACCTCGCCCCAAAGCTGACGGTCTTCCAGGCTCCGAAGGCCCAGGTAGCAGCAGGGGTCATCGCCGCCGGAGTGACGCGCCACGAAGGGGCGGCGGGGCTCTTCTATGGAAACGGTACCTTCGGCTCGCTCGAACGGGCGGTGACGCTGGGCGTGGGGTTCGCGTTTGTCAGTGAAGGGCTGGAAGAAGAAGATGACCTCGAAGTGAGTGACACCCCGGTGCTGCTGATCGGGGGAGAGCTACAGGTGTCCAACAGCCTCAAACTGTTGACCGAGAACTACATAGTGCCAGCCCTTGATGAGGCTGCCTTGCTGTCGGCAGGGATACGGTTTTTCGGGGAACACCTGGCCGCGGACCTGGGGCTGTTTACCTCGCCTGCTGCATGGGATGCCGACGGCTTTCCGTTCATTCCCTGGGTTGGATTCGTTTACAACTGGTGATCGATGCAAGCCCCTGTCGCCGATGTCCAGGCCATCTTCACCGCCGCTTGCCGACGGGTGCAGGCCGACCGGCTGCTGATCCCGGCCCACTGGACGACCGTGCTGCCGCGCCCAATGGAGACGTTTCGGAAAGTGGTGGTCGTGGGGGCGGGCAAGGCGGCGATGGCGATGGCGGGGGCGGTGGAGGCGACCCTGCCGGGACATGGGGATACCGGCGAGGTGGTGGTGCCACAGGGCTACAGGGCCAGCTTCCCGGCCCATATGCCGCGTCCCGACCGCATCCGCGTGGCCGAGGGTGGGCATCCGGTGCCGAACGAAGCGGGTGCCCTCTCCGCCCGGCGGGCGTTTGAACAGGCCACGTTCTGCCAGGAGGATGACCTGCTGCTGGTGCTGCTCTCCGGTGGGGCCTCCTCGCTGTGGGCGCTGCCCCTTCCGGGCCTCACCCTGGCCGATGTCCAGGATACCACCCGCCTCTTGCTCCAGTGCGGCGCCGACATCCACCAGACCAACACCGTCCGTAAACACCTCCTGGCGCTGGCCGGGGGGCGGCTCGCCGTGGCGGCCTGGCCCGCCCACGTCTGCACCTTGCTCCTCTCCGACATCCCCGGCGATGACCGCTCGGTCATGGGCAGCGGACCGACGGTGCCGGACACGACCACACCCGACGACGCGGTGGCGGTGCTGCAAGACCGGGGCATCTGGATGCGGGTGCCCGATGCGGTGCGGCAGGTGCTGGCAGCGCCTGTTGCGGCCTCGCCCCATCCGGACCACCCCGGACTGCGGCAGGCGGTCTCTCTCGTCATCGGGAACAACCAGCTCGCCCTGGAAGCAGCCCGGCAGGAAGCCCGGCGGCTCGGGTTTGACGCCCGGATCGTTGCGGCGAACCTGCGTGGAGAAGCCCGCCGGGTAGGGGTACAAATAGCTGACGAAATCAAACGGGCACAATCGCCCCGGCCTACCTGTCTGCTCTGGGGCGGAGAAACGACCGTCACCGTGCACGGCGACGGTCGGGGCGGGCGCAACCAGGAACTGGCCCTGGCCGTGGCCCTCGAACTCTCGGAATGGCTGCACCCGGTGGCATTCCTGAGCGGAGGGACCGACGGCATCGACGGCCTGACCGACGCCGCCGGGGCCTGGGTCACCGCGCAGTCCGTCACCCAGGCCTGGGCACAGGGGCTGGAGCCGGAACGTTACCTCCGGCGCAACGATGCCTACACGTTCTTCCAACAGGTTGGCGGGCTGCTGAAAACTGGCCCTACCCACACCAATGTGATGGATGTGATGGTGGCGTGTTTTTGAAAGAAGCTGTTGGCTATTTTGTGCCTGGTGCTTGGAAAGAGAGCGACAACGTTCCTACCTGTGTCATCACGATGAGGCCATCGGTCGATCTCATGAGATCGACCAGCCGACGACGTGATCTCGCCCTTGCCACAGGGCGGCAGCGTCCCAGCAGCCCTTTTATCGACCACTCCTGTCCCCTCCTGTCCAGGAGGGGTTCTGAGATGCAGGGCCAGCCCACTCCAACACGCTCGCACCGTCGGGATTGCCGCGTCTGACCGCAATCATCTGGTCGATCTTATGGGATCAACCATGATCGGTCAAGCTCCTTGCAAGGACACGGGAGGGACGGCATCCCCAATCCGCAATCCGAGACCCGCAATCCCCATGATTCGAACGTTGCTGTTCCTTTTCCTCTGGATGGTATGGGCCACAACCGTTATGGCGCAGGCGTTGCCGTTTCCGTTGGAGGTGCCCCTCCCCGGCCTCACCGGGTTTGACCCGCGCATCCCGAAGCCGGAAGACATCATCGGGCATCAGATCGGCACCCGGCATACGGCCCCGCATCAGATTGTCGAATACGTCCGGGCAGTGGATGCGGCCAGCGACCGGGTGCGGGCCGAGGTCTACGCCCACAGCTACGAGGGGCGTCCGCTGATGTGTGTGTGGGTGACGGCCCCAGCCCACCACGACCACCTCGAAGCCCTCCGGCAGGCCAACGTCCGGCTCTCCGAAGCCCCAGCTACCGTCTCGGATGCGGCGGTGGCGGACCAACCAGTGGTGATCTGGCAAGGCTACAGCATCCATGGCAACGAGGCCAGCGGCTCGGAGGCGGCCCTGCTCTACCTCTACTACCTGGCCGCCGGGAAGGGACCGGGGATCGAGGCGGCCTTGCAGCACGTGGTGGTCCTGCTCGACCCGATGTTCAACCCGGATGGCCGAGACCGCTTTGTGGACTGGGTCAACCGGAACCGGGGGGCGGTGCCGACCACCGATGCCCAGGACCGCGAGCACAACGAACCATGGCCGGGAGGACGGACGAACCACTACTGGTTTGACCTGAACCGCGACTGGCTCCCCGCTCAGCACCCCGAATCGCAGGGACGGTTGCGGCTCTTCCACCAGTGGCGGCCCCAGCTCCTCACCGACCACCACGAGATGGGGGGCAACGAGATGTTCTTTTTCCAGCCGGGCATCCCCGCCAGCAACAACCCCCTCACCCCCCAGCGCACCTTCGACCTCACCGCCGAGGTGGCTACCTGGCACGCCCGGCGGCTCGATGCCCTCGGCTCGCTCTATTTCACCCGGGAGACATTCGACGATTTCTACTACGGCAAGGGGTCCACCTATCCGGACGTGAACGGGGCGGTGGGCATCCTGTTTGAACAGGCTTCCGCGCGCGCCTTGCAGGCAGCGGTGGACGATGGCACGCTCTCCTATGCCTTCACCGTGCGGAACCAGTTCGTCGCCTCGCTCTCTACGCTCGAGGCAGCCGTTGCCCTGCGTACGAAATTGCTGCGGCACCAGCGCGATTTCTACGCGGAGGTCCCGGCGCTGGCTCGCCAGCACCCGGTCAAGGGTTGGCTCATCAGCCTGGCACGCGGGCGCAACCGGGCGCAGCTCCTGGCCCAGATCCTGCTGCGCCACCGCATCCGTGTGTTCGACCTCACCCGCGAGGTGACGGTGGAAGGGCAGACATTCCGCCCCGGCGAGGCATGGCTCATCCCCGCCCAGCAACCACAGTTCCGACTGCTCCGCTCGGTCATGGAGCGGCAGACCAGCTTCGCCGACTCGCTCTTCTACGACGTCTCTGCCTGGACGCTGCCCCTCGCCTTCGACCTCGACCACGCTGCGCTACGGATCGACGTGGCCCCGTTGCAGGGCCAGTCCCTCACTGAAGTCACGCTCGATGGCGGTGCCCTCGTCGGCGGTCGGTCGGACTATGCCTACCTGATGACCTGGGACGCCTGGTTGGCCCCGCGTGCCCTGTACCAGCTCCAGGCTGCCGGGTTAAAGCCCCGCCTGATGACGGATGACTTCACGGCGCTCGTGGCGGGGCAGCCCCGCGCCTTCGCACGCGGCACGGTGGTGATCCCGGTGGCGAACCGCGACGGGAGCCGGAACGAGGCCGTCCACGACCTGGTGGCCCGGCTGGTGCAGGAAACACACGTACACCTCTACGCCGTCGAGAGCGGGTTGACCCCGGATGGCCCAGAGCTGGGGAGTCCGCGTGCGGTGCTGCTCGAACAGCCCCGGATTGCCCTGCTCACGGGCCCAGGCACGAACCCCAACACCGCCGGGGAAGTCTGGCACCTGCTCAGTGAACGCTTCCGGCTCCCCGTCTCGCTGCTGGAAACGGGTTCGGTAGCCAGCGCCGACCTCGACCGCTATTCCGTGCTGGTGATGGCCGGGGGCGGATATGGCAACGTCCCGGTCGAGCGGCTGAAAGCCTGGGTCCAGGGTGGAGGACACCTGCTCACCCTCGGCAGTGCCACCGACTGGGCCGTCGCACAGAAGCTGCTGGACCTGACGGCCAAACCCTTCGCGATGGACTCGCTGCTGCAAGGGCTGCCCTACGACCAGATCGGGCGCACCCGCGACGCCCAGCAGATCGCCGGGACGATCTTCGAAGTGCAACTGGACACCAGCCACCCGCTGGCCTACGGGATGCCGCCCACCCTGGCCGTCTTTCGGGACAGCGACACGTTCTATGCCCCGGACGCGCAACCCGGCACGACCATCGCCCGCTACGGCACCACCCCCCGCCTGGCAGGCTATGTCTCCGACGAACGGCTGCGGCAGGCCGGGGGCAGCGCCGCCCTCGTGGCCCGACGGCTGGGGCGCGGACGGCTCGTGGCCTTCATGGACAACCCCACCTTCCGCGCCTTCTGGCTCGGTACTACTGAACTTTTCCTCAACGCGGTATTCCTCAGTGGGGCATTTTGAAATAGTCGGGACACCTGGGAATGTGGCAACGCCCAGCATGTCATTAGCCCGGTTGGGTGTTGAGATGCTCTTTGAACATGCACGCACTATACAGCGTCGCCTTGCATATAGATTATAGTCAAATTGACTATAATGCTCTGCCAGACCCGATTGCAATCCCTCACCACTTCATACGTTTTATAGTCAAATTGACTATATTTCCGCCATCTGCTTCGACCTACCATTCCTCACGCCATCCCCCTCCTCCCTATGCCTTTCAATGCCCTCATCTTCGACATGGACGGTACCCTGGTAGACAACATGGGGGTACACCTGGACGTCTGGCGGCGGGTGTTGCACGAAAACGGGGTGGAGGTAGAACGGGAGGCGTTCTATCGGGACACGGCGGGCAAGACCAACCCTGAAATCCTGCGCTCGTACCTGGGGGCGCACTTGCACGATGCGGACGTGGCCCGCCTGGCGGGCTACAAGGAGAGCCTTTATCGCGAGACGTATCGCCCCACCCCGGTGCCGGGGTTGCTGCCGTTGCTGGAGTCGGCCTACCGCCGGGGCATCCCGATGGCGCTGGCAACCTCCGGCGGGCCGCCCAACATCGACTTCATCGTGGAGGCCCTGGGCATCCGTCCCTACTTCTCGGTCCTGGTCAGCGCCGAGGAAGGGTTGCCGGGTAAACCTGCGCCCGACCTGTTCCTGGCGGCAGCCGCACGGATGGGCGTGGAGCCGTCCGGATGTCTGGTGTTCGAGGATGCGCTGGCCGGGATTGAGGCGGCACGGCGGGCCGGGATGCCTGTGGCCGTCCTCACCACCACGCTATCGCCACAGGAGGTAGAAGGGCAGACCGGGGTGCTGGCCGCCGCTCCGGACTTCAAGGCGCTGGCGTTCCTGGTGCTGGAAGACTGAGTGCGTCGGGACTTTCGGCGTCCGGCGTCTGCTCCTGCATGGCTTCGGCGAAGGCGATCAACTGGCGGATCATGGGCAGATTGCGCTCCTGGACGAACGGCAGGAACGCCCGCGAGAACCCGTCTACCACCTCCACCAGGGCCATCAGCTTCTCGATCCGGGCACAGAACTGTTGCTCCGAGGCCGAGAGTGTCGCCGGGTCGCGGGCGCAGAGCAGGTCCCGGCATTCCTGCAACTGCTGCATCACCGGCTTGATCTCGCGGCGCTCGCGTTCCTGGATGATCTGCGCTGTGAACTGCCAGACGTCCTTCTCGGCGGTGAAGTAGTCCTTGCGGGAGCCGGGCTGGTGTACCTTGCGCACCAGGTTCCAGTTCATCAGCGCATGGAGGTTCATGTTGGCGTTGCCCCGGCTGATCTGAAGCCGCGCCATGATGGCGTCGGTGTCGAGTGGGTCCTCGGCGGCGTAGAGCAGGGCGTGGATCTGGGCCATCGTCCGGTTGATGCCCCAGTGGGAGGCCATCTCGCCCCAGAACAGGACGAACCGGTCCAGCACCGCCTCAAAGCCAAGGGGTGACTCCGGGTGTGCGGAGGCGTCGGTCAATTCATCGGGAACATGCATGAAGCACAGCAGACAAGGGAGCAACCGGCCTTAACTTAACACGGCTCTGCAGGAGTTCGACAAGACCCTGCCGAGAAAAACGTGTGTTTCGTACAGTCCTGCGAGGCCCGTGTGCTCCCGCTGATCACGCTGACCACCGATTTCGGTACGCGCGATGCCTATCTGGCGGCGATGAAAGGGACCCTCCTGGCGATGGTACCGGAGGCCCGCCTGGTCGACATCAGCCACGAGATCGCTCCTCAGGATGTGATGGAGGCAGCGTTTGTGCTGCGCCAGGCGTTCCCGTTCTTTCCGGCGGGAACCGTTCACCTGGTCGTAGTCGATCCGGGGGTGGGAACCATGCGGCGTGCCCTGGCCCTGCAACAGGGCGATCACCGCTTCGTCGGGCCAGACAACGGGTTATTTTCCCTGCTCTTCAACGGAGAACCTCCGGAAGCCCTCGTCGTTCTGGACAAGGCGGCGTACTGGCGTGTGCCCGTCCCGGAGACGACGTTCCACGGGCGCGATGTGTTTGCCCCGGTGGCGGCACACCTGGCGGCGGGACGGTCGCTGGCGGAGGTGGGGACATCGGTAGAGGCGCTGCTGCCGCTGCACTGGCCGCGCCCGGTTGCCGATGCCGAAGGGGTGCGCGGGTGGGTGCTGCACATAGACCGGTTTGGTAACTGCATCACCAATATTGCCTGGGCTGAGTTCGAGACCTGGCGGGCACAGCGCCGCGTACGGGGCTACATCGGCAACACGATCCTGCGGGATCTTTATTCCACCTACGGGGCTGTGGCACCCGGCGAGCCGTTGCTGCTCTTCAACAGCAGTCGGTTGCTGGAGGTGGCCGTCCACGGCGGCGATGCGGCGGCGCTACTGGGCATCCGAAAGGGCGACTCACTCAACATTGTTTTCGAGGATGAACGATAGCATGGAAGGAAAACCTGCCGGGCTGCCCATGCCCCTGCAAGCGTCGGTCGAGCACCTCTATGCCCTGGCCCAGGTGCTGGTACCCGATGCGAAACAGGCTGCACGTCTCGTGGAACAGACCTGCCGCGTAGTGTTTGCCCGCCCCGGCCCCCACGACCGCCTGGGGATGATCCGGACGATGTTGTCGTTGCACCGGGCCAGCGGTGCCCTCTCGGTGGTGGAGCCGGGGGAAGTTCCCCCACCGGAGGTCATCTCGGAGGAAGCCTTGCAGCCCCTGACGACGCGGGCCGTCGGACGGGTGTTTCCCTTCGTCTGGGCCACCCTGCCACCGGGGCGACGCCTGCTTCTGTGGCTCGATACCGTGGAGCACTTCGATGCCGAGACCATCGGTGCCCTCACCGGCCAGCCTCCGGCAACCGTTCAGACGGAACTGGATGAGGCCCGCAAGGCGTTGACAACAGGGGTGTTGATGGGGTTGTCGGAGACCGAGAGGGCCGTCGTGCAGCCCGTCTCGCCGTCTGTGTGGATTCCGATGGCGTTGCAGACCCTGCGTGAGCAGGAGTGGACGGTGCTGCCGCCCACGCTGTTATCCATGCCCCCCCCGCCGGCCCCATCCGAAACTTCCCCCTCCGCGCAGCACAAGACCCCGGAAGCAGCGGTGCCCCCCTCTGGCCGACGGCACCCCCGTGGGCGGCAGGTCGTCGTAGTGCTGTGCCTGATCCTGGTCACCGGGGTGCTAGGGTATTACGTCTCGGTCTGGCTGTCGGGCGGACAGTTGCCCGCGCTCGTGGAGGCCTCCGAATCCAGCAGCATCGTGCTGCTCACTGCCAGCCAGCCGGACAGCTTCGACCTGGTGATGACCACCGAAAGCCCGGAACAGGTTACCGCCTTCGTACAGGAGCGGCTGGACTGGCGGCTGGCGGTGCCCCTCATCGAGGGGGCTTCCCTGCAAGGGGTCACCCTGCGGGAAATCTCCGAAGACGTGGAAATCCCGGTCCTCCAGTTCGACGACCGACAGATCCGGCAACCGATCCTGGTCTATGTCTTCGATTACCGGCTGCTGGACCTGTACAGCGACCGCCTCTCCCTTGAGGCCGATATCCAGAACCAAATCGTTGCCGAGCAGCACTACGACCTGCATGACCTAGGCGAAAAGCAGGTACTGGTCTGGCGTCACCGGGACGACATCTACCTCGCCGTCACACGCGGAGAAGCTGAGACACTCCAGGGCCGTATCGCGTTTGCCTTCTGAGCTATCCGGGCAACTCCTGCGCGGGCCTGTTGCCGATCTGGACGGGGGCTTCGAGCAGCGACAGGTGGGCTGCGCTGGGGGTCACGTCCAGACGGGCGTGCACCCCCACCGGCAGGGTGAGCTTGACGGGGAAGTGCCCGAACGCCAGCCCACGGGCCACGGGCAGGTGCAAGTCCCGCGTGTAGTCGTCCAGCACTTCGTCCAGTGTCAGCGTCGGGCGGGTGTGCTGCGGGGTGGCCTCGGTGAAGCCGCCGAGGACGAGTCCGCCCAGGCGTTCCAGCACCCCGGCCAGCCGCAATTGGGCCAGCAGCCCGTCGATCCGATAGGGTTCCTCGCCCACCTCCTCCAGGAACAGGATGGCCCCGTGCAGATCGGGCAGGTAGGGGGTGCCCAGCAGCCGGCAGAGCAGCGTCAGGGTGCCGCCGAGCAAGGGGCCTTCGGCCACGCCATGCCGGACGGGTTGCAGCGCCTCGCCGTGCGGCCCCACGAGCGGGTTCGCCGGTTGCCCTTGCGCCATCGACCAGAACAGCGCCTCCCACGCCGGGTCCGGTTCGGGCCATTCGACGGCGGCCATCGGCCCCTGCAATCCCACCCAGCCGGACTTGTGGTACAAGGCCAGGTGCAGCGCGGTGATGTCGCTGTAGCCGATGAGCAGCTTGGGGTGGCGACGGGCGGCTTCGTAGTCCAGCCACGGGAGCAGGCGCAGGGTGCCGTAGCCTCCCCGCACGCACACGAGAGCCTGCACGTCGTTGCGGCGCAGGAAGCCGTTGAGTTCCGCCAGCCGCTCGGCATCGGTCCCGGCCAGGTAGCCATACGGCCCAAAGGACGGGCGCAGCCGTTCGACCTGTAGCCCCCGCGCCTCCAGGTGGGCGATCCCGGCGGCCAGCCGATCCGGGTCGAGGGGTGGCCCGGCCGGGGCAATCAGCCCCACACGGCTGCCAGCGGCCAGGGCAGGGGCCTTCGCTAGATCCATTGCTTATGCCTGAAATAGGCTACCATGCCCAGCCCGATGGCGGCCATCACCAGCAGAATGAGGGGGTACCCGTAGGGCCAGCGCAACTCCGGCATCACGTCGAAGTTCATCCCGTAGATCCCCACAATGAAGGTGAGCGGGATGAAGATGGTGCCGATGATGGTCAGGAACTTCATCACCTCGTTCATCCGGTTGCTCTGGAAGGAGAGGAGCAGGTCCATCGTACCGCCCAGCACATCGTGCAGCGACTCGAGCACGTCGATCACCTGTACGGCATGGTCGTAGGCATCCCGCAGGAACGGACGGGTCTCCGGGTCGATCAGGCCCGACTCCACGCGGGAGAAGCCACTCATCACCTCGCGGACGGGCCACATGGCCTTGCGGGCGAACACCAGCTCGCGGCGAAGCATGTTCAGCCGGGTCGCGGTCTGGTTCGTGGGGCCTTTGATGATCTCTTCTTCCAGCGCCTCGGTCAGTTCCCCGAAGGTGTCGAGCACAATGAAATAATGGTCGATCACCACGTCGAGCAAGGTGTAGGCCAGGAAATCTGCCTGCATCCGGCAGAGGCGGCCTTTCCGGGTCCGGATGCGGTCGCGGACGAGGTCGAACAGGTCGCCGGGGTCTTCGAGGAACGAGATCACGAAGTTTTTCCCGACCACCAGGCTCACCTGTTCCCCCCGCAGGTTCAGCGTGCCCTGGTCGAAATACAGCATCTTGAGGACGATGTAGAGGTAGTCGTCGTAGTCTTCCAGCTTGGCCCGCTGCCCCCGCGTGACGATATCCTCCAGCACCAGGGGATGGATGCCGAAGTGCTGGCCGAGTTGCTCGATGAGGGCCGGGTCGTGGATGCCATCGACGTTGATCCACGAGACGGACGGCGTGTCGCGGTAGGCCACGGCTTCCTCGACCGTGCCCAGGGTGCGTTCGTGGAAGGTGGTGGCGTCGTATTCGAGTACGCTCAGATGGACCGTCCGGTCCTTTTGTGCGCCGGAAAAGACCACCGTTGCCGGGGGCCAGCCAGCCTTCTTCGTTTTTTCCTTGGTGACAAAGCGGGTCATTGGTGCGCGGGGATGGCAGGAAACACACCAGGGCAATTTACAGTCTGAAGGGGCGAGATTGACCCTTGCTTATCCAGAGGAGGCCCCATGCGCTGGCTGAACGGGCTTATGGCCCTGCTGTTCATCTTTGCCGCCCTCGTCCAGTACAACGACCCTGACCCGGTGGGCTGGATTGGCCTGTACCTGGCTGCTGCGGGCGCCTGCCTCTGGTCCTGGAAACGGCCGGGACAAGTCCTTGTACCTGCCGCCGTTGGGGGCATTGCCCTGGCCTGGGCCTTGACCCTGGTTCCAGGGGTGGTGGGCAAGGTGCCGTTCCTGGAGATGTTCAGCGCCTGGGAGATGAAAAACGTGGGTGTGGAAGAAAGCCGGGAGATGTACGGCCTCCTCATCGTAGTGTTCTGGATGCTGGTCCTGGGCGTGCAGGGCTGGCGGGCCGCAAGGCACCGGAAACCTGCACCGTCCGGCAGTGTATAAACGGCTGTCGTTCTTTTTCCCGTCTGATCCTGACTGTTGGGGGTGTCCCGGTAGAAGTACTACGCCGGGGCTGAGAGCATACCCTTGGAACCTGACCCGGCTCATACCGGCGTAGGGAAAACAGTGAACCCGCAGCGGCCATCCTGGCTGGCTGCGGTGTTTCCGTCATTGCTCCGAAGGCCCGCATCAGTCCCGATGACGGGCTTTTTTCATGTCCATCCCCCAGGAGCCATGCGGATTCGATTGCTTCTCTCCCTGTTGCTGACGGGGTTGCTCCCCCTGCCCGTGTGGGCACAGGCCACGCTGGAAGGCACAGTGCAGGACCACCGGGGCCTACCGCTCGTCGGTGCCAACGTGCTGCTGCGCGAGACGGCCACCGGCCACCTCCGGGCGGGCACGGCCTCCTCCGACACGGGCACGTTCATGCTTGCGGTACGGCCCGGCACCTACCAGCTCACGGTCACCTTCCTGGGCTTTGCGGACTACCGGGAAGCCCTCCACCTCGTCGAGGGGGAACGCTCCTATCGGGCCGTCGTGCTGGAGGAGACGCGGCTGCCGGGGGCCGAGGTTGTGGTCACCGCCAACCGCGCCATCCCCCAACTG
>CAZLRO010000106.1:0-11586 GCA_964561865.1 uncultured Rhodothermaceae bacterium | reverse complement strand
ATCGACGGGGTGGCGGCCCGGCAGTCGGCCACGAAGTCGGAGATCGACACATCCGTCTCGTGCCCGACGGCGCTGATGGTGGGAATGGTTGAGGCGAAGAGTGCCCGTGCGACGACCTCCTCGTTGAACGCCCACAGGTCTTCGGGCGAGCCACCCCCCCGCCCTACGATCAACACCGCTGGTCGCAAGGGATCGCCGGGTGGAACTGCGTTGAAGGCGGCAATGGCTTCGGCGATGGCCTCGGCAGCCCCCAGGCCCTGCACCTGTACCGGATAGACCAGCACCCGCACCAGCGGGAACCGTCGCTGCAGGATGGAGAGTATGTCGTGCAGGGCAGCACCGGTGCCGGAGGTGATGATGCCGATGGTTTCCGGGAAGGGGGGCAGCGGCTGCTTGCGGGCGGCATCGAACAATCCCTCGGCGGCCAGCTTGCGCTTGAGGGCTTCGAATGCCTGTTGAAGCGCCCCTTCCCCGGCCAGCTCCATCGCCCGCACCACCAGTTGCAAGTCTCCTTTCGTCTCGTACACCGCTACCTGTCCGCGTGCCCGCACCAGCAACCCATCGCGGGGGACGAAATACACCGTCTCGGCACTGGAACGCCACAACACACACCGCACCTGTGCGCTGGCATCCTTCAGGGTGAAGTAGCAGTGGCCGGAGGTGTGCTGTTTGAACCCCACAATCTCCCCCTCCACCCAGAGGTCGGCAAACTGCGTGCTGACGAGGGTGCGGAGTGCCCCCATCAGGTCGCAGACCCGGAGGATGGTTCGAGCGGTGGTTTCAGCAGGCATCGGGAGCAAGTGTTCAGCGTCCAAAAAAATACGGTGTCAGGGTGGAAAAACTTAAATATTTGTTAAAATAGGCCCACATGGGCCAACAGGTCCATCCTTCCCCATCCCTGGGGGTACCCCCACCCAAACGGTATGTCGTCATGAAACCGCTGCTACATTCCCTGCCCCTGCTCTGCCTCAGTCTGTTTGTTAGCGTGCCCCTGATGGCCCAGGGGGTCGTCCAGGGCCGGGTGACCGAAGCCGAGACCGGGGAAGCCCTGCCCGGTGCCAGTGTCGTGGTCCAAGGTACGACCCGTGGAACCTCCACCGACCTGGACGGACGGTACAGCCTGATGGTGCCATCTTTCCCGGCCACCCTCGTGTTCAGCTTCATCGGGCATGAGTCCCAGGAGATCGCCGTGCAAGGGGCGCAGGAACTGAACGTGACCCTCCAGGTGGGACTCGAACTGGAAGATGTGCTGGTGGTTGGCTCGCGCTTCGCCCCCCGGACGGCCATCACCACCCCCGTGCCCATCGACAACATCAAGGCCACGGAACTGTTGGCAACGGGGCAGATCACCTTCGACAAGATGCTCACCTACACCGTCCCGGCCTTCAACTCAACAAACCAGACCGTCTCGGACGCCACGGCGCACTTCGATCCGGCAGACCTGCGGGGTCTGGGGCCAAGCCGCACCCTCGTGCTCGTCAACGGGAAACGCAAGAACCCCAGCTCGCTCGTCTACATCAACGACACGCCTGGCAAGGGCGAAGTGGGGGTAGACATGAAAAGCATCCCGGCGGCCGCCATCGAACGCATCGAGGTGCTGCGCGACGGGGCCTCGGCCCAGTATGGCTCGGATGCCATCGCCGGTGTGATCAACATCATCCTCAAGGAAGCCGTAGACTATACCGATGTCAACGTCTTCACCGGCATCACCACCGAGGGCGACGGCCTCACAGCCGGGTACAACATCAACACCGGCTTCCAGATCGGAGACCGGGGCTTCTTCAACGTCACCCACAGCTTCGCCGACCAGGAGGAGACCAACCGGGCCGGTACGCCGGGGCAGGACGACCTCTTCGGCGTGGGAGCGAACGACCCGTTCATCCAGGCACACCCCGACCTGGGGATGCGCGTCGGGCAGCCCAACATGACCACCGGCGACGTGTTCTTCAACAGCCAGGTCCGCCTCACCAACGAGGCCGAACTCTACAGCTTCGGCGGGCTGACGTTCCGCAAGGGCCTGAGCTATGCCCTCTACCGCACCCCCTACTGGATCCCCGACCCGTTCTTCATCCACCACCGTCCAGGCGAACTCTATGAAGGTTTCCATCCGACCTTCGAGACGGACATCCTCGACAACAGCCTCGTGGTGGGGGTGCGCGGCATCAAGAAAGGCTGGGATTTTGACCTGAGCAACAACCAGGGGGGCAACCGCGTCGATTATACGGTGGACAACTCGCTCAACCGTGCCCTCGAAGCCCAAAGCCCGACAACCTTCCGGGCCGGGGGCTACCGCTTTGCCCACAACGTCACCAACCTGGACCTCGGACGGCAGTTTGGCAACGCCGCACTCTCGTTCGGGTCGGAGTTCCGCACCGAGAACTTTCGGGCAGTGGCTGGAGAAGAGGCCTCCTACGCCGGGCAGGGGGCTCAGTCCTTCCCCGGCCTCCAGCCCCAGAACGAGGTGGATGCCTTCCGTTACAACATCGGCTTCTATGCCGACCTCGGCGTGGATGTGGACGAGAATCTGTTCGTCGGCGGGGCTGCCCGGTATGAGAACTACAGCGACTTCGGCGACAACTTCTCCTGGAAGGCCAACGCCCGCTACAAGTTCTCCGAAGACCGGGCCACGCTGCGGGCGGCGGTCTCGACGGGCTTCCGCGCCCCGTCGCTGCACCAGATCTACCTGAGCATCATCCAGACCCTGGTCTCGGGCGGGACGGTATCCAACCAAGGCACGTTCAACAACCTCAGCCCGGTGCTGCGCCAGCTCGAAGTGGGGCAACTCAAGGACGAGACGGCGCTGAATTTCACAGCCGGGGCCGCCTTCCGCCCCATTCCCGGCCTCTACCTGTCGGCGGACTTCTACCAGGTGGATGTGGACGACCGTATCGTGTATTCGTCCAGCATCGCCACCAGCGACCCGTCCACCACGGTGTTCCAGGTGCTCCAGCAGTTCCAGATCACCAGCCTCAAGTTTTTCATCAACGCGGTCGATACGCGCTCGCGCGGGGTGGACTTCGTGGCGAACTACACCTGGGACGTTCCTGGTGGGGAACTGGCCGCGAACCTGGCCGGGAACATCAACGACACCGAGATCCGGGGACAGATCGACACGCCCGACCCCATCCGGGATGCCGGGGTGAACATCTTCGACCGCAAGGAGCAGTCGCGCCTGCTCTCGGCCCGCCCGGACACCAAGTTCCTGCTGGGCTTCAGCTACAGTGCCGGCCCGGTCCGGGCTACGCTGAACAACACCCGCTTCGGGGCCGTCATCTGGCAGCACGCCGACGATCCGGGCAAGGACCAGACCTTCGACCCGCGCCTGGTCACCGATGCCCAGCTGGAGTACACCGTGACCGACAACGTGCGCGTCGGGGTCTCGGTGAACAACCTGTTCAACGTCTATCCGGAGACCATCGACCCGAAGGGCGACCCGGTCACCGACCTCGGCGGGCGGTTCCGCTACCCGTGGGAGGTGAACCAGTTCGGCTTCAACGGCACCACCGTGACGGGCAACCTGAACGTCCGCTTCTGAGCCTCCCGGCGTTGGGGGGTCGAACGGGGGGTGCGGCGGTGCTGCATCCCCCGTTTGCCGTTACGGCCAGTGGCTACCCGGCAGCCGGGGGAGGGGCCGGGGTGCTGAAGGCGAGGGCGTAGTGCTTCATCTGCCGAACCATCGCTGCGAGACCATTCTTTCGGGTGGGCGAGAGGTGCTCTTGCATCCCCAGCCGGTCGAGGAAGGCCAGGTCGGCACGGAGGATGGCCTCAATGGGCTGGTCGTCCAGCACCCGGACGAGTAGTGCAATGAGGCCCCGCGTGATGAGCGCGTCGCTGTCCGCCCGGAAGCGGATGCGTCCGTCGGCGGCCTCGGCCCGCAGCCACACCTGCGACTGGCAGCCGTGAATCCGGTATGCCTCGGTCTTGAACGTGTCCTCGATCAGGGGCAACGACCGGGCGAGGTCGATCAGGTATTCGTACCGCCCCATCCAGTCGTCGAACAGCTCGAACTCCTCGACGATGGCCTGGGCGCGTTCGGCGATGCTGTCGGTCATGGCAGGGCCACCGGTTAGGCGAAGAGCTGCTTCACCCGTTCGACCCCGGCCACCAGCCGGTCCACCTCGTGGCGGGTGTTGTAGAAGGCGAAGGAGGCCCGCACGGTGCCGGGGATGCCGAACCGCTGCATGAGGGGCTGGGTGCAGTGGTGCCCAGTGCGCACGGCGATGCCGAGCCGGTCCAGGATGGTGCCCGCATCATAAGGATGGACGCCCTCAACCACGAACGAGAGGACGCTGGCCTTGTGTACTGCCGTGCCGATGACCTGCACCCCGCCGAGGTCGCGCAGGCGTTCGGTGGCGTAGTGTAGCAAGTCCTGCTCATGCTGGTGTACCGCCGCAAAGTCCAGCCCACCGAGGTAGTCGAGGGCAGCTCCGAAGCCCACCGTGTCGGCAATGTTGGGTGTGCCCGCCTCGAACTTGTGGGGGAGGCCGTTGTACGTCGTCCGTTCGAATGAGACGGTCTCGATCATGTCGCCGCCGCCCTGCCAGGGGGGCATGGACTCTAGCAGGGCTTCCCGGCCATAGAGGATGCCAATGCCAGTCGGGCCGAACATTTTGTGGCTGGAGAAGCAATAGAAGTCCGCATCGAGGGCCTGCACGTCGATGCGCAGGTGGGGCAGGGCCTGGGCACCGTCTACCAGCACCGGAATGCCGAGGGCATGGGCATCCCGGATCATCCGACCCAGCGGGTTGATGGTTCCCAGCGTGTTCGAGACGTGCACCAGGGCCACCAGCCGGGTCCGCTCCGAGAGCAACTGCTCGTAGGCCTCGTAGCGGATTTCCCCGGCGTCCGAGATCGGGATGACCCGCAGCCTGGCCCCGGTGGCCTCGCACACGAGCTGCCAGGGGACGATGTTCGAGTGGTGCTCCATCGTCGAGATCAGCACCTCGTCGCCGGGCTTAAGGCGTGGACGGGCATAACTCTGCGCAACAAGGTTGATGGCCTCGGTCGTCCCACGGGTGAAGACCACCTGACGGTCCTCCGGGGCATGAATCCAGGCCCGGACCTTCGACCGGACGGCTTCGTACGCCTCGGTGGCCTGCTGGCTCAGGAAATGCACCCCGCGATGGACGTTGCTGTTCTCCTGTGCATAGTAGGTGGCAATCCGGTCGATCACCACTTGCGGCTTCTGTGCCGTCGCCCCGTTGTCCAGGTACACCAGCGGCTGCCCGTAGACGGTCTGGCGCAGGATCGGGAAATCCGCCCGGACGGCATTCACGTCGAGTGGGGCTACCGCGGGGACAGGCATCGGGTCGTCGAGGAGGGTGTCCATAGGGCTTACCGGAGGGGTTCGAGGGGGAGGGTGAAACCCGGCAGGACGGCCTCCCCGTCCAGGGACTGGTCGAAGCCGGTGACGGCGCTGACGGTGCCGTCGGCGCGGTAGACCCAGGCTCGCTCGTCCTTCGGGCTGATCAGCCAGGCCAGGCGGCAGCCGTTGGCGATCCACTCCTCCATCTTCTGCTGGAGCATCGCCAGGCGATCCGACTTCGAGATCAACTCCACCACAAAGTCCGGGCAGAGCGGGGCAAACTCCTCCCGTTGGGCCGGGGTGAGGGCGTGCCATCGGTCGGCGGCGACCCAGGCGGCATCGGGTGCCCGCATCGACCCGTCCGGCAGCAGAAACCCCCCGGAAGAGCTGAAGGTGATGCCGAGGCCAGCCTCCTGATTCCAGCGATACAAGGCATAGATGAGGTAGCTTTCGCGCGTACTGCTCTCGCTGCCAAGGGGGGCCATCAGGATCAATGCTCCGTTTGGGGTACGTTCGATCTTCAGCGACTTGTGGGCGGCACAAAGCGCAAAGAGTTCGCCATCTGTCAGCGGGTGGACGACCGATAAATCCAGGACCAGCGGTTCCATGAGGGTATCGGTTATCGGAGGGGTTCGAGGGGGAGGGTGAAACCCGGCAGGACGGCCTCCCCGTCCAGGGACTGGTCGAAGCCGGTGACGGCGCTGACGGTGCCGTCGGCGCGGTAGACCCAGGCTCGCTCGTCCTTCGGGCTGATCAGCCAGGCCAGGCGGCAGCCGTTGGCGATCCACTCCTCCATCTTCTGCTGGAGCATCGCCAGGCGATCCGACTTCGAGATCAACTCCACCACAAAGTCCGGGCAGAGCGGGGCAAACTCCTCCCGTTGGGCCGGGGTGAGGGCGTGCCATCGGTCGGCGGCGACCCAGGCGGCATCGGGTGCCCGCATCGACCCGTCCGGCAGTAGAAAACCCCCGGAAGAATCGAAGGCAATCCCGCCTCCTTCCCGCTCATTCCAGTTGAACAAGGCGGCGGCGATCCGCAGGTTGCGGGCGCTGTTGTCACTGGCTACGGGCGACCTGAGGACGACCTGGCCGTCTTTGGTCCGTTCAATTCGGAGGTTCTTGTTCGCAACACACAACTGGTATAAGTGGTGGTCGGTCAGGGGGCCGAGCACCGACAGGTCGAGGGCCAGGGCGGAGAAGGCGGGCATGGGGGTCACCGCAAACGGGCTTCCAGCAGGGTATCGAGGTGGTTGCGCAGTGGGCCCAGCGGGATGGCGTCGAACACCTCGCGGGCGAAGGCTTGCAGCAGCAGGCGGCGGGCCTGTGCCTCCGGCAGGCCCCGTGCCTTCAGGTAAAACAGGGCCTCCTCGCGGAGCCTGCCCGTCGCTGCCCCGTGGCTGCACTTTACATCGTCGGCATAGATTTCCAGTTCCGGCTTGGCGTACATCTGCGCCGTAGCACTGAGCAACACGCTCTTGTTGGACTGGTAGGCGTTGGTCTTCTGGGCGTCGGGGCGGACGTAGACGCGCCCGTTGAACACGCCGGTGGCCTGGTCGTCGAGGATGTGCTTGTAGAGTTCGAGGCTGTCGCAGTGGGGCCGGGCGTGGTCGACGAGGGTGTGGTTGTCCACGTGCATCGTGCCGGTGCCCAGCAGCAGTCCCCGGAGGTGGGACTGGCACTGCTCGGCATCGGGCCACAGGCTCAGGTTGTTGCGCACTAGCGCACCGCTGAAGGTGGCTGTGAGCGTGGCGACGCGGCTGGCCGCTTCCTGGTAGAACCAGGTCGTAGCCACCTGCGTCGCCTGTGGCCCTTCGTCCTGGAGGCGGTAGTGGTCGATTTCTGCACCCGCCCCAACGTACACCTCCATCACCCCGTTCTGGAACGTTTGCCCGGCCGTGCGGCTGTGCTGGCCCTCGATGAGGGTTGCCCGGGCACCCGGCTCCAGCAGGACCAGCAGGCGCGGCTGTACGAACAGGTCGTCGGTGCCCACCATGACCTCGATCACATGGACCGGCTTCTCCAGCACCACCTGCGCCGGGACGTAGAAAAAGCAGCCCTCGTGCGCAAAAGCGGTGTTCAGGGCGATGAACGGGTCTGTCTCCGGGCGGGCATACCGGGCGAAGTGCCGGTTAAACAGGTCGGGATGCCGTTCGCTGGCTTCGGAGAGGCTCGTCAGGCGCACACCGTTCGGCAGACCATCGAGCCGTGAAAGCCTCGGCTGGAACTGCCCGTTGACCAGCACCACCCGCCAGGCGTCGAGGTCCGGGATGGTGTAGGCTGCCAGGTCCTGGTCCGTCGGGAGGGAGCGTTCCGGGGCGGGCAGCAGCCGGTAGTCGTGGCGGAGACGCTCGGCAATGGGGGTGTACTTCCATGCCTCGTCCTTGCGGCCCGGAAAGCGCAGCCGCGCAAAGTGCTGGAGGGCTGTCCGGCGCAACCCTTGCAACGTCGGATTGCTGCCGTTGAGCGTGTGCCCGTCGTAGACCTCGAACGCCGCCAGGAACCGCGCTTCGGGAGAGGCAAGGGTTAGGGTTTCGGTAGACATGGGGAGGGAGGAAAGATGCAGCACATGACCAGATGGAAGGCTCAGGTCACCATTTCCAGTTCTTCCTTGATCCAGTCATAGCCCCGCTCTTCGAGTTCCAGGGCTAGTTCTTTCGGGCCGGACTTGACGATGCGTCCATCCAGCAGCACGTGGACCACGTCGGGCACGATGTAGTCGAGCAGCCGCTGGTAGTGGGTGATGACCACGAACGACCGTTCCGGGGCGCGCATCTTGTTCACCCCGTCGGCCACGATGCGCAGGGCGTCGATGTCGAGGCCGGAGTCGGTCTCGTCCAGGATCGCCAGGGTCGGTTCCAGCATTGCCATCTGGAAGATCTCGTTCCGCTTCTTTTCGCCGCCGGAGAAGCCCTCGTTCACCGAGCGCTGCTTCAGGCTGGGGTCGAGGTCTACCAGGGCCGCCTTCTCCTTCATCTGTTTCAGGAACGCTGCCGGGCTGATCTCCGGCTCGCCCCGGTGTGCCCGCACGGCGCTGACGGCCTGCCGGAGGAAGTTCGCCATGCTCACCCCCGGCAGTTCGACCGGGTACTGGAACGCCAGGAACAACCCTTCGCGGGCACGTTCGTCTGCTTCCATCTCCAGCAGGTCCTGGCCCTTGAACCGGACCTCCCCTTCGAGGACCGTGTAGCCGTCCCGGCCTGCCAGCACCGAGGCCAGCGTGCTCTTGCCCGATCCGTTCGGCCCCATGATGGCATGGACCTCACCGGGCTGCACGTGCAGGGTGACCCCCTTGAGGATTTCCTTGCCCCCTTCTTCCAGGGCAACACGCAGGGTACGAATCTCCAGCATCGTAAAATTGCAGAGGGATGAGTGAGCGGTTTTCGCAGGAAACAGTTACAAGGCTTGGTCGAACATATACAGGGGTTGCCACCTTAGCCGACGCTGCCTTCCAGTTCAATCGCCAGCAGCTTCTGGGCCTCGACAGCGAACTCCATCGGTAGCTGCGCCAGGATCTCCCGCACGAACCCGTTCACGATCAGCTTGATGGCATCCTGTTCACTTAGGCCCCGTTGCTGGCAGTAGAAAAGCTGGTCTTCACCCACCTTCGAGGTGGTGGCCTCGTGTTCGACCTGGGCCGTCGGGTTGTGGATTTCCAGGTAGGGGAACGTATGGGCACCGCAGGTGGAACCCAGCAACATCGAGTCGCACTGCGAGAAGTTGCGGGCACCCTCGGCGTTGCGGCCCACACGCACCAGCCCGCGGTAGCTGTTGTTGCTCTGGCCCGCCGAGATGCCCTTCGAGAGGATGGTGCTGCGTGTGTGCCGCCCGAGGTGGATCATCTTCGTGCCGGTGTCGGCCTGCTGGCGGCCCTTCGTGAAGGCCACCGAATAGAACTCCCCGATGCTGTGGTCGCCCTTGAGGATCACACTCGGATACTTCCAGGTGATGGCCGAGCCGGTCTCCAGCTGCGTCCACGAAATCTTGCTGCGTGCCCCCTGGCAGATGCCCCGCTTGGTGACGAAGTTGTAGATGCCCCCGTTGCCCTGGGCATCGCCGGGGTACCAGTTCTGGATGGTCGAGTATTTCACCTCGGCCTCCTGGTGGGCCACGATCTCGACGACGGCGGCATGGAGCTGGTTTTCATCCCGCCTGGGCGCAGTACAGCCTTCAAGATATGAGACATACGCACCCTCCTCAGCGATGATGAGCGTCCGCTCGAACTGCCCCGTGCCCGCCTCGTTGATGCGGAAATAGGTGGACAGTTCCATCGGGCAGCGCACACCTTTGGGGATGTAGCAGAACGACCCGTCGGAGAAGACGGCTGCGTTGAGGGCGGCGTAGTAGTTGTCGGTGTAGGGCACCACCGAGCCGATGTACTTTTGCACGAGGTCGGAGTGCTCGCGGATGGCCTCGCCGAAGGAGCAGAAAAGGATGCCCTGCCGGGCGAGTTCCTCCTTGAACGTGGTAGCCACCGACACGCTGTCCATGACCACATCGACGGCCACCCCGGCCAGCCGTTTCTGCTCGAGGAGCGGGATCCCAAGCCGCTCGAAAGTGCGCAGCAGTTCCGGGTCCACCTCGGCCAGGCTGTCGTAACGGGCCTTCTGCCGGGGGGCGGAGTAGTAGCTGATGGCCTGGAAGTCGATCTCCGGATAGGCCAGGTGTGCCCAGCGCGGATAGGCTTCCTTCGCATGGAGGGCCTGCCAGTGCCGGAACGCCTTCAGCCGCCAGGCCAGCATCCAGTCCGGCTCCTCTTTCTTGGCCGAGATCAGCCGCACTGTCTCCTCCGTCAGGCCCTTCGGGGCGGTGTCGGCATCGATCTCGGTCACAAAGCCGTACTCGTACTCGCGCCCGGCCACCTCATGCAGGAACTCAGTAGACGTCGTGCTCATCAGGGTGCCAGAAAACAGGTGGGGCAATCGGCTTAATTTAGACTTTGTCTACACAACAACGGGGATAATGGTTTCCCTGCGCTTGTGAAAAGCCGTTGGAGTTCTACGGCGAAACACCCATGAACCAAGTGCCAGGAAGCAGGTATCAGGTGAGAGGGGCTTGGAATTTTGAACCCCGGAATCGAACCAATCTGAAAGACGATGGATCTACAGATCACCGACCGTGCTGTGGCAAAGCTGCGCGAAACGGCGCAGAAAGAACAGATTAACCTGGCCGAGACGATGCTGCGGGTGGCAGTGGTGCCCGGCGGCTGTTCCGGCCTCACCTATGTCCTCGGCTGGGACACGACGCGCCAGGCCCAGGACCGCGTCTGTACCCTCGATGACCTGTGCGTGGTGATGGACCTGAAGAGCTTCCTCTACCTCGAAGGCTCGGAGCTGGACTTCACCGACGGCCTCGACGGCAAGGGCTTCCATTTCCTCAACCCGCAGGCCACACGCACCTGCGCCTGTGGCGAGTCGTTTGGCGTGTGAACAGGCCGGTTGCCGCCGGGGCCAGCCGCCTGTTTGCTGTGACAGCGCTTGAAAAATAGTCTTGGTGTACTATTGACAAAGGGGCGTTTTTTTTTGATTCGGGTAGCTTACATAACGCAAGCTTCAAATCTTCCTCAATCCCAAGAGAAAAAACATGAGAAAACAACCTGGGGTGGAGAGTGTCCTACGGCCTGGATCTTAGCCACCAACATATTTCTTCAACCCAGACACCTAAGCGCTATGAATAACTACAACCGAATCAATCCCTGCTGGATACTGATCGTAGTTGGCGTATTTGGCCTGGCCGGCTGCCAGGAGGCCAGCGTTTCGACCGCGCCGGCGCAAACAACCCGTGCCGACTATTTCATCCCACTGGCAACCCCGGAAGGTCATACTTCTCTCTGGGACCTGTACCAGGAGCCTGATGCAGCCCGGCGTGCGGCCAACGTGGAAGAGATCAAATCCATCAGCATCGCCCAGACGGAACTGATGCAGGCGGTCAAGCAAGCCGCCACCTGGCAGGAAGCCGACCAGTTGGTGCGCACGCAGCTCGCCCGGTTCCAGGACCATGTGCTGCTGCATCAACTGGAACAGGTGGGGGCCAGCAACATGCTGGAACATCACCTGCTGGCGTCGGCACAGGGGGAAAGCACGACCGCTGCCCTGGCGTTCTACACCGAAATGCTGGTGCGCAACAGCCACCCGGACAGCCACCTGCTCTCGCGTGCCTTCGATGCGCTGAAAGGCACCTGGCCCCCCGAAACACTGGCCCGGTATGCGCAGCAGACCGTCGCACATGCCGAGACGTGGCTGGCGGGCAGGGTGGCGAACGTGCGCGATTGCACCGGGGCCGACT
>CAZLRO010000105.1:0-11606 GCA_964561865.1 uncultured Rhodothermaceae bacterium | reverse complement strand
TCGATTTCGGCCTGGTAGGCGTTCTTGCTCTGGCCCAGCATGGTGGCCGCGTTGAGGGTGTCGCGCCAGGGGCCTGCCAGCAGGTCGGCAGCCTTGAGGAAGATGGCGGCGCGGTCGTTCCAGTGCATCCGGCTCCAGTCATGCCGGGCTGCCAGGGCGGCCTCGATGGCCTGGGTGACCTCGGTGGCCGTCGCCTGGTGGACGTGGGCCAGTGTGCGGGCGTGGGCGTGCGGGGGATGGGCCGTCTCCAGGTGGCCGGTCCGGACCTCCCGCCCACCGATGACGGCCGGGACTTCAATCGCCGCCTGGGTGCCGAGGGTGTGCAGCCGCTGTTGCAGGGAAGCCCGTTCCAGCGTGCCCGGGGCATAGCTGTAGACCCGTTCATTCACCGGCGGGGGAAGGTGGGATACCATGTTGTTCATTGTGGCCTCGCAGGGAGAGACACCGGGGAAGCGGCGGCTCCCAATTTACCAAGCCTCGACGGATTCTGCCTGTCCACCCCGGAAGAAATTGCCGTGAGGGGAAGCAACTTTCCGGCTTCGAACGGGCGGCCCTGTGTCCTTTTTCATCGCCCGCCTAAGAAGGCAGATGCGGGGAAAAACGCCTGAAACCGGATGCAAGATGCGGAAATGGGCAGGAAGACTAATGCTTCGCGTAAACGCGCCGATACCCGAATCGAAGCGAATATACGGGCGGCTCCAATGGGGAAGGGGCATTTCTCCGTTGGCACGAAAGTCGCCTTTGCCGGGAGGTGAAACCTGCAACCTGTATCAGGAGGAAGCACTCATTTCAGGGAGTACAGCCATGAATCCAATGAAAGAGACAGCGCGCCCGCTTGGTGGTGGGGCCGATGAGCCGGAGCTGACGATGCTCCAGACCATGAACAACCAGAAGCTGATGGGGGCCAAGGAAGCCCTCAAGCAGAAGCTGTTGCGCACCCTGCTGCAGCAGGCGCTGGAAGAGATGGGAGAACCCGACGTGATGGCTGCCGAAGCCCTGCACCAGATCGGGCCGGAGCAGACCTTGCTCGACCATGCCAGCCAGCGACTGCGCGAGATCATCCTGGCCGACGTGGCCCAGCGTTCGACCGAAACGTTCCACGAGGCCGAGCAGGTGGCAGCCCAGGCCCAGGCCTTTGTACAGAAAGACAACGTGGCGATCATCGGGGCCAGCAGCGTCCTGCGGGAACTGTTGCTGGAAGAAATCGCCCGGCGGGCCATGACCACGTTGCAGGACCCCGGCATGGTGGCCCGCCAGGCCAAGGGCCGCGTGGACCTCTCGCATGAGGCGCTGTCCGAGGCCCGGCAGGCCCTGGAAGGACTGTTCCTGGAAGAGGTGGTGGCCCGCGCCCTCGAAGGCATGACCGATGCCCAGGCCCTGGCGCACCAGGCCAAGTCGCAGATCGGGGAGCAGCCGGTCGTGGTGCTGGAAGCCACCGACCAGTTGACCCAGGTGCTGCTCCGTGACATCGCAGCCCGTTCTATCCAGGAGCTGGCCGACACCGAGGCGGCGGCCCAGCAGGCCCGCGAGCAGGTCGATTCCAACCACGAGTCCTTTATCCGGGCCAGCCGCAAGCTGTACGACCAGTTGATCGGCGAGGTAGCCCACTATGCGACGCTGGCGTTGCAGGATGTGGACCTGGCCGTCAAGCAGGCCAAGGGCCGCGTCCCCGCCGACCACAAGCATGTGGTCGAAGCGAGCGGGGCGTTGCAGCAGCAACTCGTCGATGAGGTGGCTGCACGGGCGACCGCTGCGCTGGAGGATGCCGGTGCGGTGGCCCAGCAGGCCCGCTCGCGGGTCAACGCGGATAACGCGGCCCTTGTAGCGGCCTCCAGCGTCCTGCGCGACCTGTTGCTGGGCGAGGTAGCCCGCCAGGCGACGGCCCACCTCGCCGACGCCGAGGCGACGGCCCGCGAGGCCCGCACGACCCTCTCTACCGAAGAACCCACTGTCACCCAGGCCAGCGAAGCCCTGCGCCAGGTGCTCTTGCACGAGGTCGTCCGCCGGACCCTCGATACGCTGCACGACAGCCAGCAGGTGGCTACCGAGGCCCGCGCCCAGGTCGAGGTCGATGGTGCCGCCATTGCCGGGGCCAGCAGTGTGCTGCGCGACATGCTCGTCTCCGAAATCGCCACCCGGACCACCGAGGCCCTCCAGGACACGGGCAACGTAGCCCGGCAGGCCAAGAGCCGGATTGCCGACGACCACCCGGTCGTCAGCCAGGCCACCGGGCTATTGCGCGGCCTGCTCATCGACGACGTCGTCCAGTTTGCCACCCAGGCCCTGGAAGATGCCGAGGGCGCTGCCCAGGAAGCCATCACCCGGGTCGATTCCGGCCACGAGGTCATCCTCAAGGCCCGCCGGGTGCTGAAGGAGCGGATGCTCCAGAGCATGCTCAACGAAGCCATCCGCGAGATCAACGATTCCGTAGGCGAAGGCTACGGGGAGCCGGCCAGTTTTTTTTTCCAGCAGGCGGTAGCGGCAGCCACCCAGGCGGTGGGTCGTAACGGGCAGACTCCTGCCACGCCTGCGGCCCCCCAGGAGACGCCTGTCGCCGCCTTCGACACCATGCCCCCGGCTGAACCGCTGGCAGCACCCGACGTCGTGCAGGCGTTCGACGAGGAACCGCTCCTCACCGTCGCTGATGCCTATTTCTCTTCCGGTGATGAAGCTGGCGCGGAACCTGATGCCGAAGCTTCGGAGGCTGTCGCGTCGGTTGCTGATGCGTCCTCCGTCGAGCTGGCCGAGGCGTCGGTGGAGGCGTCGGTGGAGGAGGTGGCTTCCTTCTGGACGCGCCTGAGCGAGATCGAGGCACCCTCCGAGACTACGGACACGGAGTCGGAACAGGCCGCTGCCTTCGGGTTCACCGAAGCCGTGGAAGCGGATTTTTTCGGCGAGGAGGCCGAAACACTTGCGGAGACTTTCGCCGAAGCCGACGCTGAAGAGGAGGCCATCGGCCCGGTCGTCGAACCGGAAACCACTGCCGAGCCAGAGGCCACCATCCCACCCCCTCACTTCTTCGGTGCTGCGCCAATTGGTCAGGGAGGGATGGGCAGCCCGGATTTTTTTCAACCGATGATGCTCTTCGGCGAGGAAACGCCGGAGGCACCCGGTCAGGGAGAACCGGACTGGCAGGCCGCCGCCTGGGAAAACCCCGAAGCCGAGCAACCGGACCTGCCGGTGGCCCTGCCGGAACAGACCCAGGGGCCTGACTATCCGGCGGTGGGTACCGGCTTCTACCTCTACGGCATCATGGCTGTGCAAAGTGCCGAAACCCTCTCAGAACTACCTGCCCAGGGGATTGACCCGCAGCACCCCATCTTCCTGGTCAAGTTCCAGGAACTGATGGCGGTTGTGAGCCGTGTGGCCCTCGAGCACTTCGGTGAACAGGCCATGCGCGACAACATCAAGGACACCGAGTGGCTCCGCGAGCGGGTGCGCGCCCATGCCAGCATCATGGAACAGTTCAAGGTCACCGGCACGCTCATCCCCATGCGTTTCGGCACGGTGATCAACGACGAGGAGGGCATCCGCGACCTGCTCAACGCCCGGTATCATCAGTATATCAAGATGTTGCAACAGCTGAACGGACGCCAGGAGTGGGGGCTGCGCATGTACCTCGACCGGACTCAACTGGCCGGGCGGGTGAACCTGAGCAACCGTCGTATCGAGGACTCGCTCGACCAGATCTCCAAAGGCGTGGCCCGCTTCGTGCGCGATGAGATGGACAAGATGGGCAGCCTGGATGAAAGCGAACTGGTGGAACTGCTCACGGAGAACTGCATCAAGCGAAGCCACGATGCCCTGCTGCAATATGCCGAGAATGGCCTTTTCAAGCCACTCAAGGCCCAGGCGGTCTATGGCCCCGGCGAGATGATCCTGAATGCGGCCTACCTGGTGCCGCTGGATCAGGAAGCCGGGTTCCGGGCAGAAGTCGATCAGATCACGGCTACCTACAGCCCTATGGGCTTCACGTTTGAGCTGACAGGCCCCTGGCCACCCTACCACTTCGTAGACCAGCACGGCGAGGTCCAGTACAGCCCCGCGTAAAGGCCCTGTCCGACGGCGTGGTTAACCTTCCCGGTGTGGGAGCAGGGGCCTATCCTCTGCTCCCACACCTTTTTCTTTTTGTTAGGCCGTCCGCAAGTAGCTGTGGGCGTGTTGTTTTTCTTTGGAGCCTTGTCGCGGTTTGGGCGTTGCATCAGGCACCCCTGCCTTTCCTGCACCAGCCGCCAGCCCCATGCGTTTCGAGCGATATGTTGCCACCCGGTACCTGCGGGGTGCGCAGGGGCGCGAGGAAGGGCAAGGGTTTCTGCGCTTCATCACGGTGGCGGCCATCGGCGGCGTCGCCATCGGGGTGGCGGCCCTGCTGCTGGCCCTGTCGGTGGTGCGGGGGTTCAGCCGCGAGATCCAGGCCCGCATCGTGGGGTTTGGCGCCCACGTGCAGGTCGAGCGCTTCCAGGATGCCCCACTCGAAGGGGCGGCGGCGCTGCGCCAGGAGCTGGCCGCACTCGACGGGGTGGCCGACGTAGCCCCGGTGGTGCAGGAGTTTGCCCTCCTCCGGCGCTCAGCCACCGACATCGACGGAGTGGCGATCTGGGGCACCGAAGTCCTGCCGCCCTACCTCGCCTCCCATCTTGCCGTCGGCATCGGCACGTTCCAGCCTGACGCCCAGGGACGGCCCGGGCTGGTGATCGGCCAACAGTTGGCAACCCGGCTCGGCGTCTCGGTCGGCGACCGGGTGACGGCCTTCTCCCTGCGCAACGCCTCGGCCCAGAACCCGACCCCCCACCCGCCTACCCCCCGCATCCGGCAATTCCACGTCGCCGGCCTCTACGAAACCTCGCTGGCGGACTTCGACGAACTCTATGTCTTTACCGATGTGGACGTGGCCCGCCGCTTGCTGGACTATGGTCCCGACGAGGTCACCCGTTTCGACCTGACGCTCCACGACCTGGCCCTGGCCGACAGCACCGTCGCCCGTATCGAGGCCCGCTGGGGGTTCCCGCTCATGGCCCGTACCGTGTTCGAGGTCTTCAGCAGCCTCTTTGCCTGGGTGGATCTGCAGGAGAGCATCATCCCGGTGGTGATCGGCGGCATCATCCTGGTCGCCGCCTTCAACATCGTCGGGACGCTGCTGATGATGATCCTGGAGAAGACGCGGGAGATGGGCATCCTGCTGAGCATGGGGGCGTCGGCGCGGGCACTGGAGCGGCTGTTCCTCTGGGTGGGGATGCTCATCGGGGGCATCGGGTTGTTCCTCGGCGAGGGGTTGGCGCTGTCCTTGGCCTGGGTGCAGCAACGCTACGGTATAATCCCGCTGCCCGCAGAAGCCTATTACATGAAAACGGCCCCTATCGCGCTGCATCCGCTGGATTTTCTGCTGGTGGCCCTTGTGACGCTGGCCTTGTGCCGCGCTGCCGCCTATATTCCCGCCCGCCTGGCCGCCCGCCGCCTCGACCCCATCCAGGCTATCCGGTTCCGATAACCCCTTTCCCCACGCCGCCCCATGCGCCTCACCATCGGGCAAGTAGCCCCCGACTTCACCCTGTTCGACGATCAGAAACAGCCGTTCTCCCTGTCGGCCCACCGCGGCCATAACGTGTTGCTGCTGTTCTTCCCCGGTGCCTTCACCGGGGTGTGTACCAACGAGATGAACCTGGTGAACAACGACCGGGCGGCCTACGGGGACGACACGCGGGTGGTGGGCCTCTCCACCGACTCGCCCTTCGCCCTGGCCGAGTTCCGGAAGGTGAACAGCCTCACGTTCCCGCTGCTGAGCGACCACGACGCCGAGGTGTGTGCAGCCTACGGGGCGAAGTACGACCACAACTTCACCGGGATGGGTCTGGACCGCATCGCCCGCCGATCCGCCTTCGTCATCGACCGGGAGGGCCATCTCCGCTATGCTGAGGTGCTGGAAAACGCAGGTTTGCTGCCCAACCTGGAAGCCGTCAAGGCCGTCCTCGCCGGGTTGGGATAAGGAGCAGCCCGCAGCCACAGGTGACGACCATGCCCGAACCCTCCTCTCCGTCCGTGGTGCGCGTGCAGGTGCTGCTGTTCAGCGTGCTGCGCGAGCAGGTGGGGGCGGCCTCGCTGGCCGTCGAGCTGCCTGCTGCGGCATCGGGTGAGGCGTTGCTGCAACAGCTAACGGCACGTTATCCGTTGCTGGCCCCGTACCAGACGTTCATCCGCCTGGCGGTCAACGCAGAATATGTGCCGCACCACACCATGTTGCACGACGGCGACGAGGTGGCCCTCATCACCCCGGTCAGTGGAGGGTGAACATGGGCACGCACCGGACCGAGGACACCTGGCTCAGCGTCCAGGAGGCCGTGCTGGACGTGGCCGCGGCGGTCGCCTTTCTCCAGACCCCGCGTGCTGGCGGGATCGATGTCTTCCTCGGCACCACCCGTCAGTGGACGGGGACGGCAGAGACGGTGTACCTGGCTTATGAAGCCTATGTGCCGATGGCACTGCGGGTGATGGAGCGTCTGGTCGAGACCGCCCGCCAGCAGGGACCGGTGCTGAAGGCCGTCCTCTGGCACCGCCTCGGCGTGGTGCCCGTCGCCGAGGCCAGCGTGCTCGTCGGCGTGGCAACGCCCCACCGTGCCGAGGCGTTTGCCGCCTGCCGCTACCTGATCGACGCCCTCAAGCAGGAGGTGCCCATCTGGAAACGTGAGCACTACGCCGACGGACGCACAGCGTGGGTAGAAGGCCGTCCGTCGCCCGGCTGATGCCGCCTATTGTTGCCCCTTGCCTGCCCGACCTGCCATGCCTGACACGCCGTTGCTTCAACCTGGGCGCGCACGCCACGAGCAGCTTGCCGACTGGCTCCGTGTGCAGATCGCTTCCGGTCGATATCTCGCCCATGACCAGTTGCCCAGCGAGCACGAACTGGGCGACCGCTTTGGCGTGAGCCGGATCACCGTCCGCCGGTCGCTGGCGACCCTGGAGCACGAAGGGCTAATCTACCGCCGACAGGGGCTTGGCTCGTTCGTCGCACAGCCCCGCCTGCCGCAGGGCCTCGTCCGGCTCACCGACTTCGCCCAGGACATGGCGCGGGCCGGACTGGTGGCGAGCAGCCGCGTGCTCTTCCACGCTCCTGTTGCGGCCCCTGCAGGGATAGCTGCTGCCCTGGGACTGGAAGCGGGCACGACGGTCATCCGCCTCGACCGCCTCCGCCTGGGGAACGACACCCCCATCGCCCTCGACCGGACGTGGCTACCGCCTTTCTACGCCCAGTTGCTCGAAGGCCATGACCTCGCCCGGGAAACCATCTACCAGGTGCTGGAGCAACACTACCAGATCCCGGTCGTGCGGGGGCGCTATCGCATGGAAGCCCTCCCGGCTGGGGGCGAGGACGCCGCTTTGCTCCAGGTGGCGGCGGGTGCTCCGCTGCTACATATCGAACGGACAAGCTACACCACCGGCGACCGGGTGCTCTACTACCAGCGCCGCTACTACCGCGCCGACCGCGTGGCGTTCGACCTTGAGCTGGCACGCGGGCAGGAAGACCTCCCTGCGGCAGGGGCGTCCGGAATGCCGTTGCGGGAGTTCGAGCCGGTCTTCAAATCCTGACGCCCCGAACCGACACGCCAACGGGGGCGACCGCTCATCACTCCTCGACCGCTGCTCCGGCGGCTTTCAGGGCCTCGTAGCCCCCAACATTACAGGCTTCGACAAAACCGGCGGTGCGCAGCATCTGCATCGCCGTGCCACTCCGGTTACCACTCCGGCAATACAGGTATACCGGTACGTCCCGGTCAAGGCCCAGCGCATCGACCTTTGCCAGAAAGTCTGGGGCCATCACATCGACGTTGATGGCACCGGCCAGGTGGCCGCTGGCGTACTCCTGCGCAGTGCGCACGTCCAGCACGGGTGCCTCGGCGACGCGCCGCTCCATGAACGCCGCCGGCGTGAGGGTGGTGGAATGAAAGAGACGGGACAGGAAAGACATCGCAAGGAAAGGTTAGTCTGTAGAAACAGGAAGGTGCAGGGCGAGCCATTGTCGCAGCGCAGGTTCCGGGAGCGCCCCGGCAAACGCGGCCCGAACGTGCCCGTCCACGAACAGCTTGACGGCAGGGATGCCCCGCACGTCGTAGTGCCGGGCCAACTCCGGGTGCCGATCCGTGTTGACCTTCACAAGCCGCCACTGCCCACCGCTGGCGCGGGCCAGCCGCTCGATGGTGGGGCCAAGCACACGGCAGGGGCCACACCAGGGTGCCCAGAAGTCCACCACCACCGGCTTTTCGTGGCTCTTCTCGAGCACCTCCCTCTGGAAGAACGCGGGGATCGACATGGCTACCGGGCGAGAGGGATTATAGCCTGGGCCGCTGTTGGGGCAGGGGGCGGGGTGAACACCTTGGGGCCTTCCTGGGCGAGGATGAACACGCCCATCAGCACCAGGAACACGGCAAACCCTTTTTTCAGCGCAGCCTGTGGGACGTGCTGGCTCAGGACGTTGCCCGCCCAGGAGCCGAGGATACCGATGCCTGCGAACAGCGCAATCAGCCTCCAGTCGGCCTGCAACCCCTCGTCGGCCAGGACCTCCAGATACTTGTAGAAGCCGGCGAAGCTCTTGGCTGCGATGATGAGCAGGCTCGTGCCCACGGCCAGGCGCATCGACAGCCCGCCCAGCAGGACAAGTGCCGGGACGATCAGGAAGCCGCCGCCTACGCCCACCAGCCCGGTGACCAGGCCCACCAGCAAGCCCTCGCCCACGATCTTCCAGAGGGCCTGGCGGGGGAGGACCTCCGCACCCGGCGAGGAGGGCTGGTTGCGGAACATCAGGCCCGCGGCCAGCAGCATCACCCCGGCGAAGAGCAGGAGCTGGAGGGAGCCGGGGAGGAACTTCGAAAGCGCCGCCCCGCCGTACGTCCCCGCAATGCCGGGCAGGCCGAAATACAGCACGCTGTGCCAGTCCACCTGCCGCTGACGGGCATAGGGAATGGCACCCGCTGCTGCAATGGTCCCAACAATGGCGAGGCTCTCGGCGATGGCGACCTTGTCCGGCTCCCCGGCCAGATAGACGAGCACCGGCACGGTGAGGATGGAGCCACCGGAACCCAGCAGGCCCAGCACCAGCCCGATGGCAACGGCTCCGAGCAAGGCGTACAGCATGGGGGGGCTTCAGGCCAGGGTAGCGTCGGCCACCAGCGGATGGTTCAGGAGGGATTCTGCAAAGGCCCCGTTCACGTACCGGACGTCATAGCCCGCACGGGCCAGGAAAGCGCTGGCCGCCGCCGACCGTGCCCCGGTGGCACAGTGGACGAGCAGGGTCTTGCCCGATGGCACACGCCCGGAGAGGTAGGCTGGCAGCCGCGTATACGACGCATTGAGGGCACCGGGCAGATGCATCCCGGCGTATTCGCTGGCAAACCGTACATCCAGCACCACCGTGCTTTCGTCCTCGCGGAGCCGCAACAGCTCCTCGAACGTGATTTCGGGGATAGAGGCAGAAGCGCCGCCATCCTCGAAATACGTCTCCAGCGTTGCCGGGGTGGCATAGGCGACGAGGTGGTCGTAGCCGATCCGGATGAGGTCGCGGATGGCCTCATCAAGGCCGCTTTCTTCCACGATGAGCACGATGGGCAGGGTCTCGTCCACCACGAGCGAGCCAACGACCGTGTTGAAGCTCTTGTTCAGCGGGGCGTAGAGAGATCCCGGCAGGTGCTTTGCCATGAAGCCGGATCGGTCGAGGCGGGTATCGATGACAAGCGCCTGACCCTCTTCGACGCAGGTGCCCAGTTCTCGCACCGAGAGCTTGCGCGGCTGCGGCAGGTGGCCCAGGAGGGGCACGCCGTCGCGGTTGTCGCGCTTCATGCGGGCGAAGTACATCTGCGGCTCCGGCTGCCCCGAGAGGATGGCTTCGACGAAGGCGTCCTCACCCTGGTCGGCAGCCGCCAGCGAGGCGTTGTACAGCTTCTCGTAGCCGACAGTCGTGGTGGGCACGGCCCCGAGGGCCTTTCCACAGGTGGAACCTGCTCCGTGGGCAGGCCAGACCTGCACGTAGTCCTGAAGCGCCCGGAACCGGGGGAGCGACTGGAACAGCGTCCGGGCCGACGACTCTTGCACCCCGTGCATCCCGGCGGCCTGCTCCAGCAGGTCCGGACGCCCCAGGTCACCGACAAAAACGAAGTCGCCGGTGGCAATGCCAATGGGCGTGCTGGCCCCGGCCCCACGGTCGATGACCACATAGCTCATGTGTTCGGGCGTGTGACCGGGCGTGTGAACGGCCTGTACGTCGATGTTGCCGATCCGGAAGACGTCGCCGTCGCGCAGGAACGTCACGCGGTAGCCTGCCTCTTTGGCCCAGTTGGAAGCCCAGCCCTCCGCTGCCCCTTCATCGGAGAGGTAGAGCCGGGTGCCGAAGCGTTCGGCAAACTCACGGGCACCGGAGAGGAAGTCGGCATGGATATGGGTCTCGGCCACCGCCGTGATCGTCAGCCCTTCCGCCTCGGCCGCCGCAACGTAGCGGTCGATGTCGCGCTCCGGGTCGATGAGCAGGGCTTCGCGGGTCTTCTGGCACCCGACCAGATAAGCATACTGGGCGAGTTTGGGGTCGAAATACTGGCGGAACAGCATGGTCTTTCGAGGGCTGATGTGAGGGTGCCCCCAGGTGCGGGCACCAGGCCAGGGCGAATATCGTGCAGGGTGGTGTCGATGAAGCGTAGGAGGCTCAGTGCGGGAGGCGGGCCTGGACAAGGCCGTAGACCCAGGTGCCAGCAAGGGCCGCCACCAGGGCCGCTCCCATCACCCAAAACCCGCCGCCGATGAGGGCAAACATCGGCCCGGGGCAGGCACCCAGCAGCGCCCACCCCAGGCCAAAGGTGATCCCCCCCATCCAGTACCGTGCACCGGGCAGGCGCGAATCTCCCCATTGCTTGGGTTCCAGCAGGATCGGCTCGCCATGCAGCGTCTTCAGGTTCAGCTTCCGGATGAGACAGACCGAAAGCGCTGCTGTAGCAACGGCGCTGCCGATGATCCCGTACATATGGAAGGTGTCGAACCGGAACATCTCGTAGATCCGAAACCACGAAAGCACCTGGCTCCCGGCAAAGATCCATCCCAGAAAAACCCCCATGAGGGCATAGACGGCCAGCGCAAGCGGCGTGTTGCCCTTGGCGAGGGCACGGGCACGCAACGGGGGGGCCACCTGCTCGATGTCGATGCATTCGACTGGCTCAGCAGGGTTCGGCAGAACAAGGGTGTCGGCGACGGCCATAGGGATGTGGGGATGGGGCTGGTCGGGTTGGGCGAGAAGGATGGGGTGCATAGCCAGATTAACCAAGCAGCAGGGGAAGCAGGAGGTGAACGACGAAAAGGCCGCCGAGGAAAAAACTGGCTACGGCGACGAGCGAAGGCAATTGCAGGTTGGCAAGGCCACTGATGGCATGTCCACTCGTGCAGCCCCCGGCCCAGCGTGCGCCGAAGCCGACGAGAAACCCGCCGCCCAGCACCAGCAACGCCCCCAGCGGGGTAAACAGGGCCTCCCAGGACATCAACTCGGCAGGGAAGAGGCCCACCGGATGCGCGATCCCCAGGCCCTGCAACGCGGTGATGGTCGCCGGGATCATTTGCGTGCTTGCCCTCGAGGCGCTGCG
>CAZLRO010000104.1:0-11660 GCA_964561865.1 uncultured Rhodothermaceae bacterium | reverse complement strand
TGGCTTGTTCCGTACAAACGTCTCCTTTGCCATGGTAGGTCTTCAGTCGGTTAGGTCCTGGGAATCAGTTCGCCACACTGGCCGTCGCGGAGGCAACCACCTCTTCTGCGACAGACTTGGGCACTTCTACATACTGGTGAAACTGCATCGAGTAGATGGCGCGGCCCTGGGTGATGGAGCGCAGGTCGGTCGAATAGCCGAACATTTCGCTCAGCGGCACCAGGGAGGTGATCACCTGGGCATCGCCGCGCTGGCCGAGACCATCGATGCGCCCGCGCCGACGGTTGAGGTCGCCAATGACATCGCCCATGTATTCGTCGGGGGTGACCACCTCGACGGCCATGACCGGCTCCATCAGGATCGGTTTCGCCTTGCGGGCGGCCTCGCGGAAGGCCATGCGGCCCGCAATCTCGAACGAGAGCTGGTCCGAGTCCACCGCGTGAAACTTGCCGTCGTAGAGCCGGGCCTTGATGCCCTCGATGGGGTAGCCGGCCAGCGGTCCCTGGTCGAGGGCGGACTTGATGCCTTTCTCGACCGAGGGGATGAACTCGCGTGGGATAGCCCCACCCACAATAGCATTGACGAACTCGAATCCCACACCGGTCTCGTTCGGGCCGATTTCGACCCAGATTTCGGCGAACTGGCCGCGGCCCCCGGTCTGCTTTTTGTGCTGGTAGCGCTCGTCTACCATGGACCGGATGGCCTCGCGGTAAGCTACCTGCGGCTTGCCCACATTGGCTTCCACCTTGAACTCACGCCGGAGGCGGTCCACGATGATTTCCAGGTGCAACTCGCCCATGCCCGCAATGACCGTCTGCCCGGTCTCCTCGTCGGTGGAGACCTTGAAGGTGGGGTCTTCCTCGGCGAGCTTGCCCAGCCCGACGCCCAGCTTGTCGCTGTCGGCCTTCGACTTTGGCTCGATAGCGATACGGATCACGGGTTCGGGGAAGTCCATCTTTTCCAGCACGATGGGCTGGTCCGGGTCGCAGAGGGTGTCGCCGGTGCGGACTTCCTTCAGCCCGACGGCAGCGGCGATGTCGCCTGCCTTGACCACCTCCACGTCTTCACGGGTGTTGGCGTGCATGAAGAGGATGCGCCCGATCCGTTCTTTCTTGCCCGTAGCGGGGTTGAGCACCACCGACCCCTTGTCGAGCGAGCCGCTGTAGACCCGGAAGAACGTCAGCTTGCCGACGTAGGGGTCGGTCATGATCTTGAAAGCCAGCGCGCTGAACGGGGCGGCCGCATCGGCCTCGCGGGTCATCTCTTCGTGCATCCCGTCGGCGTCGGTGCCCTTAACGGGTGGCAGGTCGAGCGGGCTGGGGAGATAGTCCAGCACCCCGTCGAGCAGGCGCTGCACCCCCTTGTTCTTGAACGCCGAGCCGCAGAAGATGGGCGTGATCGCCATGTTGAGCGTGGCCTGGCGGACGGTGGCGCGAATCTCGTCGGGGGTGATCTCTTCCCCCTCGAGGTATTTCATGAGCAACTCGTCGTTGTACTCGGCGATGGCCTCCAGCAGGTTGATCCGCCAGTGGCGCGCATCTTTGCGCAGATCGTCCGGGATGTCGATCTCATCCCAGGTGCGTCCATCCGTATGGTCATGCCAGACGATGGCCTTGTTGAGCACCAGGTCGATGATGCCCCGGAACATGGCCCCCTGGCCGATGGGGTACTGCACCGGCACCGGGTTGGCCTTGAGCCGCTCGCGCATCTGCTGGATCGCCCCCTCGAAGTCGGCACCCGTCCGGTCCATCTTGTTGACGAAGGCGATGCGGGGCACCTGGTACTTGTTCATCTGCCGCCAGACCGTCTCCGACTGCGGCTCGACACCGCCGACGGCGCAGAACAGCGCGACGGCCCCGTCGAGCACCCGCAGGGAGCGCTCCACCTCGACGGTGAAGTCGACGTGTCCGGGCGTGTCGATGATGTTGATGCGGTGGTCTTTCCAGAAGCAGGTGGTGGCCGCCGAGGTGATGGTGATGCCGCGCTCTTTCTCCTGCTCCATCCAGTCCATCGTCGCCCCGCCTTCATGGACTTCGCCCATGCGGTGGAGTCGCCCGGTATAAAAGAGGATACGCTCGGTGGTCGTCGTCTTCCCGGCGTCGATATGCGCCGAGATGCCGATGTTGCGGTACCGGTCGAGCGAAAAGGTGAGGTTGTCAGCCATGGTCAGGTCGGAGGTTTGATCGGACGTACATGCGCTGTCGGCCCTTGAAGGTGGTTCAACAACAGGACGCGATCAGAACCGGAAGTGGGCGAAGGCCTTGTTCGATTCGGCCATGCGGTGGGTATCGTCTTTCTTCTTGATGGCTCCGCCTTCGCCCTTGGCAGCGCTCAGCAACTCGTTCGCCAGGCGGATCGCCATGCTCTTGTCCCCACGGGCACGGGCGTACTGGATGATCCAGCGGAACGCCAGCGCCATGCGGCGCTCCGGACGCACCTCGACGGGCACCTGGTAGGTAGCCCCCCCCACCCGGCGGCTGCGCACTTCTACCAGCGGGGCTACGTTGTTGATGGCTTTCTTGAACACATCGATGCCCGGCTCTCCCCCCCGCTCGTTGATGATGTCGAAGGCCTGGTAGATGAGGCTCTGGGCCACGTTCTTCTTGCCATCGCGCATGACGGCGTTGACAAAGCGCGAGACCATCTCATCGCTGTACATCAGGTCCGGGGCCACCAAACGACGTTCTGCCTTTTTTCTGCGCATAGCTCTGGGATATCAAAAGACCGACGGATGTAGGCGAGGCGTACCTGCCGATTCCTGGGTGGAGGTTGAAAAACGGGGCCTGCAACGGAGGCGGGCAACCCGTTACTTCTTCTTGGGGGCGCCTTTCCCGGCGGGCGCAGCAGCAGCCCCCTTCTTCGGGCGCTTGGTGCCGTAGAGCGAACGGCTCTGCTTGCGGTCGTTCACCCCGGAGGCGTCCAGGGCACCCCGCACGATGTGGTACTTCACCCCCGGCAGGTCCTTCACACGCCCACCCCGCACCAGCACGATGGAGTGCTCCTGCAAGTTGTGGCCCTCGCCCGGAATGTAGGCGATCACCTCGATGCCATGCGTCAGGCGAACCTTGGCCACCTTGCGCAGGGCGGAGTTTGGTTTCTTGGGCGTCGTCGTATAGACACGGGTGCAGACCCCGCGCCGCTGCGGGCATGACACCAGCGCCGGCGACTTCGTCTTCTTGATCTTGTCGTGGCGACCCTTGCGCACCAGCTGTTGTATGGTAGGCACGTTCGCTCCTCTCGGGCTTGGGTTAGGGTAAAAGCCAGTTTGCAATCGAGCTTTTTAATTTACGATCCTTGTAGACAAAGATCATTCAGTTCTAGTGAAGAAAAAGGTCGGATAAGCTGCAAAAAGGGCGATTAGAGGCGCAGAAGGTCGTTTTTTCTCTAATCCTTGATAATTTACCGATCTGTATCAATTGATCAATATTTTAGAAGCGGAGCGAAGCTTCACCCCAACCCGATCCGCTTCCAGCCTTGTTTCTGTCCGGAGTTGCCAGCGCTTCCTCTGGATACCAGGGCGTCCTGAGGAATGGCACAGGGTCTCAGAAATGCGAGAAGACCAGGCTGGACGGTCTCTCAGGCCCTTGGAGGGGGGGTATGGGCCTGCCCGTCCCCGCCTTCGGTCGAGACATATTCGCCGTAGGGGCGTGCTCCCAGAATCTCGACGAGGTCGCGCGGCCCCAGCACTTCTTTCCGGAGCAGCGCCTGGGCCATCTCTTCGAGCTTGTCGTGTTTTTCCTCGAGCAGCCGCCGCGCCCGCTGGCGCACCTCCTCTATGAGCACCTTCACCTCCTCGTCGATGATGCGGGCAGTGTCGTCGGAGTAGGGCTTCTCGAACATCGGGCCATCGTTGGCGCTGCCGGAGAGGTTGAAGCTCACATATCCGACGCGCTCGCTCATGCCGTAGTCCACCACCATCGCATAGGCCATTCGGGTGATGCGTTCGAGGTCGTTCTGCGCCCCGGTGGAGATGCGCTGGAAGATGATCTCCTCGGCCACGCGCCCGCCAATCGCCATCGTCATGCGGTCGAGCAGGGCCTCCTTGGTGTAGAGGTAGCGCTCTTCGGGCAGGTACTGGGCATAGCCCAGGGCGGCCAGCCCGCGCGGCACGATGGAGACCTTCACGACTGGATCGGTGTATTCGAGGAACCAGCCGGTGATGGCGTGCCCGGCCTCGTGGTAGGCCACGATCCGGCGTTCTTCAGGTGAGATGATCTTGTTCTTCTTCTCCAGCCCGGCAATCACCCGGTCGATGGCCTTCTCGAAGTCGATCATCTCGACGGCTTCCTTGCCGTTGCGGGCGGCCAGCAAGGCGGCCTCGTTGCAGACGTTGGCGATCTCGGCCCCGGCGAAGCCCGGCGTCTGCCCGGCCAGCACTTCGTGGTCTACATTGTCCGAGAGGATCAGATCGCGGGTATGGACCTTGAAGATGTCGGCGCGCTCCTTGCGGTCGGGCTTGTCGATGAGGATCTGCCGGTCGAAGCGGCCCGGACGCAACAGCGCGGTGTCGAGCACATCCGGGCGGTTGGTCGCCGCCATGATGATGACGCCCTTGTCCGTGTTGAAGCCATCCATCTCCACGAGCAACTGGTTGAGCGTATTCTCGCGCTCGTCGTTGGCCCCCATGGCGATACCCCGTCCCCGGCTACGCCCAATAGCGTCGATTTCGTCGATAAAAACGATGCAAGGGGCTCTTTCCTTGGCCTGGCGGAACAGGTCGCGCACACGCGCAGCGCCCACGCCGACGAACATCTCGACGAAGTCGGAGCCGGAGAGCGAGAAGAATGGCACGGCGGCTTCGCCCGCGACGGCTTTCGCCAACAACGTCTTCCCGGTGCCGGGTGGCCCCACCAGCAGCACCCCTTTGGGCAGCTTGCCGCCGAGCTTGGTGAACTTCTTCGGGTTCTTGAGGAACTCGACCACCTCCACCACCTCTTCCTTGGCCTCGTCGAGGCCCGCCACATCCTTGAAAGTAAACCGCTGGCCTTCGTTGGCGTCGAAGAGCACCGCCTTGTTCTTGCCGATGTTGAGCACCTGCGAGCCGGGGTTCATCCGGCGCAGCACGAACATCCACAGGGCTACCAGGAGCAGCAGCGGCAGCACCCAGGTGAGCATCGTGCCCACCCAGTTCTCCTCGACGCGGGCGCTGAACTCGACCTCCGGCTTGCCAGCAGCACGGGCACGGGCGTTGTGGTCGCGCAGAAACTGGGTCAGTTCGTGGTCTTCCGGCTTGACGGAAAGAAACCGGTTGCCCGGATCTCGGGTGGTGCCGGTGAGGAAGTCCTGACGGGGTCTCGAGCGCTGGACGAGGTTGCCCTCGATGGCTGCCTTGGTATAGACGCCGCTGATCCGGCTATCGTTGATGACGACAGCCTTTTCTACATACCCCCGTTCGACGTAGTCGAGAAACGTGCTGTAGTCTATGGTGTTGGGTTCGCTGCTTTCGAGAAAGAACACGATATGCAGCAGTGCAGCCAGAAACAGCACCAGGTAAAACCAGGTGGGCACAGAGAAGCGCGGCCGTGGCAGGCGGGGTCCCTGGCCGTTGCCATTTGCGTTGCGTTCCGGATTCGAAGACTCGCGCTCTTGCTGCGCCATAGGAGGGGTGGTTTGGGTAAGGCGGAGCGGGCCGTAGGCACACTTGCCCCGATGAGTAGACCGGAGAAGAACTGGGTTCAGGGCAGACCGGCCTCGCCAGATGTTCCATCAGGCTCCGAAGCCTGTCGCTCCCAAACTTGCAGGGGCGGGTTTGGTTCCACCCGGTTTCGGATGGGCCGGTCTTCACCGAGGATTGGCAGGGGACACAGCGAACACCCATGCATCGGATGGGATGCGCGTGCCTAGCTGGGCCTTCACCTGCCGCGCTTCGCGGTCGGAGGCAAACGCACCGAGGGCGACACGGTAGCGGGTACGTTCTCCGTCCTTCTCTGTCACGATGCGCACGGGGTAGCCGAGGTTTCCGAAGCTCCTCGCCATCCGTTCAGCCCCGGCCTGTTCCATGACCGAGCCGAGGATGAGCGTCCAGGAACCCGTATCGGCGGAAGGAGGCCCGGCAGAAGACGCACCCAACGATACTGCATCTTCGGAGGCGGACTGGGCCTTGCGGGCCTGGGGAGAGAACGGTGCGCCGGTGGTATCCGGGGGTGCAGAGACCGTATCGGCCGGGACATCAACGGAGATGGTATCCGCAGGGACGGCAGGGGGCTGTGCGGGAGGGGACTCGCGGGTCGGGACGGGGGTCTCACGCATCCGCTGCATCCGGGAACGGTTCACCGGCTGGTCAACTTCCCGGTCTTCATCGTCGGCACCCGGCGAAGCCAGGCTGTCGGAGGCCGCCGGAATGGGAAGGGCTGTCTCGAGATCGGGCACCGCCTCCTCGATGCCCACTCGGGCGGTATCGGCTTCTGCCGTCGGCATTGCTGGCGAGCGTGCGGTTGTATCGGGCAGTGCCCCTGTCGTATCGAGCGATGTCCCCGTCGTATCGGCACTGTCGGGTAGCGTTGCAGCCGCTGTGCGTGCCCGTGCATACTCGTCCAGCATCCCCAGTGCAAACCGGGCTGGCTCGGCATAAGGCGTACGTCCGTACCGGTCTACGATATGGCGATAGAGCGTCCGCAGCGCCACCGACGGCGGCTTCACCGTATCCGAGGCCGCTGTGGACGTAGCCGGCAGCGCGGCTTGCAGGCTATCCCGCAGGGCCGTTTGCAAGGTATCGGGCAACGTGGCTTGCAGGGTGTCGGGCAGTGCCCCTTCAGACGAATCCGCCTCGGCGGGTGCCGGTTCGGGGAGGCTTTCGTCGGAGGATACCACTTCCAGATCCGCTGCTTCCCCATTGTCCGCTGCTTCTGCATCCGGGACGGCGGTTTCCGCTGGGCGATCTTCGGATGTTTCCGCGGAGGACTGCGGCGGTGCTGTGGGCACCGGGTCTTCGGCAAGCCCACCGTTGCGCAGCAGCGAATCCGGCACGACCAGCGGCAGCGGGGCCAGCAGGTCGAGCGTGTCGCGCACGGCCCACTCGGTGTAGATGGTGCCTGCGGCGAGCAGGGCGCGGGGGCTGACCTCCTCGCGGGGATAGGCCAGGGCGAGGCGTACCATGCCGTCGAGTGCTTCCGGATAGCCTCCGGCCTGCCAGCGGGAATACAAGTCGGTGTACAGGTTCTCGGCGAGGACAAGGGTGTCGGAGGTCACCACGGCCTGGTCGTCCACGGCCTGCCCCAGCCGCTCCCGGATCCGGTTGGCGAAGTCCGACGCCGGATAGTTCTGCAAGGTTTGTTCGAAGAGCTGTCGGGCGGCGAGCGAGTCGCCGAGGGCCTGCTGCACCTCGGCCAGGGCATAATAGGCCCGGGAGGCAACGCTCTCTTGCCCGTCCTCCTCGATGATCATCCGGTTGAGCTCGAGCAAACCCACCGGCGAGTTTCCGAGCGAGTCGCGGGGCACTGCCGAATAGTCGATGACCGGCAGGGCCACCTCGCCTTCCTGCGCGCCCTTCCCCGGCAGGGCTTCCAGCACCGGGTTGTTCTGGGCGACTGTACCCACCCCAGTGATGGCATCCTGCCGCCGCCAGTTCGGCACCAGCGGACGCCGCCCCCACCGGTTCACGAAGCTGGCCTGCCCCTGCTGCACCCGGATCGGATCCTTGTAGAAAAGGAATCCCAGTTCCGGGGAGGTGTTGGCCGCCGTGTTAGGGGCGGGTAACTGTTTCCCGGCAGGCAGCGACCCCGGATCGAAGGCCGCGTTTCCCGGATTGCTCCCGAAGGTGTTTTCGCCCTCCCCCCCACCGGACCGGGCAGTATTCTGGAATCCTTCGGCGATGCGGCGTTCCTCGGCCAGCCGACGGCGTTCTTCCATCTCGCGTGCCCGCTGGCGGCGCAGGTCGAGGATACGCGCCTGGAAGGCTTCCTCGTCGAGGCTGCCCAGTGCGAGCAGCGAGTCCATGCGGGCAACCTCCCGGTACGTCCGGGCATAGTTACCGTAGACCTCTTTCTGCCGGGCCGCGTCGATGATGGCTTCGGGCGTGTACTCCTGTGGACGTAGCTCGGCGTTGCGCCCGGCCCCGCCGGGACGGGTGGCGAGGGTGGTTGCCAGCAGGCTCGTGGCGGCGGTGTCGAAATGCACCGAGGCCAGCAGGTAATCCTTGTACTGGTCGCGGTAGAGTTCGGCCAGCGCATAGTGGACGCGCCCCCGGACGGCGCCCACGTTTACCCCCGGCGTCGGGTTCTCCTCGTAGAGCAGGTCGTCATAGACGCGGAACGCCTCGTCCCGGCGGCCCTGTGCCTGGAGGATGCGTCCCCGCAGGTAGGTCATCTCGGACTGGTTCTCGAAGTTCTTGTCGTCGCGTTCCATCCGGCGCAGCCGGGCCAGGGCGCGATCGTTGTCACGGTGCAGTCCCTGCACGCGCAGGGCGCTGACCTGGGCGGCATACGACAGGTGGTAGAGCGGGTTGTAGCGCCCCACCCGGTCATACGCCACCACCGCCTCGTCGTACTGCTGCATCGTCTCGTAGACCTGCCCCAGGAGGAACTGCGCCCGTCCGCCCAGTGCCTTGTCGGGCACACGCCGGAGGCCCTGTTCGAGTTCGGCGGCTGCGGTCTCCCAACTGGCCTGGCGCACATGCAGTTCGCCCTGGGCCAGGTGCAGCAACGAGGCCCAGCGGGCGGGCATGTCATCGCGGGCGAGGCTCTCGGTCAGGTGCGCGGCGGCGGGTTCAAACGCATTGCTGGCAATGAGGGTGCGGGCTAGCCAGAACCGGGCTTCGTGCTTGAGCTTCGAGGCTTCCAGCCCGATGACCTCGCGGAACTTCTGCTCCGCCCCCACAAAGTTCTGCTGGTAGAAATACGCCTTGCCGATGAGCAACAGGGCATCGTCCACCCACTTCGAGTCCGGGTGCTCGCGCAGCACGTCCGCACATTTCTTGATGACGTTCTCGAAGTCGCGGCTGTTGCTGAAGCGCTCGGGGCTGGTGAACAGCGGCGGGTAGGTGTTGCGGTTGACCGGCTGCTCCTGCTTCTCAGCAGCTCTGATGGCCGCATCGAAGGCCTTGCGGGCGTTGTAGAACGTGTTGTAGTACGCCGTGAAGTTGTCCATCCGGCGGCCCACAAACGAGCCGGACTTGCAGCCTGCGAGCACCCCCGCCAGCAACACCAGGAGAAGACAGCGACGCATCATGAACGGTTTGGGACAAGGCACACTGGCAGAACCGACCCACCAGGATCATCACCGGGCAACCCGGACGGCAGGCGTTGGTTCCGAAGCAGTATCAACCCTTCATGGTCTCGCCGAATGGTGAGGGGCAAGGGCGTAAATGCCCAACCCCTACACGGGTTCCACTACCCCATCCCTGGAGTGGCTTACACCCGGCTCACGTGCAGCATGTTGGTGCGGCCTTTCTGTGGCAGCGGCATCCCGGCGGTGATCACCAGCAGGTCGCCCCACTTGACCAGGCCCTGTTCGAGCAGGATGCGGTGGACGAGCCGCACCCCCTGGTCGGTGTCCTTCTGCGAGGGGATGTAGAACGTCCGCGTGCCCCAGGTCAGGCCGAGCTGCCTCACGACCCGCTCGTCGTCGGTGAAAGCGTAGATGGGCATGGACGGACGGTAGCGGGCAATGGCGCGGGCGGTGGCCCCGGAGGCGGTCAGGCAGACGATGGCGGCGGCCTGCACCTGCTCGGCCACCTCGAACGCCGTGTAGCTGATGGCCTCGGTGACCTCCAGCGACCCCTCTGGCTGGTGGCGGTAGAAATGCTGGCGGTTCTGCTCGGCCTCCTCCACGATCTTCGCCATCACCTCCACCACGCGCACGGGATACTTGCCCATCGCCGTCTCGCCTGAAAGCATCACCGCATCGGTGCCGTCGAGGACGGCGTTGGCGACGTCGCTGGCCTCGGCACGGGTAGGGCGCGGGTTCTCGATCATGCTCTCGAGCATCTGCGTGGCCGTGATCACCGGCTTGCCCGCGTGCAGGCACTTCTGGATGATTGACTTCTGCGTGCCCGGCACCTTCGACAGCGGCATCTCGATGCCCAGGTCGCCGCGGGCCACCATGATCCCGTCGGCCTCCTTCAGGATGTTATCGATGCGGTGGACGGCCTCCGGCTTCTCGATCTTGGCGATGACGCTGACGCGCTTGCCCGACTCCCGCACCCGCCGGATGAGGTCGCGCACGTCGCTCTCGTTCCGTACAAACGACAGGGCGATAATATCTACCTCGCTCGTCAGCCCGAAGGCCAGGTCGTGGACGTCCTTCTCGGTGAGCGAAGGGGTGGACGTCCGGATATGGGGCAGGTTAACCCCCTTGCGCGAGCGCAACTGCCCCCCCACCACCACTTCGGTCAATACCGTCTCGTCGTCTTTCTCCACGATTGCCAGTTCCAGTTGCCCGTCGTCCAGCAGGATATGTCGCCCCACCTCCACGTCGTGGACCAGTGTGGGATAGCTCACATAGACGAGGTTTTCATCGCTGAGCGGGAGCGGCGTGGTGGTCAGGCGCAGTTGTTGCCCCTTGTGCAGGAGGATACTGCCATCCTTCATCTCGCCGATGCGGATTTTCGGCCCCTGCAAATCTTGCAGGACCGGAACCACCCGCCCCTCCTTGACAGCCGCCTCGCGGACGGTGTCGAGCGTCCGGCGATGGTCTTCATGCTTCCCGTGCGAGAAGTTGAGGCGGGCCACGTCCATCCCGGCGGCAATCATGGCGCGGAGGGTGTCCGGCGCACCCGACGCCGGGCCGATAGTACAGACGATCTTGGTGCGGCGGGTCATGGGTAAGGCAGGGTAAGACGATAGGGGGAAGCACCCCCAAGCTACGGCACACGCCCCTCACCTTCAATGCAGAGCCGTCAAGTTCTTCCACGGAGGGATACTGTACCCATCATCCTGCCTCCTCCACCCCACGCCTATTGCTGGAACAGCGAGAGTTGCCCGTTACCCATCCGCCGGAAGTGTGCCGTGCTGAAGGTGAAGCGGGTCTGGTTCAGCCCCAGCTTGCGGCAGGTGGTCTTGAACAGCGTCCGCAGCAGGTCCGCCCAGAGGCCCTCACCCCGCATCCGGTGCCCGAACCGCTGGTCGTCGAGGGCCACGCCGCGCAGGGAGCGGAGACGGGCCTGGACTTTCTCCGCGCGGTCGGGCATCTCCTGCGTCAGCCATTCGAGGAACAGTTCCCGGACGGCCCCCGGCAGTCGCACTACCGTGTACCCCGCCGACTGCGCCCCGTGCCCGGCAGCCGCAGCCAGGATGGACGGCATCTCCTCGTCGGTCAGGCCAGGGATGACGGGTGCCACCATCACTCCGACCGGCACCCCCGCCTCATGGAGCTTTCGGATGGCTTCCAGCCGCCGCTCCGGACGTGAGGTGCGCGGCTCCATCCGCCCCACCAGTTCCGGACGCAACGTCGTCACCGAGAGCATGACGTGTACCAGGTTCATCGCGGCCAGCTCGGTCAGCAGGTCGAGGTCGCGGGTGACGAGGTGGTTCTTCGTGATGAGGATGACCGGGTGACGAAACTCGGCGAGCACCTCCAAGCAGCCTCGGGTGAGGCGCAATTTTTTCTCGATTGGCTGGTAGCAGTCCGTCACCCCGCTCATGGACAGGCGCATGGGCTGGTAGCGCGGGTCCATCAACGTTTCACGCAGCAGCCGCGGGGCGTCCAGCTTCACGATGATGCGG
>CAZLRO010000103.1:0-11864 GCA_964561865.1 uncultured Rhodothermaceae bacterium | reverse complement strand
CTGTTCGTTCCGGGGGCGCACGCGGGCCATCTCGCGGAGGGTCTGATCGCTGAAGACCACGTAGGGAGGCACGCCCCGCTCGCGGGCGATCTCGGCCCGGAGCTTGCGCAGCCGCTCGAACAGTGCCCGGTCCACGTCCTGCCACGATTCCCGCTCCACCTTCGTGCGGCGGACCTCCTTCCGCTTCACGGGCAGCAGCCAGACGGGTTGCTGGCCGCGCAGGACGCGCCATGAGTCCTCGTTGAGCTTCAGCACGGGGTAGGTTCCGCCGGTTCGGGTGAGCAAGCCCTGATCGAGCAACTGGAAGACGATGTTCGTCAAGGCTTTCACCGGGGTGCCTTTCATCAGGCCGAAGGTGCTGAGGCGGTCGTGGCCGAGGCTGCGGATGCGGTCGGCGTCCGCCCCACGCAGCACCTCGATGATATGGGCCGCACCGAAGCGCTCGCCCGTGCGGGCCACACAGGAGAGGATCATCTGGGCCGTCGTGGTGCCTTCCTCAAGTTCTTCCGTCTCCCCCAGGCACACATCGCAGGCCCCGCAGTTGGGGGCCTCGCAGCGCTGCCCGAAGTACTCGACGAGCATCCGGTGGCGGCAGCGGCCCGGCGCGGCAAACTGCTTCATGTGCTGGAGCAGCTCTCCGGAGGCCGCCAGGTAGCGCTGCATGGCCGGGGAATGCACCTCCCCGGCAGACTTCTCCTGGAGCGACTGCCAGCGCAGCACGTCGGCGGGGGAATAGAAGAGGATGCATTCGGCCTCCAGCCCGTCGCGCCCGGCCCGCCCGGCTTCCTGCTGGTAATGCTCGATGGAGCGCGGCATGGCGGCATGAACGACACACCGCACGTTGCTCCGGTCGATACCCATGCCGAAGGCTACGGTGGCAACGATGATGTCGATCTCCTCGTTGAGGAATGCCTCCTGGGCCTTGCGCCGGTCCTCGTCCCCCAGGCCCGCGTGGTAGCACACGGCCCGGTGGCCCTGCTCGGTGAGCCAGGCCGCGAGGCGCTCGGTATCCGTGCGGCTGAGGCAGTACAGAATGAGGGCTTCGTGCTCGTGCCGGGCCAGCACCTCCCGGAGTTGCTCCTTCAGGGATTGCCGGGCCTGCACGCGGTAGACCAGGTTGGGCCGGTCGAACGACCCGATGAGCACCACAGGATCGGACAGGCGCAGTTGCGCGACGATGTCCTGCTGTACACGCCCGGTGGCAGTCGCCGTGAAGGCATGGACGCTGGCCGCCGGGAACCGCTCCTTGAGCATCGCCAGCCGTCGGTATTCCGGGCGGAAGTCATGCCCCCAGTGGCTGATGCAGTGGGCCTCGTCGATGACGAAGGCCCCGATGGACACCTGGGCCGAGAGGTTGTCGAACCAGGGGGTGAAGAGCCGCTCCGGAGCCAGGTACAGCAGCCGACACAGCCCGGAGCGGGCAAACGCCTCGGCTTGCTGGCGCTGCCGCCTGGTCATGGCGCTGTGCAAGGCCGTCGCTGGCACCCCCGCCGCCCGCAGCCCGTCCACCTGGTCCTTCATCAGCGAGATGAGCGGCGAGACCACCACGTCCAGCCGGTCGGCCACGAGGGGCGGCACCTGGTAACACAGCGACTTCCCACTGCCGGTGGGCAGCACCACGAGCGAGTCCCGCCGGTCCAGTCCCGCCCCGATGGCCTCCGCCTGCAACGGGCGCAACGTGTCGTAGCCCCAGAAGCGGCGGACGACCTCCCGAATCTGTGCGAGCGTGGGGTCTGTTGGCACACCATCTCCGCAATGTTCGCATCTAGTGCCAATTTACACGACCCGGAGGTGCATTTCGGAACCGCCCCTGACCTTTTTCTTGTCCCGCAGCTGCCGCCTGCACCCCAGGAACGGCAACGGCTCAGCCCGGTAGCGCCTGTCCCGGATCGCCCCGTTGCCGCAGCGAGCGGTTCCAGAAGAGCAGTCCGATCGAGGCCATCAGCGCGGCGATGCCGCAGATACCGGCATTGATGGCCGCGATACGGCTCTGTGTGGCTGCTATCGAGGCGATGACGATTTCCTGGTCGGCCCCTGGCAGGACACGTACCCCCAGGGTATCCTTTTCTACCCGGTGAGAGAGCGAGTACGGCAGGGCCAGGTGTTCGCGGACGAGCACGCGCCCGTCGGCCAGGGGTACGCGCAGGCTCACCTCCCCCAGCGACACATCCTGCCGGTCGACGCGGCGGTAGCGCGTCACGGTGGCTGTGGCCGACTCGCCCTTGCGCAGGGTCTCGCGCAGGTCGCCCGCCACGTCGGCCTGGTTCCAGCACAGCCCGGCCAGGAGCAATGGAATTGCCCAGAGCGCACGGGCCACAAGGCGAAGCGGGGTAGATACCATGCTAAACGAGCAGCTTGAACGGGTTTCTCCCGGCACTAGGCGGCTATGCCATGTAGAGGTAGGGTTTCCAGGCATCATCGACCAGCCCCACAAAATCCCGCAGGAACGCCACGTAGCTGGGGCGGAACGGTTGCCGGTGCAACCGCATGGCGGCCTCGTCCGGGGTGCGGTTGCCCTTGCGGTTGTTGCAGGGTACACACGCCGTGACCAGGTTCTCCCAGGTATCCGGCCCTCCCCTGGATTTCGGGAGGATGTGGTCGATGGTGAGGTTTTCGCGGCTGCCGCAGTACTGGCAATGGTAGCGGTCCCGCCGCAGCACGTTCTTACGCGAGAGCAGGATGCGCTTGAATGGCACGGCGGCATACCCCTTGAGCCGCACGACGCTGGGCCAGGGAAGCCGGAAGCTGGGAGAGCGGACGAACTGTTCGGGCAGCGCCTCAATAAGATCGGCCTTTTGTAAGAGTACCAGTACCGTTGCCCGTTCCACACTACAGATGGTCAGCGCCCGATAGTCCTGGTTCAGGACCAGCACATGCCCAGTCATACCCCACCTCCCCATCCACATTCGGAGGGCCTGGCGATGATCGTCGGGACCCGAAAAACCTGATCAGTACAGGTCCCCTGTGCATTCCCGTAGTACCTGGTGAAGGCTTTGTCCTCTTTTTTGGATTGCAATAACGGCAATTTCCTGAACAATCCGGCTTCGCGCGGGCGAAAATACAACCATTCCACCGGAATGCAAAAGGGCAATAACACTAATTTAGCGCCAGGCCAGCACTTCTATCTCTTCCCCCACCCGCACCATGCCCGGTGCCGACGGAATCAGGTTCTCCCCGAACAGCACCTTAGAACCCTGCTTGCGGAAGGTGGCGAGTGTAGCCAGCGGCTCCTCTCCCATCCCCTGCCCGGTCTCCTGGTCGAGGGTGGTTATGACGCAACGCCCGCACGGTTTTACCACCTCGAAGACGGTAGTTCCCACACGGATGCGACGCCAGGTGTCTTCCTCGAATGGTGCCGTACCTAACAGAACGATATTGGGGCGAAACCGGGTCATGGGGAGGGGCACCGACAGGCGGGCATTCAGGGCCTGGAGCGAGGCTTCGGTCGTGAGCAAGAGTGGATACCCGTCGGCAAAACTGACGTGGTCGTCGGGCTGCACGGCGTAGGCCGGGTCAACCCGGCGGAGGGTCTCCTCCGGCAGATAGACTAGGTGGGCTTCCCGTCCGAGGTACGCGCCAAACCATTCCGAAGCCGTCGCCGCCGCCCGGCGGGCCTGCACTACACTACCCCACACCTGCACCGTACACATCGCCTCCGAAGGCCCCGGCACCTCCAGCGCGGACATGCCAGGGGCTTCGACCCGCATCCGCCCATCCGGGTGCAGCGTAGCCTGCACCGTCGCCAGGCGGGGCACCTCCCGCTGCGAGAGAAACCGCCCGGAAGCGCCCACGAGCATCCAGCACCGGTCGTGTTCCAGCCCCCGCCGGGTCACCACAGCGTCGGTCACCGCCACGCGGTGGGTGGACTTGATCGGATACACATACAGGGCGGAAACAGCGGGCATACGGGTAGTTCAGGGGGCCGCAGCGGGAAACCTTTCATCGAAGGCCAGCACGGCATCCAGGATGGTCTCGACGGCATGGTGGTAGAACACCGGCTGGAGCCGCTCCACATCGTCGCTCGGACGGTGGTAGTCGGGATGGTCTTCGACGCCAAAGTACACGAAGGGCACCCCGGCCTGGTGGAAGACCCCGTGGTCGGAGGCGTGCGTCCAGTCCTGTGCATCGGTGCCCGGCTCATCATGCCCGAAGCGAAGGTGGAGAGCACTGCGCGCGGCCACTGCCTCCAGCGTGGGCCTCAGAAACGGATAATGCCTTGTGCCGACGGCGTAGAGTTCGTTCTGGTCATTGCGCCCCACCATGTCGAGGTTGAGGTTGAGCCGCACCTGGGCCAGTGGCATCGGGAAGGCTTCCAGAAAAGCCCGTGCCCCACGCAGCCCCATCTCTTCGGCATCGAAACAGACAAGGAGCAACGAATGCCGGGGCGGATGCTGGCCGAAATAGTCCGCCAGGGCCAGCACGGCCGCCGTGCCGGAGGCGTTGTCGTCGGCCCCATTGTAGACCTGCCCGCCTTGCACCCCCAGGTGGTCGTAGTGGGCCGAGACGACGAGAAACGTGTCGGGCAGAACAGTACCTTTCACCCAGCCCACGAGGTTGACGCCCTTCACCGTGTCCTGCTTGCCCCAGGGCACGAAGCGGAACGGCTGGGCATATCCTTCCCCGAAGGGCTTCACCCCGGCCTCGGCGAGCGCTGTGGCGATCAGCGCCTGGGCTTTCCGGCTGCCAGTGGTCTGCGTCTGCCGCCCCTGCAGCGAGTCCGAGGCAAGTACGGCCACCCGGCGCAGCAGTACCTCTAGGTCGATGCGGGGCTGGGCGAAGGCCGGAGGACTCCCCCCTCCGATCACCAATACAAAGAACAGCGACTTCCAGTGCATAGGTTCAGGAGGCCTCCACCATCGTCCGCAGCTCCGCTTTCATGGCTTCTACCGGGAACTCGCCCAGGAACCGCCGGACGATCCGTCCTTCGCCGTCGATGACGAACGTGGTGGGGAGTCCGTACATCCCACCGAAGGCCTCGGCAAGGGAGCCGTCATCCAGGATCATGGGATAGGGGACGTCGTAGCGCGTGGCGAAGGGGCGCACGGCGTCGAACCCTTCCTGGTCCAGCGATACCCCCACGATGGTGAAGCCCTCGTCCGCCAGTTCACGGTACAGCCCTACCAGCGCCGGGGTTTCCCGCACACAAGGGGCGCACCAGGTCGCCCAGAAGTTGACCAGTACCACCTTCCCCCGCTGTTCGGACAGTGTGAAGACCCCACCCGCGAGGTCGGGACGCGAGAAGTCCGGCGCAGCCTGGACCGAGTCGAGGGGCTGCTCCAGGCCGCCCGACACGGGCAGCGTCCGGGCTGGAAGAGGAGATGGCGGCACCGGCTCCCGGCTGGAGCAGGCCGCCAGCAGCAGCAGCCAGAGGGCGGCACCGGCAGGAATTCGTGCTACGAGACGGAACATCTCACCTCGGATGATGCGTTACGGGCGATGCTGATACCGAGCGTTTCTGCGAAGGTTCTGCCATTCCCTGACCCTGCCCGACAACCCTTGCCTTGCTGATGGAAACCCTTGCCCGCACCGGTGCCGAAGACATCCACTGGAACCTCCTCGACCTCTACCCCGACCACGCCACCCTCGAAGCCGACCTGGCCCTGGTCCATGCAGAGGCTGAGGGGTTTGCCACCACCTACCGGGGGCAGATGCCGCACCTGGCTGCGGAAGCGCTGGCCGAGGCCCTGCGGCGCTACGAAGGGCTGCAAGACCGGATGGGGCGGGCGGCCACCTACGCCTTCCTGCACTGGTGTACCGACACCGGTGACCCGGCCCGCGGCGCCCTGCTCCAGAAGGTCGAGGAAGCCCTCACCCAGACCAGCCAGCACCTGCTCTTCCTCGAACTGGAGTGGACGGCCCTGGACGAGGCCCCAGCGTTGGCCCTGCTCGCCGACGAAGCCCTGGCCCCCTATCGGCATTTCCTCGAAGTCAAGCGGCTGCTCAAACCACACCTGCTCTCCGAGCCAGAGGAGAAAATCCTCGTCGAGAAGAGTGTGACGGGCGTCAGTGCCTGGAATCGGTTCTTCGACGAGACGCTCGGCGCGTTGCGCTGTGAACTCGACGGCGAGACGCTTACCGAACAGCAGGTGCTCTCCAGGCTCCACGACACCGACCGGAGTGTGCGCCAGCGGGCCGCCCTCACCTTCACCGAGGCGTTGCAGGCCAACCGCCACACCCTCACCTTCTGTTTCAACACGATTCTGGCGGACAAGGCGTCCAACGACCGCCTCCGCCACTTCCCTTCCTGGATCAGCAGCCGCAACCTCTCGAACGAGGTGGCCGATGCGACCGTAGAGGCCCTCCTTGCCGCTGTGACGGCCCGCTACGACCTCGTGGCCCGCTTCTACACGCTCAAGCGCACCCTGCTGGGCGTTGCAGAACTCTACGACTACGACCGGTATGCCCCCCTCGGCGAGGCCGACACCCACTACGACTGGAATGCAGCCCGTGCCCTCGTGCTGGAGGCATATGCGGACTTTCACCCCGAGATGGGACAGATTGCTGCCCAGTTCTTCACGCACGCCTGGATCGATGCCGCCCTGGCCCCGAACAAGCGTGGCGGGGCCTTCAGCCACGGAGCCGTGCCCAGTGCTCACCCCTACATCCTGATGAACTATACGGGGAAAATCCGGGACGTACAGACCCTGGCCCACGAACTGGGGCACGGCATCCACCAGTACCTCTCCCGCCGCCAGGGGGTGCTCCAGGCCGACACCCCGCTCACCACCGCCGAGACCGCTTCCGTCTTCGGGGAAATGCTGGTCTTCCAGCGGCTCACCCGGCAGGAGCCGGACCCCCGGAACCGCCTGGCGATGCTCGTCAGCAAGATCGATGACACGATGGCGACAGTCTTCCGCCAGGTGACGATGAACCGCTTCGAGGACCGCATCCATACCCACCGACGCACCCACGGCGAACTGAGTGCCGACGACTTCCGTACCCACTGGCTGGAGACGCAGCAGGCCATGTTCCAGGGCAGCGTCACACTCGGCGACCATTACGGCCACTGGTGGAGCTACATCCCCCATTTTCTGCATTCACCCGGGTATGTGTATGCCTATGCCTTCGGCGAGCTGCTCGTGCTGGCCCTCTACGCACGGTACCTGCAGGAAGGCCCTTCGTTTGCTGGACGCTACCTGGGGCTGCTGCAAGCCGGCGGATCGGACTGGCCGCATGTGCTCGTGGGCCGGCTGGGCATCGATCTGACCGACCTGGACTTCTGGCAACAGGGCCTCTCGGCCATCGAGGCCCTCATCGCCGAGGCCGAACACCTCGCCGTGGCCGGAAACGGCCAGCAAGCCTGACCCCATGCGCCGCCTGCTGTGGATGCTCGCCCTATGCCAGACCAGTACCGACCCGGTGCGGGGACAGGTCGAGGCCCGCACCCCACTCGCCCTGGGGGAAACCGCCGTCTGGCTGGTCACCTGCATGCACGACCCCAGCGGCGAAGGCCCCGTCCTGCTCAATCTCCACGATGACGAGAACACCGCCGTAGAGGCCGCACGGGCATACCTGGCCGGCCATCCGGGACGGTTGCTGGAACTCCGGCACACAGGTACGCGCCTCATCACGTTCGCCCTCGACGGCCAGTCCTACACCTTCGACCCCAACCGGATGTTCACCGACGCAGGAGCCACCGCCTCGTTACAGCGGCACGGCACGTTCACCCCGGCAGCCCTGGACGCCGTCCGGCAGTTCGCCCAGGCGCTACTGGCCCAGGTGCAGCCCACAACATACCCCCTGCTCGTGGCCCTGCACAACAACACCGACGAGGACTGGTCTGCCCGCAGCTATGCCGACGGCGGAGAGGCCGCCACCGAGGCCGCCGCCGTCCATCTCGCCCCCGGCCAGGACCCGGACGACTTCTTCTTCGTCACGGAAACGCCCCTTTTCGAGCGCCTGGCCGAGCAGGGCTTCAACGTGGTGCTGCAGGACAATGCGCAGGCCACCGACGACGGCTCGCTCTCGGTCTGGTGCGCGCAGCAGGGGGTGCCCTATGCAAACGTGGAGGCCGAGCACGGGCACGCCGGGCAGCAGGTGACCCTGTTGAAAGTCCTGCTTCAAAAATAGATACGGAACCCGATCCCCCCTCCCGCATCGCCTTCGGTGCCTGGCACCAGCGCCAGGCGCGGGGTGATCTGCCCAAAGAATTCAAGCTGGTCGAACAACACCCCCACCCCGACGGTAGCACTGATCCCCAGCACCACGTCGTCGTCCCCGCCCCGGTGGTCGAGCACCCCGATGAACGCCCCCGGCCCGTAGAAATAATAGGTGTTGCGTGTGCTCGGCAAGCGGCGCTCGCGCAACCCATGTACGTTGATGTAGAAGAAGTCGTCCGCGTCCCAGGCCGCCAGGAAATCGTAGGAGAGACGGCCCGGCTGGAAAATCTTGAGCGTGATGCCGCTGGGGTCGCCCAGTTGCCCGCCAATCCCCAGCGACCCGGACGTACGCTGGGCCAGCACCGCAGGCCCACCCAACAGCAATAACAGCCCCCACCACAGGAGCACCAACAGACCCGACTTGAACATAGGCACACGATTCTGGAAAAAACTAGGGCTGCCCCGGCGATTCCCCGGCCTGTGCAGCCTTTGCGCGACCGGGTGGACATATGCCCACCCCACCCCGCCGGAACCCCGATACAGCGTATATTCCGCCCGGTGTGACCAATTCGCGTGCCATTCGACCCGCCATGGAACGCCCCTCCTCTCCGCCGGGCAGCATCCCTCCCCTCCCGACCCGTCTGGGCCTGGACGACTACGTTGCCGGGGTACGGGCCGGGAGCCGGGCGGTGCTGGCACGGGCCATCACCCTGGTGGAGAGTACCCGCGAAGACCACCAGGCCCTCGCCCGGCAGGTGCTCGAACGGCTCCTGCCCTACACCGGCGGTGCCCTCCGCCTGGGCATCACCGGGGCACCAGGCGTAGGCAAGAGCACGTTCCTCGAAGCCCTGGGCACCTACCTGACCGCACAGGGCCATCGGGTGGCCGTCCTCGCCATCGACCCGACCAGCGAACGCACCCGGGGCAGCATCCTCGGAGACAAGACCCGCATGGAACGGCTGTCGGTAGACCCGAACGCCTTCATCCGCCCCTCGGCCAGCGGCGGCACCCTCGGCGGGGTCGCACGTGCCACCCGCGAGAGCATCCTCTTGTGCGAAGCCGCCGGATACGATGTGGTCTTCGTCGAAACCGTGGGGGTGGGGCAGTCCGAGGTCGCGGTCGATGCGATGGTGGATTTCTTCCTGCTGCTCGTCCAGCCCGGCGCAGGCGATGAGTTGCAGGGGATCAAGCGCGGCATCGTGGAAATGGCCGATGCGCTCGTGGTCACTAAGGCAGACGGGGTACACCAGCAACCGGCCCGGCAGGCCGCCACCGCCTACCGCGGCGCCCTGCGGCTCTTTCCCCCTGCCACAGACGGGGCACGCCCACCGGTGCTCCTCTGCTCCGCCCTGACCGGCGAGGGAATTGCCGCCGTGTTCACCACCATCACCGAAATCCTTGACCGCAGGAAAGCCTCCGGGCAATTCCAGGAACAGCGACGAGCGCAGGCCCGCCAGGGGCTTTACCAAGCCCTCGACCACTTGCTCCGGGAGGCCTTCCTGGCCCATCCGGTCGTACAGCAGGCCCTGTCCACCCTCGAAGCACAGGTGGTGGCGGGCACCCTTAGCCCCTACACCGCCGCCCAGCAACTGGTGCAGACCTGGCAAGACACGAATACAAACGCCGGATTGAGTTAAACCGGGTCAAAATATCGTCAAATTGACTATATTATCGTCAATTTGACGATATTCTATTCACCACCTTCCCCGTCCAGCAGCAGCCACTTGTCCTAAAACGAATTTTTCTCAGATAGTGCCGTTTTCCGGGATCAGTTCGCGCCCAATTGCCATTTTCAGCGTGCATCTTTTGATGCCATTGTGCATCTTCTGATGCCTTGCTGCGCCCACCTGAACGAAAACGCTGTGAGAACGCCTGCCGACAAGGAAGAATCCCGCTCCCACTTCATCCGTGATATCCTCCTGGCGGACCAGGCCAGGGGCACCTACGGCGGTCGGGTGGTGACGCGCTTTCCTCCGGAGCCGAACGGCTACCTGCACATCGGCCATGCCAAGTCCATCGTCCTCAACTTTGGGCTGGCGGCAGAGTTTGGCGGGGTGTGCCACCTGCGGATGGACGACACCAACCCCGAAACCGAGGACATGGAGTACGTCCGCTCCATCCAGGAGGCCATCCGGTGGCTCGGCTACGAGTGGGCCGACAAGGAGTTTTACGCCTCGGACTACTTCGAGCAGCTCTACCAGCACGCCGAGACGCTCATCCGCAAGGGCCTCGCCTACGTGGACAGCCTCAGCGAGGAGGACATCCGTACCTACCGAGGCACGGTGCTGGAGCCAGGCCGCGAAAGTCCCTACCGCAGCCGTGCTGTCGAGGAGAACCTGGAGTTGTTCCGGGAGATGCGTGCCGGGGTGTATCCGGACGGAGCGCACGTGCTCCGGGCGAAGATCGACATGGCCTCGCCGAACATGCTGCTGCGCGACCCGGTTCTCTACCGCATCCGCCACGCGGCGCATTACCGCACGGGCGAGGCCTGGTGCATCTACCCGATGTACGACTATGCACATCCCCTCTCCGACGCCATCGAAGGTATCACCCATTCGGTGTGTACACTGGAGTTTGAGGTGCACCGCCCGCTGTATGACTGGCTGGTGGAGGCCCTCTACGCCGAACCCCGCCCCCGCCAGTACGAGTTTGCCCGGCTGAACGTGGACTACCTGCTCACGAGCAAGCGCAAGCTGCTGCAACTGGTGCAGGAGGGCCACGTGACGGGCTGGGATGACCCCCGTATGCCTACGTTGTTTGGCCTGCGGCGGCGTGGCGTACCGCCCGAAGCCTTGCGCACGTTCTGCGAACGCATCGGCGTGACCAAGACCGACAGCCGGGTCGATATCGGCATCCTCGAGCATGCCCTGCGCGACGACCTCAACTTCCGGGCACCGCGTGCCCTGGCGGTGCTGCGCCCGCTCAAGGTGGTGCTGACGAACTATCCGGAGGGCCAGACCGAGTGGCTGGACGTACCCTGCTGGCCGCATGATATCCCTAAGGAAGGTACCCGGCCTGTCCCCTTCACCCGAGAACTGTACATTGAGCGCGACGATTTCATGGAAGCCCCGCCGAAGGAGTTCTACCGGCTGGCACCGGGTCGGGAAGTGCGTCTGCGCTACGGGTATTTCATCACGTGCCAGGCGGTGGTTCGCGATGCGGCGGGCGAGGTCGTGGCGTTGCACTGCACGTACGACCCGGCCACCACCGGCGGCAACGCCCCCGATGGCCGCAGCCCGAAGGGGACGATCCACTGGGTTTCGGCGGCCCATGCCCTGCCCGCCACATTCCGGCTCTACGACCGGCTCTTCACCATCCCCAATCCGGACGAGCAGGAGGGCGATTTCCGCCAGTACCTGAACCCGAACGCCCTCGAGATCGTTAATGGGTATGTCGAGCCTGGTATCGCACAGGCCCCTGTCGACGAGCGGTACCAGTTCGAACGACTGGGGTATTTCTGGCAGGACCCGCAGGAGACGCGGCCCGACCACCGGGTGTTCAACCGGATCATCGGCCTGCGCGACTCCTGGGCGAAAGCCACCCGGCCCGAACGCCCCCCCGCTCCACCAACACCCCCCAAACCCCGGAAGGAGGTCGCCATGGAAACAACTGTTGCTCCGCCCCGCAACCCGTTGGCTAACCTCGATCCGATGCAGCAGGCACGGGTCTTCCAGCTCACCGGCACCCTGGGAGTCGGCATCGAGGAGGCCGCCGTACTTGTGGCCCGCCCCGAAGCCGAAGCGTTCTTCTACAACGTCATCACCG
>CAZLRO010000102.1:0-11944 GCA_964561865.1 uncultured Rhodothermaceae bacterium | reverse complement strand
CGATTTGCAGGGCAATCCTTACTTTCCAAACATTGGCGATCTGCCAGGAGCCGAGCGGGGCCAGCTTTGGCCTCTGGCAGGCCAAGCAGCATCCGGGTGCGGGCATCCTGGATGAACCCGGCGCTGTGTGCTGGAACGAACTGGCCTCCCGCGACGCTGCCGCCTCCAAAGCCTTCTTCGCGGCGGTGTTCGGCTACACGCTCCAGGAGAGCGAGGTCGGCGGCACCCCCTACACCATCCTCCAGGATGGAGAGGCCATGCGCGGCGGGGTGATGCAGATCACCGCCGAGTGGGGCGACACGCCCTCCCACTTCATGACCTACGTGGCGGTGACGGACTGCGACACGACGGCAGCCCGCATCACCGAGCTGGGTGGCAACGTCTGCGTCCCGCCGACAGACATCCCCGGCATCGGGCGCTTCGCCGTTGCCAACGACCCGCTGGGCGCCACCTTCTCGATCCTCACGGCGGTACCGCCCCAGAACTGACGGGCACCACCCCACGACCCCAGGGGCTGCTTGCACCAGCGAGCGGCCCCTTTTTTATACCATCCTTTTCATACTATCGGGCGGCGCTTCGAAGCGGCCTTGCGTGAACCGGTGACCGGCATCCCCGCCCGCGCCATCTGCCGCTCGACCAGTTCGTAAAACCGCTCCCGCTCGTGCGCCCGGATCACCGCCTGCTCGTGGGCCTCGGAGAGGATCATCGGGTAGCCATCCCCCTTCTCGCACTCGCTCAGCACCACTGCATGCACCAGGTCGCACAGCGCAGCCTCGTCTGCCACCCAGCGCGGGATCTCCACCCGTCCGACCTCGGTGCCCCCCGTGCGGACGGGCAGGTGCATGTAAAAGAAACAGATGCGGCTCTCCCCATAGTCCTTCTGGATGCGGGAGGCAGATTCGAACGTGGCCGAGCGTTCGCCCGGGCGCAGCGTCTGCTCGAATACCCGGCGGTCGGTCAGGCCCGCCAGCGACTGCTCCGGCGGCGTCTCTTCGGTCTCGCCCCGCACCACGCGCAACAGGTTGACTACTTCGGTGCTGCCCGGCAGGCTGATGTACGAGGCCAGCGGCAGGCGTTCCCGGCGAAATCCCTCCAGCACCTGTGTGTAGCGGGCGATGAAGTGCTGTTCCAGGGCGTGGTTGCGCAACCCCCGCAGCATCCAGCGGATGAGCGTGCCGTCGGCCAGGGCCACGAGGGGACGCCCCGGCAGCCGGGCAGCACAGGCCACCTCGAACAGCGCCTGCAATTCCCGTTCATCCCGCAGCGCCGCCACCGTCTCGGCCGTCGCCGTCTCCAGCACATCGTCGGCAAAGGGATCAAAATCAGCGCGGTGGTATTTGAGCATCGGCACCGATTCCATGATCGGGCGTTCCACCGTGCCGTACTGAAATGCGATGTGGCTGATATTGAGCAGGTAGCACGACGGCTCCACATGGCGGTCCGGGTAAATCTGCGAGCCGTCGGCGGCCACCACCGTCATGGGCGTGGGCCGCACCGGGGCCTGCACCACCGCCACCGGCGACGAGCGCAGCCCCGCCGTCAGCCAGTTGGGCCGACCCACCGGCTGCTGTTCGCGCCACTGCTCCCACACACCGTCCAGTGCCCGCAGGACGGTCAGCGCCTGCGCCTGCTTCGCCGCCAGTAACGCCTGCTCCTGCGCCTGATACCCGTTGAAGGCCGTCAATTGTGGCTGAAGACGTTGCAGGTCGAGCATGGCGCAGACCGTGAAAACAGGTGCAAGGGTCGGGCTGGGGGACGCTTCCTATATCCACAGATACCAGCGGGCGAACGACGGTTCTCCCCAGACTCCCATCGCTAACCGCTTCTTCCCACCGATGGCTGGAATTTACGTCCACATCCCCTATTGCACGCAGCGGTGCAGCTACTGCGACTTCTACTTCGTCACCTCGAAACAGTCCCGTGCCGGGTTCATCCAGGCGCTGTGTCAGGAAATCGCACACTACGCACACCAGTACGGCACACGGGAACCCATTGAGACCCTCTACCTGGGGGGAGGTACGCCTTCGCTCCTCTCCCATGCAGAACTGTTTACGGTGCTGGACACACTCCACCAGCAGTTCAACCTGTCCAACCTGGGCGAGGTGACGCTGGAGCTGAACCCGGAGGATGCCGACCTGGACTACCTGCGCGGGCTGCGGGACCTGGGCATCAACCGCCTGAGCATCGGCATCCAGTCTTTTTTTGAGGCCGACCTGCGCTTCATGAACCGCAGCCACGATGCCAGCCAGGCCGCCGCCGTCGTCCCGCTGGCCCACCGGGCCGGGTTTGACAACTGCTCCATCGACCTTATCTTCGGCCTGCCCGACCAGCCGGAAGAATACTGGCAGGCGAACCTGGAAAAGGCACTGACCTTCGACGTGCCCCACATCTCCACCTACAACCTGACCATCGAACCCCACACGGTGCTGGCAAAGCAGGTGGAACGCGGGATGCTCGCCCCCGCCCCTGAAGAGACGGCGCTGGAACGGTTTCGGTTCACCATGGACTACCTGCGTGCGCACGGCTACGAGCACTACGAGATCTCCAGCTTCGCCCGTCCCGGCTGCCGCGCCCAGCATAACCAGTGCTACTGGACGCATGCCAACTACCTGGGGTTTGGCCCCTCGGCCCACTCGTTCTGGTGGCAAGGCTTGCCCGCCTGGCGCTGGGCCAACGTGCGCAACCTGCGGCGCTACGAAGACCTGCTCGCCCAGTACACCCTGGCGGTGGACTTCCGCGAGGCGCTGCCGATGGACCGGTTGGCGAACGAGTACCTGATGCTCCGCCTCCGCACCGCCGACGGCCTCTCCCTCGACCACCTCGAACAGCGCTACGGCGTCGACCTGCTGTACGAAAAGCTGGACGAGTTGGCCTGGCTGGAGACGGAAGGATACATCGAACCGCTGCGCAACAGCCGTTTGCGCCTGACCGACCGGGGCAAGCTTGTCTGCGACAGCATCACGGAAAAGCTGATGCTGGATGTGGGAGAAGCCCGATGACAGGATAGCGGAACCAACGGATGACGAACCCCAAAAGCTGCCGGCCAACCGCCTCTGCCATGACACGTCTGCTCTTGTTCTTCCTGCTGGTGCCGGTTACGGCGGCGGCCCAATCGGTCGATGCCCCGGAATGGGCGAAAGAGGCCGTCTGGTACCAGATCTTCCCGGAACGCTTCCGCAACGGCGACCCGTCGAACGACCCGACGCCCGACGAGATTCGCGGGTCGTGGCCCCACTTCATCCCCGCAGGCTGGCGTGTGGCCGACTGGACGGCGGACTGGTACGCGCAGGCGGACTGGGAGCGCGCCACCGGGCGCGATTTCTACGTCACCAACCAGCTCCGGCGCTATGGTGGCGACCTCCAGGGCATCCTCGACCGGCTCGACTACCTCGATTCCCTCGGCGTGACGGCGCTCTACCTCAACCCCATGTTCGAGTCGCCGAGCCTGCACAAGTACGACGGCGCGCTGTTCCACCACATCGACAACAACTTCGGCCCCGACCCGGCGGGCGACCGCGCGGCGTGGGCACGGGAAAACCCGCTCGATCCGGCTACATGGGGGTGGACGAGTGCCGACCGGCTGTTCCTGACGCTGGTGGCCGAGGCCCATGCCCGCGGTATGAAGGTGATCCTCGACGGGGTGTTCAACCACATGGGCCTGCGGTCGTTTGCCTTCGAAGACCTCGCCCGGAACCAGCAGCGCTCGGCCTACCGCGACTGGTTCACCGTGAAGGCATGGGACGACCCGGCCACCCCGGACAACGAGTTCGACTACGAAGGCTGGGTGGGGGTGAAAGACCTGCCAGAACTGCGCGAGGATGAACACGGCCTTGTCCAGCCCGTCCGTGCCTACGTGTTCGCCTCGGTCCGCCGCTGGATGGACCCCAACGCCGACGGCGACCCGTCCGACGGCATCGACGGCTGGCGGCTCGACGTGGCCGAGATGGTACACCTGCACTTCTGGAAGGACTTCAGAACGTTCGTCCGGTCGATCAACTCGGAGGCGTACACCGTCGGCGAGGTGTGGTGGCAGGACTGGCCGAACTTCGGGATGTTCAACGCCCGCCCATGGCTCGAAGGCGATGCATTCGACGCGGTGATGAACTACCGCTGGGGCAGTGCCACGCGCAAGCTGTTCCTCGGGGCCGACCTGCCGCCGGGCCAGCCCTACGGCCCGACGGATTTCTTCGCCGAACTCGCTCGCCTCCACGCGGACTATCCCCCCGAGGTGAACTATGTGTTGATGAACACCCTCGGCTCGCACGACACCGACCGCCCCGCCTCGCAGGTAGTGAACCCGAAGACGTTCTTCGACCACCGCGTCAGCCCCAAGGACGACCCGGCCTATGACATCCGCAAGCCGAACGCGACCGAGTGGCAGACCTTTCGGCTGATGCTGGCGTACCAGTTCACCGCCGTCGGGGCACCGCACCTGTTCTATGGCGACGAGGCGGGGATGTGGGGCGGCGACGACCCGGACGAGCGCAAGCCGATGGTGTGGCCGGAGCTGACCTTCGCCGACGAGGCCACACATCCACTCGGCCTGCCCCGCCCTCGCGATCCGGTGGCGTTCGACCATGACCTGTTCGCCTGGTACCGCACCCTCGCCCATCTGCGGCAGGCCCACCCGGCACTGCAACGCGGCACCTTCACGCCCATCCTGGCCGACGACGCCCGCCGCATGCTGGCCTACGAGCGGGCCTTCGGCGACGACCGTGTGTGGGTGGCTTTCAACCTCGGTGCCACCGCCCACACCGTCACGCTCCCGATTACAACGCAGGTGCCCGGTGCCGGGCATACGCCGGGGCAGAACCTCGTGGGTCGCACCGTGCGCGACACCCTCTCCGGCGACACTGTCGTACTCGGCGACGGCAGCCTCACGTTCGCCCTGCCCCCCCGCTCTGCCCGCATCTGGGTGCTGCCCTCGGGACAGGACTGAGGGGGCAACATCAACCGCTGCACGCCCATCCCCGCGCACAGTCGATCATATAGTTACTGCCGCCGAGCCTGGTTATATCCCCTGAACGGTTAATAAGGGCACCTGAACGGTTGAAAACCGGGCGTGAACCGCGCTAGGGTAGTGCGTTGAGGAGTTGCCGGGCGGTGGGATGGGTCGGGTGCTGCTGGAGGACCTGGCGGGCGTACTGCCGGGCCTGTTCGCGGTCGCCCTGCTGGAAATGTGCGACGGCGAGGTTGACCAGTGCGTCCAGCGCCGCCGGGTTCACCGCCACGGCACGGGTGAGCAGGTCGATGGCGCGGGCGAAGTCCCCGGCTTTGAGGTGCCAGGTGCCCAGGTTCGCTAGCGCGACGGCGTTTTGCGGGGCCACTTGTACCGCCCGCTCGAACAGGATGCGGGCCTCGGTGGACCGTCCAGCGGCGGCATAGAGCAGGCCGAGATTGCCGAGGGTCTCCACATGGTCCGGCTGGAGGGCCAGGGCCTGGCGGAGTGCGGTCTCAGCCGGGCGGGTCTGTCCCTTGCGCAAGAAGGCGGTGCCGAGGTTGTAGTGGGCCGGGGCGAGCCAGGGCTGGTCGGCGGCGGCCTGCTGGTACTGGGCCAGCGCCTCCTCGATCCGCCCCTGCGTTTCGAGGAACCGCCCGTAGTTGACCCGCACGCCGGCCAGGGCGGGCTGGCGTTGCAGGGCCTGTTCGTAGGCCTGCCCGGTGCGGGCGGGGTCGCCGCCGGTGGCCTCGTAGGCCTGGGCCAGCGCATTCAGCCGCTCCGGAATCCGGTTGTCGAGCCGGACGGCGGCTTCCAGGGCCGGGATTGCAGCTTGCCACTGCCCCAGTTGCATCCGGGCATAGCCGAGGAGGTAGTGTGCCTCGCCCGCGTCGGGTTGCTGCGCCAGCGCCTGCTCCAGGTGCCCGATGCCGGTCTGCAACGCCTGACGGTCCCGGAACTGCGTGCCGTAGACGACATAGGCCATGCCCGTCATCACCGCTGCCGCCGCGCCCTGGCGGTCACGGTCGAAGTAGGGATGCAGGGTGACGGGCTGGTGGGCCGCTACAGGCTTCGGGGCCTCTGACACAACGACGCGGATCCAGTGGTCGGTGAAAGACGAATGCGGGGCTTCGGAGGCCACACGGGGCATGTGGCAGGCGATGCAGTTCGCCGCGCCGGTGTGGTCGGGCCGGGCAGCGGGGGCCACCTGCCCGGCCAGCAGGCCCGCGTCGTGGCACCCCAGGCAGGTGCGGTTGAAATAGCCCGGCCCCTTATCCCGGAACCCCTCGTGCGGGTTATGGCAGGTGATGCACTCCATCGCTGCAGGCTGGCCCTGTGTGGCGATGAAGCACGCACTCTGCTGCATCCGGTCGGCGTGCGAGATCACCCCGATCTGCCCGTCGGCCTCGGCCTGGTCGGACGAGAACAGGGCCACGTAGCCCGCCAGGTCCTGCGAGGGGCGGAAGTCGTAGGCAGTGCGCCCGGCCCGCAGCAGCATGACCGTGCCGGAGAGGTGGCACTGCTGGCACACGTCCAGCCGCCGATCCAGCGACAGGTGTTTCGGGTTGACGATGGTCTCGTCGAAGCCGTCGCCGGTGTCGGCGCTGGCGAGCTGGGTTTCGACGTGCAACGCGCCGGGGCCGTGGCAGCGTTCACACCCGATGCCCAGCGGCACCTGCGTGTACTTGCCTTCCACGTAGGGCACGCCTGCGGGATAGCTGTTGTGGCAGGTCATGCAGCGGTCCGGCACGAGGCGGTCGAAGCGCGGGTTGTCTTCCCGGTAGCCAGGGCTGAAGTCCCACTTCCGGGGCTGGGTATACCAGGTGAGCGGCAGTTCGTAGAGGTGCCCGTTGCTTTCGGCGAGGTACGTGCGGGCCGCCGTGCCACTGCCCACGACGTACAGCATCTCGCGTACCAGCGTGTGAACGCGGCGGCCCGCAGCATCGAGCCGATACTCCTCCTGGAAGAACCGGTCGCCCTCGCGGTAGGCGCGGTAGCGAAGGCCGGTGGGTTCGTGCAGCACCTCGACGCCGGAGAAGTCTTCCACCGCCGTTTCGGGCGTGAGGGGATAGAACGACCGGGCCATCCCGTGCGCCTGGTAGCCTCGGTATTCGGCCTCATGGCACGACGCACAGGCCGCGTCGCCCACGAAGGCGACGGTGGAATCGGATACGTTGCGAAACTGGCGGCTTTCGTCTGCTGCCGGGGGCTCTATGGCCTCGGCACCACAGCCGATCAGCAGCCCGCCCAGCACCAGCACCGCAGGCCATGAACACGCACGTTTCATCCGGGACGACAGGGGTGGTTGCAGAGGGTTCCCGTTTACACGCCATGGCGAAAGACGGGAGGGGGACACAGGCACTTGCACACCCGTGCTGTAGAACGCCTATGAAACGAACCGGGGCCGTATCGGTTTTCAGCAAAAAGGGGTGGCCTCGTTGAAGAAGCCACCCCTTTTGCAGGTCGTTTGGAACGTTCCGTCTCAGAGCGAGAAGCTGACCGAGACCATGTTGACCCCGTCGAAGAAGTCGGTCGAACGGTAGGCATAGTCCACCGTCAGCGCCGTGCCGCCGAGGTCCAGGTTCAGGCCCGCACCGAAGTTGGTGCCCGAATAGAACGTCAGGTCGGTGTCCTGCTCCATCTGGTAGCCGCCGCGCACGAAGAGGATGTCGCGCAGCCCCAGTTCAAGCCCCCCGGAGTACTGATCCTGGGAGAAGGAGTTGGAGCGGAAGTTACCGAGGAGGCTGACGTTGGCCTGGGCACCGAGTTCGCGGGTGTAGGTCACGCCGAAGTTGAGCATCGACGGCAGTTCATAAGGCGCTCCCTCAATGAGGACGGCGTTCTGGGCAGCGTTGCCGTCCTGGTCGTCGAGCTGCTCGAACCGCACGAGGCCGGAGCCGGTGTAGTCCATCTGCGGCCCGAAGTTCTTCAGGCTGACGCCGAAGCGCAGACCGCTTTCCCCGACGGCGTAGGTCATCCCGGCGTCGAAGGCCAGGCCACCCGCATTGGTGTCGTCGATCTTCTCGGTGAGGGCCTTGAACGTCACGCCAGCCGCCATACGGTCGGTGAACTGGCGCGCATAGGTCAGCCCTGCCGTCACGATGGTAGCGCGGTAGGTCGTAGACCCGACTTCAGGCGTCACCTCCGAGGTGAGCGGGATGTCGCCAAAGTCCCACGAGGAGACGGTGAAGGCGATGTTGTTGCTGCCGAAGCGCTGGGCCACACCAAAGTAGTTGATGCCGATATCGGCCACGTAGTTGGTGCGGCTGAACAGGGCTGCCGTGCCCTGGTTGCCCGACAGACCGGCGGGGTTGGAATAGAGGGCCTCAATGCCCGACATCTGGTTGAAGCCAGCGGTCATGGCATTGCCGAGGCCCGTGTTCCGTGCCGTCAGGGGCACGAGCAGGTGGTCGGCCCCAGCTGTCCCACGCCGCTTCTTGTCGCCTGCATACGCGCCCGGCACGAGTGCCCCCATGAGGCACGCCGCGATCAGGGCATACACAAACAAACGCATCTTGTTCATAGGATTACCTCCTGATTGCAATCGATGAACGACGTTGGACTCTTAGAGGACGTCGAGCTGGATCCGCTTCTTGACGACGCCGAACTTGATCACCTTCTCGCCCAGGCCCGGCACTTCGATGTGGACCAGGTACATGCCGCTGGCAACAGGCAGGGCCTCATCGGTCTGCAAGTCCCAGTTCACGAAGGTCTCGGGGCCACTCTTCTCGATGGTCTTGATGAGCGTGCCGCTGAGGGTGAACACGCGGATGGTGGCCCGCGTCGGCATGTTGGTGAAGCGAACGACATCGACCAGGTTGCTCACCTCGTAGGAGGAAGCGCCCTTGTACGGGTTGGGGACGATGTACATGTCCTCCAGCGCGGCACGGGCCGCCGAGCCATCCCCCGTCGTCTTCTTCAGCGAGGAGGTATCGATGGTCCATACGTCGCCGGGCTGGTTCGGCTTGAAGGTGGAGATGCGGAACGTCGTCCCGATCTCCGGATGCTCTTGCGGGTAGGGCGCTGCCGAGCCGCAGTTCCAGCACATGAGCACCGTGCGGGCAATCACCTCTTCGTCCTCATAGTCGTAGGTGCCTGCCAGGGCAGCGGCTTCGTATTCGAGGTAGCCCGCTTGACCCGGCGTGCTGTTACGTGGCTGGAACCAGTAGATGGCATCAGTGACAGGGTCGTTGGTACCACCCGACAGCGGGCTGTCGCCACCAACATCGTATACCAAGGGATTGCGACCCGTTCCACAGGCCCCTTCGCACACCCACGGAATCATCCGCACGTCGTCCGACGGGTCGTTGGCAGTAGCACCCAGGTTCCAGAGCTCAAACGGCACCGTCACGTTCAGGCCATCCTCAAAGGCCCGGTTGGCGACGCCACCACCTGCCGTGAAGCGCATCTCAAAGTCGTTGGCACCTACGAACGGCAGGTTGCCACGGCTGAGCACTGTACGGTCGATCCATTCGGCGAAGGTGGTACGTGCCCCGAAGGTATGCACACCCCAGCCTTGGGCACACGCGCCGAGCGCCACAGTCGACTGCTGACGGGCACCATTAGGGCGGTCGTTGACACAGTCGAGGTAGGCTTCACCAGGAGGCCCCCCGTCGATGGTGGGGAAGCCGCTGCTGTTGAAGGCGAAGGCCGCCGGTTCCGGCGGGTCGAGCGGGCCGGCCGCGTTGGAGATCGTGGCGAACCGCTTGAAGGGGAACGTGGGGCTGGAGGCCGCCGTCGGCCCCGTCACGCTGAAGGAAAGGCCATCGATGGTGGCGATGTTTTCCTTCTGGTCGAGCGGGCGCCCAAACTGCTCTCCGTAGGCAGCCCCGTCCACTACGGTGATGCCTTTGGTGGCATTCCGGATGCTGTAGTTGATGAAGGTCTCGTCGTTGACCGTCTGCTCAAAGAACTCGACGGTGTAGGAGTCGCCTGTCACCTGGGCCGGGTCAATCACCGTGGCCGTAACCAAGCCTTCGCCCACGCCCACCTGCTGGGCCGGGGCGTTGGAGCCCTGCCCTTCCTCGTTCACACGCGTGCCGCCATTGCGGGCACCCGGGCGTGAGGGGGTGACGATGAGCCGGGTCACCGGGCTGGCAATGACCTTGTCCAGGTCGGTGTTGCCGTTGTAGCCATAGGCCTGGATGCCGAAGTAGTACTGCTTATAGTTGGTCAGGTTGCCCACTTCGAGGTAGTGCTGCACCCCGGTGTCACGGCCGTTGGCGGCCACCACCGGCAGCCCGTCCGAGCCGGTCTGCAACACACGCAGCACCCCGTTCTCCACGTCGAACGTGGCGAGTTCGCTGGCTTCCTTCTCATCGAAGTCCGAGTTCGGGTACTGGAAGACCCGGTAGCCTTCGAAGTTGAAGGTGCGGTCGCCGCCGTTGTCGAACGAGAACGGGTTGAAGGCCTCGTAGGATTCGAGGTAGTTGTTGTCGGTGGGTTTGTAGCCCCAGGTAATGATGACGCGGCCATCCAGCTCGGAGACCAGTTCGTTCACGCCGTCGCCGTCCAGGTCCACACGCGGCGGGTCGGGGGCAGCAGGCAGTTCGAAGTTGGCGTCGTAGGCGGACTGTGCCAGGGCGTCGGCGGCGCGCATGGCTACGATGGAGTCATACTGGTCCGCACCAAAGCCCGTGATCACGCCGAAGGCCAGGTCCTGCACGTCGCCGGGGTTCAGCGTGAACGGCCCGGTTGCCATGACGAAGCGGCGGTCGCTGGGTACGTTGGGTGTGCCAGCCCCATCAGTGTTGCGTTCGCTCCAGAATTCGGCGGTCACCGGGTCGCCAGGGAACATGAACGGGGCCGTCCCATTGCACACACCTCCCACGCTGAGGGTGGGATGGCCCACGCCGCCGAAGCACACCGGCGCGCCATCCTGCCAGATGCCTCGCAGGTAGTTGTAGTAGTCCGAGGTGTTATTGCGCGGGTTGCCGATGACGCTACCGTCGTTGTTGTAGTAGATGTAGCGCGTCATCTTCAGGCGCGTCTGGTCGGGGTAGGTCTGTCCGTCGGGGTCCACCCATGTCTCGCCGGGGGCGGGCACGAGCGGCCCCTGGAAGAAGTCGTAGCCGTTGGCTGGGGGCGGGGTGCCGTAGCCGTCGGCTCCGTCGTCGAAGTTGTCGGCGTTGTAGACGTAGCCGATCCCGAGCGTGGTGTCGCTGGCGACGAAGTCATCCGAAGCGTTGCCCAGGTCGGTGTCAGACCAGATACCGAAGTAGGTATCGGTCATCGGCTGCTTGCCCTTGTAGATGAGCTTGTAGCGGTAGAACGTGGTCCGCCCCAGGTCGCCGGCTAGGTTGAAGGCAAAAGCACTGACCTGGACTTCCAGGCCGAGGGCCGAGGTGCCGGTGGTGGCGTGGGTGTTGCCCACGTCGTTCATGACCCACCAGGCCATCTGGTCACCGAGGATGAAGGGGCGGTCGCCAGCGGCCAGGTCATAGCCGTCGGTGCGCAGTTCCTGCTCCGAGGCGTCGTCGATGCGTCCGTCGCCGTCGTTGTCCTGGCCGTCGGTGCCTTCGTCGGTGAGACCGTCGCCGTCGTCATCCAGCCCGTTGCCGGGGACGGCCACGACGGGCGCACCCAGCTCCCAGGGCCAGTCCACGATGTCCGGGGTGGTGACCCCGGTATCGTCCAGATCTTTCAGTTGCTGGCGGGTGATGATGAAGATGCGGTCGTATTCGGCGCAGTCCCCGGCACCCGGCAGTTCACCGTTGGCATCGAGTGGCCCCGGCCAGAACTCCCAGTCACCATAGGTGGCAGCAGCCGTCCGGATTTGCCCGCCGACGTTACCGCCGATCCAGATACCGGCGGCGAAGATGGCGTTGGGGGAGATGGGGGCGCCATCCGGGGCTTTGGGCACGTTGTAGACGTTGCCAGCCCCTTTCCAGAACAAGCCCCCGTTGTTGTACAGGCGTGCCCGGACGTTGCTCACGTCCAGGTCCTGGGTTGCTGAACCCAGCTCGCAGCTCCCGGTCGTCTGGGCTGCCACAGGGGCTGTGCCCA
>CAZLRO010000101.1:6412-12017 GCA_964561865.1 uncultured Rhodothermaceae bacterium | reverse complement strand
TCTCCATATCCTCCCTGCTCAGATATTTCCCGCCTGCATTTCCTTCACGGCATAGTCTACGGCACGGGCCGTCAGGGCCATGTAGGTGATGGAGGGGTTGACGCACGAGGCAGAGGTCATGGCAGCCCCGTCGGTCACGAAGACGTTCGAGACGTCGTGGCACTGGTTCCACTGGTTCAGCACCGACGTTTTCGGGTCCTTGCCCATGCGGGCGGTGCCCATCTCGTGGATGCCCAGCCCCGGCTCAGCCCCGATGCTACCTTCCACATAGGCATCGTAGGTGAGGATGTTTTTCAGGCCCGCCGCTTCCAGCATCTCGGCGGCGGTGGCCTGCATGTCCTTGCGCATAGCGAACTCGTTGTCCCGCCAGGCCGCGTTGAACCGCAAGAGCGGCATCCCCCATTCGTCCACCTGTTCGGTATCAAGCGAGAGGGCGTTCTCGTAGTAGGGGAGCGACTCGCCGAAGGCGAGGATGCTGAACTGCCAGGGGCCGGGGTCCCGCAGGGTCTTTTTGAGGCTGGGACCGAAGCCATCCAATTCGTTGCCGCGGCTCCAGCTTTCCCGCTCGGCACCCCCCTGGAAGCCATAGCCACGCACGAAGTCCGGCATCTTCGTTTCGGGACTGATGTTGCGGAAGCGGACGATATAGATGCCGTTGGGGCGGTTGCCCTGGTAATAGCGGTCGGCAAACTCGTCGGACTCGCCGACGGCCCCTACCATGAAGTGGTGGTCCATCAGGTAGTGGCCCAGCACCCCGCTCGAATTGGCAAGGCCGTTGGGAAAGCGCGGCGTCTTCGTGTTGAGGAGCACCTGTGTCGAGCCAATCGCCGAAGCGCAGAGGAACACCACCCGAGCGGTGTATTCGGTAATCTCCTTTGTGTTGGCATCGATGACGCGCACCCCGGTGGCCTTGTCTGTCTGTTCGTCGTAGACCACGCTGTGGACGATGCTGTCCGGGCGGATGGTGAGGTTGCCGGTTTTGGCAGCGGCAGGGAGGGTGACGCTGTTGCTGGAGAAGTAGGAGGCCGTCGAGCAGCCGCGCCAGCAGGGGCCGCAGTAGTGGCACGCCTGGCGGCCGTTGTGGTCCTGGGTGAGGATGGCGGCCCGCCCGATAGTCACCACCCGTTCCGGGAACTGGGCCTGGATGCGTTCGCGGGCGTGCTTTTCGAGGACGTTCATCTCCATCGGGGGCAGGAAAGGGCCATCGGGCAGGTGGGGCAGCCCCAGCTTCTCGCCCGTGATGCCCACATAGCCTTCCACGTAGTCGTACCAGGGTGCGATGTCAGCATAGCGGATCGGCCAATCAATGGCGAGGCCTTCCCTGGCGTTGGCCTCGAAGTCGAGGTCGCTCCAGCGGTAGCACTGCCGACCCCACATCAGCGAGCGCCCCCCCACCTGGTTGCCCCGAACCCAGGTGAACGGCTTCTCTTCGATGTAGGGACTGCGGTGGTCCGGGAAGAAGAAATGCAGGGCTTCCTCGGCCATGTAGGCGACGCGGGACACATACGGGTACTGCTGCCGCTGTTCCTGCGTCAAGGCTCCACGCCCGGCGAACTCCCACGGGGCCTTGTGCTCGGTGATGTAGTCCCTGGGGTGTTCGACCATGCGCCCGCGTTCGAGCACGAGCGTCTTGAGGCCCTTTTCGCACAACTCTTTGGCCGCCCAGCCCCCACTGATGCCGGAACCAACCACGATGGCATCATAGGATTCCGGCGACCGGGCTACGTTGACCTGCTGGTACATGGGTAGGTGCATGCAAAGGAGACAGACAAGAGAATATATCCCGGATTTTCACCGACTACAATCCACCCGGACGGGTTTTTGGGCCGGGTTGAAACAGGGCTGGAGAAGGGTGCAGGGGGGCATTCCGGCGTCTGGTGCCGTGCATCGCCATGCGGCTACCTGTGCGAAATTCACCGTTTGAGAAGGTGCGCATCATGTATTTTTCGCCCCTTGAACGCGGAGCCGGACCTATGGATAATGAGACCACGTCCCTTCAGGCATGGCTGGCCGAACGACGGGCCGCCTCTGTGGTATCCTCCGTGCCCTCTGGTACACCATGCCAGAGCTGAGGGCGCGTGATGCTGCCGGGTAAAGCCCAGGCAGTGGTGGGTATGCGACGGATGGGCAAGACGATAGTTTCTGCAGTAGCTGCGTCGGGAACATCTGACGGTTGGAGCTAATAAGGTCCAGCCTCAACTATATAGCTCACACACATACCGAGGGTTAAAGCATGGAGCAGATCGTCTATCTGCACATCGAGCATCTGCCGGACGGCGTCTACCTGGCGACATCGGAAGATATTCCGGGATTGGTGGCCCAGGGCCGCACCGTCACTGAAACCCTGGAGATCGCCCGAGATGTCGCCCGGAAGCTGCTGGAGGCGCAGATCGAACGCCAGGAGTCGCTCAAGCTCAGGGAAACGGAGGATTCTTTCGATTACCCGCTGGTGGTGAGCAGCTAAATGGGAAGACTGGCTGGCTTTCGTTACCGCGAGATCGTCAAGCGGTTAAAGCAGTGGGGGTTTGAGTTCGACCGCCAGGCGGCAGGCAGCCATGAGATCTGGTACAACCCCACCACCCACCGCTACACTACTATCCCCAACCATCCTGGTGATATGCCGGAGGGCACCCTGCGGGCCATCCTCAAACAGGCAGGCATTGAGACAGAGGCGTTTCTCGGCAAGAGGTAAAAGCCCCACAGGGTATGGCTTGGGACATCACGGGAAACCCAGGAAAAAACTCAGCTACACGATGTGCGTCGCAAAGTCGTAGTGGGCGCTGAAGGGGTAGGTGGTGGCCGGGTTGCCGATCATCCAGCCGCGCAGTGGGTAGGTGCAGGGCGTTGCCGTGAGCACTGCTGGCGGACGAGCTGGCTGGCCGCGTCGTGACTTGTATTTCGCTCCGAGGCCGGAGTATCTTCTGGCACCTCGGAGTGCGGAGGGGCCTGAACGCATCATACTCAATCATAGCAGCCTTGCTGACGAGGTTCACCGGGCCTCACGTTCCGGCGCTTCCTCGGAGGAAGGGGCCTACAATCGCAACCACGATCATGCAACCGCATGTACGACAGGTGTTGGAAAAGCTGCAACACCTCTCGCTGGAACGCCTGGCGGAGGTAGAGGACTTTATCGACTTCTTGCAGCAACGCGATCAGGACAAACGGTTGCGCCAGGAGTACGCGCAAGCTTCCGAAGCCCTTTTCGCCAGCGTCTGGGATAACGACGACGATGCTATCTACGACAACCTATGACTAAGGTGATGTAGTATTGGTGGGTTTTCCTTTCATGAACCTGCAAGCCACCAAAAGCGTCCAGCGGTCATCATCAGCCATCAACACTATCAGCAGACCCGCCCCGATGTGATCCTGATGGCCGTTACCAGCCAGCTTCGGCAACCGCTGATTACCGGCGAAGCCCTCCTGCAGGACTGGCAAGCCGCCGGGCTGTTCAAGCCTTCGGTGTTCAAACCGTTAATCGCCACCATCGAGCAAAGCCAGATCATCAGAGTGATGGGGCAACTATCTGCGACTGACCGGGAAAGCTTGGGGAAGGTGATTCGGACGATCCTGGGTGGCTTCTAGCCGTGTCGGCGTAATTCATGTTCAGTGTCAGCACCAGGTTGCGTTCGTCGTAGCTGGTACTCGTAAGGGGGTAGGGTGCCCCCGTGGTGAGCACATGGCCGCTGGCGTCGTAGGTGAGGCTGGCGGTCTCGGCGTCCCAACTCGGCGTGCTGTTGGCAACGGCATCGGTGAGGCTGATGAGGCGGTTGCTCGTGGCGGCGACCGTGTAGGTCAGGTTGTCAAGGAGCGTTGCGCCCTGGCTGTACCGCTTCAGCACCGTCAGGTTCCCACCCTTGTCGTAGCTGATGCCGGTGACATCGTAGGCGAGCGTACTCTGCCAGGCGCTGGTGTAGTGTGAGTAGTCGGCCTTCTTGAGCCGGTTGAGCGCGTCGTAGTCACCTGATGCCATGACAAAGCGGTAGCGCTTGTTTGTGGCCGGGCTGGCCCCGTTGTAGAACTCAGCCGTCGAGACGTTGCCGTTGTTGAAGTAGTCGTAGTTGGCGCTGAAGGGGTAGGTCGTCGTGGCTGGATTGCTGATGTCGGCACGGCTGGCCGGGAACGATTCCACAGAAAATGACACCTCCCGTCCGCCGCCTGCGGTTGGGATGGTCGTATCTTTCTTGTCTTTCCCGAAAACGGCTGTTGTGGGTTTATGAGCGGGTTCCCGGAAGTCAAACGGTTCGACCACCCGGCGCTGGAAGAAGCGATGCTGGCGTGGTGGAAGGCACACGATGTGTTTGCCCGGAGTGTGGCGGAGCGGGCCGGGGCACCCTCGTTCACGTTCTACGAAGGCCCGCCCACCGCCAACGGACGGCCCGGCATCCACCACGTCATGGCACGGACGATCAAGGACACGTTTTGCCGTTACCAGACGATGAAGGGCCACCAGGTGGAGCGCAAGGGCGGGTGGGATACGCACGGCCTGCCGGTGGAGATCGAGGTGGAGAAGGAACTCGGCCTGAAGGGACGCCAGCAAGTAGAGGACTACGGGGTGGCCCGCTACAACGCCGCCTGCCGGAAAAGCGTTATGCGCTACAAGGAACAGTGGGATGCCCTCACCGAGCGCATGGGCTACTGGGTGGACCTGCAACACCCCTACATCACCTTCGACAGCCGCTACATCGAGTCGGTCTGGTGGCTGCTCAAACAGATCTACGACAAGGGGCTGCTCTACAAGGGCTACAAGATCCAGTGGTACAGCCCCGGCTCCGGCACGGTGCTCTCCTCCCACGAAGTCAGCCTCGGCTACACCGAGGTGCAGGACCCCAGCGTCTACGTGCGGTTCCGGGTCGAGGGGGAGGACGAGACGTATTTCCTGGCATGGACCACCACGCCCTGGACGCTCCTCTCGAACACGGCACTGGCCGTAGGGCCGGACATCCCGTACGTGAAGGTGCGCCATGCCGACGGCTACCACCTGATCCTGGCCGAGCGGCGGCTGGAGGTGCTCCGGGCCGAATATGACGTGGTGGCGCGGTTTCCAGGCCGCGACCTCGTCGGAAAACGCTACACGCCGCTGTTCGACCACTTTGCCCGCGAGGTGGGCCGGGATGCCGCCTGGCGCGTCATCGCCGCCAGCTTCATCACCGACGACGACGGCACCGGCGTAGCCCACGAGGCCCCGGCCTTCGGTGCCGACGACTACCAGGCGGTGGTGGTACAGGAAGGGATGCCACTGTTCAACCCCATCCTGCCCGACGGCACCTTCAGCGACAGGATCGACCTGGTGGCAGGGCTGGAGTTCAAGCAGGCCGACCGCCCTATCATCCGCAACCTGAAAGAACGGGGCCTGCTCTACCGCGAGGAGTCCTACATCCACAACTACCCGCTGGACTGGCGCAAGGGCACCCCGCTCATGCAGTACCCGGTGGAGAGCTGGTTCATCCGCACGACGGCCTTGCGCGACCGCCTCGTTGAACTGAACCGGACGATCAACTGGCAGCCGGAGGGCATTGGCACCGGGCGCTTCGGGCAGTGGCTCGAAAACAACGTGGACTGGGCGCTCAGCCGCAAGCGGTACTGGGGCACCCCCCTGCCCATCTGG
>CAZLRO010000101.1:0-6402 GCA_964561865.1 uncultured Rhodothermaceae bacterium | reverse complement strand
GAACTCCGGGCCAAATGCGGCGACCAACTGCCCGACCGCGACGAGGACCTGGACCTGCACCGCCCGTTTGTTGACGAACTGACCTGGCCCGCCCCCGACGGCGGCACCATGCGGCGCGTCCCGGACCTGATCGACGTGTGGTTCGACTCCGGCGCGATGCCGTTTGCCCAATGGCACTACCCGTTCGAGCACCGCGAGGTCTTCGCACGCAACTTCCCGGCGGACTTCATCGCCGAGGGCGTCGACCAGACGCGCGGCTGGTTCTACACGCTGCACGCCATTGCCACGCTGGTGATGGACAGCGTCGCCTTCCGCAACGTGGTCGTCAATGGACTGGTGCTCGACGGCGAGGGCAACAAGATGTCCAAGTCCAAGGGCAACACCGTCAACCCGTTCGAGGTGATCGACCGCAACGGGGCGGACCTGGTGCGCTGGTACCTGATGAGCAACACGCCACCCTGGGAAAACCTGCGCTTCTCGGAACGGTCGATGCACGAGGGGACGCGCCGGTTCTTCGGTACCCTCGAAAACTGCTATGCCTTCTTCGCCACCTATGCCAACGTAGACGGGTTCCGCTACGCCGAAGCCCCGGTGCCGCTGGCCCGGCGGACCGAGATGGACCGATGGATCCTCAGCCGCCTCGCCACCACCATCGCCGAGACCGACCAGGCCTATGCCGGCTACAACCCGACGCGGGCCACCCGCGCCGTCGAGCGCTTCGTGGAGGAACTCTCCAACTGGTATATCCGCCGCAGCCGCCGCCGGTTCTGGAGTGCGAAGGAAGGCGGGTCGGCGGACGCCGAAGACAAGCAGGCCGCGTACCAGACCGTCTACGAATGCCTCGTCGCAGTGGCGAAGCTGATGGCCCCCATCGCTCCGTTCTTCAGCGACTGGCTCTACCAGGCCCTCAACGGCGTGAGCGGCCACGAACCCCACGACACCGTCCACCTGGCCTTCTTCCCGCAGGTCGAGACGGCGGCCCAGGATGCCGACCTCGAACACCGGATGGGCCTGGCCCGGACGATTTCCTCCATCGTGCTGGCCCTGCGCAACCAGTGCGGCCTCAACGTGCGGCAGCCGCTGGCGAAGGCGCTCGTCGTCACCGGCACGGGCGTCGACCAGGCCAGCGTCGAGCGGGTGGCCGCCATCATCTGCGACGAGGTGAACGTGAAGGCGCTGGACTTCGTCTCCGGCGCGAGCGGCCTCGTCCGGCGGTCGGCCCGGCCCAACTTCCGCACCCTCGGCAAGCGGCTCGGTGCCCGGATGAAGGCCGCCGCCGAAGCCGTGAAGGCCCTGGACCAGACGGCCCTCGAACAGTATGTGCAGACGGGCACCCTCACGCTCCTGGTCGCCGGAGAACCCGTCGAACTCGGCGGCGACGACCTGGAGATCACCAGCGAAGGCATCGCCGGATGGCTCGTGGGGCAGGAAGAAGGGGTCACCGTAGCGCTGGACACCACGCTGACCGAGGCCCTGCGCGCCGAGGGGCTGGCCCGCGAGACCGTCAACCGCATCCAGAACCTGCGCAAGCAGGCCGACTTCGACGTGACCGATCGCATCGCCGTCCGGTTTCATGCCACGCCCCGCCTGCACGCGGCCATCGCGCAGCATGCTCCCTGGATACGGAACGAGACGCTGGCACTGGCGTTGGAGGAGGCGGCTTCACCGGAGGGCGACCTCGTCGAATCGTTCGACCTGGACGAGGAACGCCTGCTGGTCGGGGTTCGGCGACTCACCCCACCCGTCTGAACTTCCCCCCTTTTTCTTTCATCTGATCCTGTCAAGTGGTGTTGGGATATGGCAGACCGCAAACAACGCAACGGCGAGTGGCTCGAAGACGTAGCCGACGGCCCTGAAGTCAGGTTGGGCGCTACCCCCTTCAATGAGGAAGAGCTGGAGTTTTTCCATAACCTGATCCTCGAAAAGCGGGCCGCTGCCATGGACGACATCGACCGGATGCGCAGCCAGCTGGCAGATGCCCGCGAGCAGGCGGAGAATGACACCGCCTACAGCTTCCACATGGCCGATGCTGGCACCGACGCGATGGAGCGGGAGAAGCTCTACCTGATGATTGCCCGCCAGCAGAAATACGTCGGCTACCTCGACCGTGCCCTCGACCGGGTGCGGAACCGCACCTACGGCATCTGCAAGGTGACGGGCAAGCCCATCCCGAAAGAGCGCCTCATCGCCGTGCCCCACACCGAGACCTCGGTAGAAGCCAAGCAGCAGAAACGTTGATTCCAGTGCGCCTGGTTCAGGCTACACCGCCCCACCTGCACGAGATACGCCGATGGGCCTTCCTGCCCGCACCTACCTCACGCCCGAAGAGTACCTGGCACAGGAACGGGCTGCGGACCACAGGAGCGAGTACTTCGAGGGCGAGGTCTTCGCCATGGCCGGTACCAGCCGGCGGCACAGCCGGATCGTGTCGAACCACGTGATCGGCCTCGGCAATCAACTGCGCGCGCGGGGGTGCAACATCTACAGCAACGACCTGCGCGTCCAGGTAGCTCCGACGGGCCTCTACACCTACCCGGATGTGGTGATCACCTGCGGAAAAGAGCTGTTTGCTGATAACGAGGAGGATACGCTGCTCAACCCGGTAGTGCTCATCGAAGTGCTCTCCGAATCCACCGAAGCCTACGACCGGGGACGGAAGTTCGCGCAGTACCAGCAGATCGCCGCGTTGCGCGAATATGTGCTGGTGACACAGGGGCCGCCGTGGGTAGAGGTGTTCAGCCGGCACGAGCAGGACGGCTGGCTTTACCGGGAGTACCACGCGCCGGACGATACCGTGGTCCTCGAATCCATCGGGTGCCAACTCCGCCTGGATGAAGTGTATTTTCGCACGGAACCGCAGGACTGAAGCCGCTCGTTCAACGGGCCAGCTCTTGCCTGCTCCTCTGACACCGGGTTTCTCATGCGTCTGTTCTGGATAACTGCTGTGGTGCTGGTGGTCGATCAACTGACCAAAGCGCTGGTGTTGCAACAGATGTACCTCGGCCAGTCTATCCCGGTGCTGGGCGACTGGCTGCGTCTGACCTTCACCGAAAACCCCGGCATGGCCTTTGGCCTGACCATCGGCCCCCCGATGATGACCACCGTCTTCGCCATCCTGGCGACGGGGCTGATCCTGTACTATGCCTGGCGGATCAAGGGCGGATATGTGCCTTACCGGGCCAGCCTGTTCCTGGTGCTGGGAGGGGCCATCGGCAACATCATCGACCGGGTGTTCTATGGCGTCTTCGTCTACGGACAGGGGCTGTTCACCGGCAAAGTCGTCGACTTCATCCACATCAACCTGTGGCGGGGACATGTGCCCGCAGAAGTGCCCCTGCTGGGGGGCAGCTACATCGCCCTGTTTCCCATCTGGAATGTGGCGGACATGGCCATTGTCTGCGGTGTGGTGGGCATCCTGCTGTTCCAGCGGCGTTTCCACGACCAGCAGGAAGGCGCCTCGGCGGCAGCAGTCGCCGTAGTTCCGGCGGTTCCGGCGGCGGTGCCGGTGGCCGCGCTGGCCGTCGAGGTAGGATCACCAGCGGAGCCGCAGGGCGAAGGAGGGGGTTCGGGGCAGTAGTGCCCGGTCTTCCTCAAGCAATAGCCCTCCGTTCTGCACAAACACCTCCGGGTCATAGACGAGCCGCCGTTCGGCCACGTTCTGGCGGTTGAGGGCATTGAGCAGGTCGAAACGGGCCTGCCAGGCGGTGGTGCCAAGACGGAAAGACCAGGCCAGCCCCACATCCAGCTGGTGCAGGGCCGGAAGGGTGTGGCGTTCGGGGGCGTACAGGGCGAAGGCCTCCACCTGACGCTCGGTCCGCTGGATCGCATCCCCCGACACCCCGGAGTCCCGCACGGTGAGCACCGAGTCCTCGATGTTGTAGTGGGCGCTGACGAAGTCGTAGTACGGGCGGCGGAACCCCCATGTGCGCCCCCAGATGCTCTGCCAGCGGGCCACCAGGGTGAGGGTACGGAGCGGCTGCACGTCCAGCGCGGCCTCGAAGCGGTGGGGCTGGTTCCAGGGGACAGGCCGCATCTGCCCGTCAAAGAGTCCATCGGTGCCCCGCTCACTCACGTTGTACTCGTAGCGCAGCAACGCCCGGCCTGGCCCCAGCTTCCGCTCCAGCCGCAGGGCCGCTCCATAGGCATACCCTTCGCTGTGCCGCAGGAAGTCCGCCTGGGGCAGGTTGACCAGTGCGGTGTCGGGGTTGGAGGCATAGTCCATGGTCAGGATGTGCTGCTGGTCCTTGTAATACCCCTCCAGGCGCAGGGTCCAGGCCGGCGAAGGCATCCAGTGGACCTCCCCGGCATAGTGCAACGCCTTCGGCGCCGCCACGGTCGAGTCGATGGCGAGCCAGAACCGGGTGGAGGAGACGAGCGCCCGCGGGCTGCGGCTGCTGACGTCGTACTGGCTGACGAACTGCCGGTAGAGGCCCCCACTCAACAGCAGCGACCACCGCCCCGACCGGGTATCGGGCAGGTCCAGCCGGGTGGAGAGGCGTGGCTCGGCGTAGAACGTGCGGGTGTTGTGCAGGTAGGTGAGGCGGCTACCGATGCGTGTCACCCACCTTCCCAGGGTGATCTCGTCCTCGAAGAAGCTGGCCCAGCGCCCACCGGCGGAGCGGCTGTTGATGAGAATCTGCCCCCCGGCTACCGTGAAGCGGCTGCGGGTGTAGGCTCCTTCGGTGCCCAGGGTGAGGTTCTGATGATGGCCCAGGGCGTAGTCGAACGTGACTTCAGCAGCCAGCTCGTGGACGCGGTTGCCGTCGTCCTCGTCGCCCACCGTGAGGTTGTCCGGGACGAGGAAGTCGTGGCGAAGGCGGTAGTAGCTGCCTCGCAACCGCACGTTGAGCAGGGCACGGGCGCCCAGCACCGTCTCGTACCGCATCTGGGCTACGCCGTTCTGCCACAGGTAGCGGTCCTGCAAGGTGGACGTATCGGTGGCCGGGCGTTGCGGCCCCGCACTCCCCGACACTTCGGTCGGAGCGTCGTCGGAGAGGCTGTTGCCGATGCGCTGCTGGCCCCAGTATGCCGAGGTATAGAGGCTGCGGAGCAGGCCCATCCGGGTGCGGCTGGCCGCGTGGAGGTCGTGGAAGTTGATACCAGGGGTGCCCAGTGGGGCGAAACGGACGATGGGGGCGTTGAAGGTGGTGTTCTCGTCGGCAAAAGCCGAGAGCAGGAACCGATCAATGGTGTTGCGCTCGCGCAGCAGGTCGCGCAGCGGCGACGGGGCCAGTTGCGACCACAGCCCGTAGCGCCCGGCGGTCATCCAGGTGGTCTGTCGGGCCGGATTGCGACCCTGGTGCCGGGTGAAGTAAGCATTGGCACTGAGCGGGTCGAGCTGCACCGTCAGGCGGGGCGTCCCCGCTTCGGTCAGATGGTGTTCTGCCGCAATGACGCCCGCGATCTGGCTCCCCTCCGCCGCCCCGAATCCGGCCTTGTGGACCGTCAGCCGGCCCAGGGCAAACGGACTGAAGGGACCGATGAAGGTGGTCACGTTCAGCGGGAGGAACACCGGGGCACCGTCGAGGCGGAACTGGTGTTCGCCGGCTTCCCCACCCTGCAGATGCACATCGGCAGTGACCTCGTTGACACGCACGCCGGTGAGGGCGTCGAGGTGCTGCAAGACATCGGTGGCTCCTGCAGCAGGTGCATCCAGCCATTGCGGCTGTGCCATCTGCGCCTGCCCCGGTCGGGCGGGCAGCACCGCCTCGCTCCGGCCATCTATCACCACCGGGGTCACCAGGATAGGTTCGGCCTGCAAGAGTACCTCGGCGCGGCTGATCCCGCCCGGCGGTACCTCCACCGTCATGCTGCGGGTGCGGTAGCCGAGGTGGCTGGCGACGAGCTGGTAAGCCCCCGGTGCAAGCTGGGCAAACGTGAACCGCCCGGCCTCGTTGCAGGCCCGCCCGGTACCCGCATCGGCCAGGAACACATGGGCATTGGGGATGGGCTGGCCCGTCTCGGCATTGACCACCACGCCACTGAGGCCCCCGTACAGTGGGGCTGTGCGGGTCATCGGAGTCAGGACATACGTGCCGCTGGAAAGACGCAGGTAATCCAGCCCGGTGCCCTTGAGCAGACAGGGTAACACCGCCTCCATCGGGGCTTGCTGAACCACACAGTGGACCCGCTTCCCGGCAACCAGCGGGGGGTCATACGCCAGGTCGATCCGGGTCGTCGCCACCAGTTCCCCCAGCGACACCTCCAGCGGGGTACCCCGCCAGGCAAAGCTGTAGACCGGGGTCTGGGGCACGGCCGTCTGTGCGATGGCACTTCCCACCAGTACCCCCGCGACCATCCCAACGGCCAGCCGGCGCAGCAGAGACCACCAAAAGGCGCAGACGAAGGGCATGGTGAAAGGGCCTCGTACCGAAACACAGGTACCGCGCTGACAACCTGAAC
>CAZLRO010000100.1:0-12062 GCA_964561865.1 uncultured Rhodothermaceae bacterium | reverse complement strand
CAGGCGGCGTCGAACGGCTGGCTGACCTGGATGTAGTTGTCCGTGAAGCCCCGCATGGTGCCGTCCTTTTCCCCGCCTTCCCACAGCACCGGTCGTATCTGGCCGAGGTGGGCGTGGTAGAACGCACGCCGTTTCTGCTCCGAGAGCAGGCGCAGCACCCGGTTGCGGCGCGTGCGTTCGGCCTTCGGGACGGGCGGGCCACCCATCCGGTCCCTCTGGTCGACGGCGGGGGTATGGGGACGCTCGGAGTAGGTGAAGACGTGCAGGTACGAGACGGGCAGGTCGGTCAGGAACGCGACGGTATTGTCAAACCGGTCCGGGGTCTCCGCCGGGAAGCCCACGATCACATCCACGCCGAGGCAGGCATCGGGCCTCCGGGTGCGGATGCGGGCCACGCGGTCGGCATAGAGGGTGCGGCGGTAGCGGCGGCGCATCCTGCCCAGCACCTCGTCGTCGCCGCTCTGGAGCGGGAGGTGGAAATGGGGCTGGAAGCGGGCACTCCCGGCCACAAAGTCGATGATCGCATCGGTGAGCAGGTTCGGCTCGATGGAGGAGATGCGGAAGCGCTCGATGCCGTCCACGCGGTCGAGTGCTCGTAGCAGCTCCAGCAGCGACGTGCCGTGCTCCTGCCCGTAGAGGCCGAGGTTCACCCCGCTGAGGACGACCTCGCGGAAGCCCTGCCCCGCCAGCAGGTGCGCCTGCGCGACGGTGGCGGCGAGACCCTGCGAGCGGCTCCGCCCGCGTGCCTGCGGGATGGTGCAGAACGCACACGTGTAGTCGCAACCGTCCTGCACTTTCAAAAACGCCCGTGTGCGCCCGCCAGACGAGTACGCCGGGCCAAAGGCCGTCGCTCCGTCGATGCAGGAGACGGCCACCTGCGTCTGTTCGCGCCGGGTGAAGTCCGCCAGCACGTCGAAGAGCCGGAATTTCTCCTGGGTACCGAGGACTGCATCGACCTCCGGAAGGGCCGCCAGTTCGTCCGGGCGGAGCTGGGCGTAGCAGCCCGTCACCACGATGAACGCATCGGGGCTGGCCTTGCGGGCACGGCGGATGCACTGCCGCCCCTCACGCTCGGCCTCCTCGGTCACCGCGCAGGTGTTGATCACGATCACCTCCGCCGCCTCCCCAAAAGGCACTACCGTGAAGCCCCATGCCGTAAAGTCGCGGGCTAACGTACTCGTCTCGGCATAGTTGAGCTTGCACCCCAGGGTATGAAACGCGACGCGGGACATCGGGGGAAATAGCTATTAGCTCATTGGTCACAAGTTAAGCTCCAACCAGCCTGTCAAGTGGAAACCGAATGCCTTGAAAAGGAGGGTGAGACGCCTTCCAGGGCTGGAGTAGATGCGCTGCGCGGGCTGAAGCAGACACCTCGACCCGATTTCGGAGTGCCCACTGCCCATCAGAGCGGCGATTATTGCACTGGACAAAGTCCCTCGCGCCTTAACTTGTGACCAATGCTATTAGCTGATAGCCGTTGGCTGTTAGCTATTGGTACTTGGAGGGCGAAGAGGACCTTCGCCCCTACGGGGGCTTGGGAAAATCCCCTCTTGACGATCTCATGAGATCGTCAGACGGGGTGGCCCGCACGGCGCAAGACGGGCGGGACGGGGTGTGGTGCACCCACTGATACAAACTGTAACGTCGGTGCAGGCACTGCGACACACCCCGTCTCTCATATATAGTCAAATTGACTATAATTATCGTCAATTTGACTATATCTTGAGCCACCCTTCTTTCAGAGGGGACTTCCGGGGTTGCTTGGGAACATAGATGTAGTTTTGCCTCTTCCGCCAGGCAGCAGCGACGCGGCAATCCCGGCGTCGAGATTGCCGCGTCGTGGTCGATCATGGTCCATCTCATGAGATCGACCATGCTCGACCATGCTCCTCGCAATGACAAAGAGGGTAAGGTAGCAGCGTCCCTAAGTACCAAACATCCAACCCTTTCCATCTTCACACCACCAGCCCGACCACCGTGTTCACGAGGGTGTCGAGCAGGGCGTTGCGGAAGCGGGTGAGGCGGGCCTTTGCCAACCCCCGCTGTTTCAGGGCTTCCAGCGCGGCCAGGTCTTTCTTCGCCTGGACGAGGAAGGCGAACTCCTCCGGCGTGAGGCTGCCAGCGGCCAGGAGCTGCGTCCAGCGTTCGAGGTCGGCGCGGGTCTGTTCGAGGAAGGCTTTCCCGTCCTTCAGGGCGGCTGCCTTGACCTGCTGCCACTGGGCTTCCACCAGGTCCTCCAGCGCAGTGCGCAGGGCCGCCAGGATCTCGTTGAAGTCCGGTATCATGGGTTCTCCTGCACGTCTTTGGGTTTGAGCTTGCCGCTTTCCAGTCCACTGATGGTGTCGAACGCATCGGCGATGACCCCCCTGAACTCGGTGATGAACACGGGCGAGAGGGTACCCTGCTGTTGCCAGCGTTGGACGAAGCCGCCCAGCAGGTTCCGGTTCGGGTCTTTCAGGAGTTCCCACTGCCGGGCGGATTCGGTGTTGTTCGGGCGGCCGCGGGCGTACTCGTAGGCTTCCTCCACCCGCTGCATCAGGGCAGACACGGCAAGGGAATCGTAGGGGGTGTCGGCCTGCTCGATCAGGGCCAGGGCCTCCACCTTCAGGGTGATGGCGTAGTGGTAGGCCGTCTCGCTGAACGGTGCGAGGGCAAGGCGGGCACAACCAGTGCCCAGGCCCAGCACCAGGCCGAGGAGCAGGGCCGTGCGGATACGGGGCGACATGGGCGGTTCCGGTACAGGTGATGGATGGGCTTACCCTGGTCGCGGCTGTCCGTTCCAGGCGTCTTCAAAAAACGTGGGGCGATGAGTGGTTGGTGCAACCAATGCCGGCGACGTACCTTTACGGCGGTGTTAGGTGTACCGGGGCGACCGGTGCCCGATGCCCGGTATTCAAAAGAGTGATGATGTTTGCACGCGAAGGTTACCCCCTCATCCTCGGCGCGGTGCTGGTGGCCGGGGTGTTGCTCGTGGTCGGGTGGCAGGCTGGATGGTGGGTGCGTGGTCCCCTGCTGGGGCTGGCCGTACTCGCGGTCGGGTTCACCCTCTGGTTCTTCCGCGATCCGGCCCGAACCCCGCCGCCCAACGACGGGTCGCTGCTGCTGGCCCCCGCCGACGGCAAGGTGTTGCTCGTCGAGGAGGTGGACGAGCCGCTGTACCTGAAAAGCCGGGCACGGCAGGTCTCGATCTTCCTCTCGCCGCTCGATGTGCATGTGAACCGCATCCCGGCAGACGGGGTGATCGAGTTCGACCAGTACGTGCCGGGGGCGTACCTCGTGGCCTGGCACCCGAAGGCCAGCGAGAAGAATGAGCGCTCGCAGCTGGGCCTGCGGCATCCGGGCGGCACCCGCGTGCTGTTCAAGCAGATCGCCGGGGCCGTCGCCCGGCGGGTCGTCTACCACGTCCACGCCGGGGACAGCGTCCGGGCGGGCGATCGGTACGGGATCGTCCGATTCGGCTCGCGGATGGACATCCTGGTGCCCCTCTCTGTGCAGATCATGGTGAAACCCGGCGACCGGACGGTGGCGGGTGAGACGCTGCTGGGGCGGATTCCGCCGACGCCCTCCCCCGTGGCGGCGACCCCACCGTCCTGAACCCCTGACCGACATGATCCGACCGAAACGGCCCCGCAAGAAGCCGATGACGCCGCTCCAGGCGCGGCTCGCGGCCTACCGGGCAACACGGGCCGGGCGTCCGCGCCGACGCCTGCCCCCGGAGACCGTCCCCTCGTTTTTCACCCTGATGAACCTGTTCAGCGGGTTCATGGCGTTGATCCAGGTCTACGAAGGCCGCTTCGAGCAGGCCGGCTGGCTCATCCTGCTGGCCGCTTTCTTCGACGTGCTCGACGGGATGATGGCCCGGCTCACCAAGAGCACCAGCCTCTTCGGGGTGGAGCTGGACTCGCTCTGCGACATCGTCTCCTTCGGGGTAGCGCCGGCTTTTCTCGTGTATGTGTTCGGCCTGAAGGAGTTCGGGATGATGGGCCTCATCGTGGCCTCGATGCCTGCCATCTGCGGGGCGGTACGGCTGGCCCGGTTCAACGTCCACTTCGAAGGGGAGAAGAAAACCTACTTCAGCGGGTTGCCCATCCCGGCCCAGGCCCTCACGCTGGTGGCCCTCATCCTCAACGTGAACGACGCCGACTGGTTCAACCGCTACAGCGTCAACAACCTCTCGACGCTCATCCCCATCGTGGTGGTCCTCTCCGGGCTGATGGTCTCCAGCATCCGGTTCGATGCCCTTCCGAAGCCCTCCCGGCACTACATCCGCACCCATCCCCGCACCTCGGCGGCGTTTGCCGTCGCGTTGCTGCTGGTGATCTTTACCCAGCAGATCGGCATCCTCATCTCGCTGGCCGCCTACCTGCTGTTCAGCATCGGGCGGGCGTTCTGGCAACTGGCCGTCACCATCTGGAATGCCCCCACCGGAGAGGATCGGATGGAGGAGAGCGACGCGTAAGGGCCTTACTCGACGCCCCGGAACAAGCGTTGCCACCGGGGTTTGCCGCTGGTTTCATCCCAGGAGAAGTAGATGAGGACGGCCTTGCCGACGATGTGGTCCATGGGGACGAAGCCCCAGACGCGGCTGTCGGCGGAGCTGTCGCGGTTGTCGCCCATGACGAAGTAGTAGTCCTGCTGGACGACGTAACGGTCGGTAACCACCCCATCGACCTCAATGGCCCCATCGAGGCGTTGCAGGGCTTCGTGGTGTTCGTAGCGGGTGATGAGGTCGCGGTAGGTGGGCCAGGTCTCCGGGGTCAGGAGCAGGGTGTCGCCCCGTGCTGGGATATAGAGCGGGCCGTAGTCGTCGCGCCCGAAGCCACTGCCCTGGGGAAACACGACCAGGCCATGGCTGGCAGAGCGGGTGTAGACGTAGGGTTCCACCGCCGCCGTTTCGGGCCAGCGGGCCACCTCGGCGGCCAGCGCCTCGGTAGCCTCGAACGAGAACCGGGTGTTGTCGCGGCTGATGGTGGTCACCTGGTCGGCCCCGCGGTCCAGCAGGCGGGTCACAGGGAAGTCGGTCTGGCCCGTCACCAGCCATTTCTGCTGCATACCGGGCTTGAGCGGGATGGGCTGGCCGTGGACGTAGGGCACCTTGTCGGTGATGGAGAGCGTCTCTCCCGGCAACCCGACGACCCGCTTCACATAATGCTCTTTCCGGTCCACTGGCCCTTGCTCGACCGGGAAGTTGAACACCACCACATCCCCTCGCCCCACCTGCGTGAACCCCGGCAGGCGGAGGTAGGGCAGGTGGAGGTCGCCGGGCAGGGTCACGGGCAGGCGTGGCCCGTAGTGCAGCTTCGACACCAGCACGAAGTCCCCCACGCGCAGGTTGCGCTCCATCGAGGGGGTGGGGATGCGGAAGGCCTGGACCACGAACAGCCGGAGGAACACCGCCACACCCAGCGCCAGCCCCAGCACCACCAGCCATTCCCGCCAGGAAGGCCGGTGTCGGGTACCCGCCGGGGGGGCTGCCGAGGTCGTCTGCGTGCCGGAGAGGGCGGATTCCGCGGCTTCCATCAGTACCAGGATCGTTGCTTGCGCAGGAGGTCAGGATACCAGCCGGAACAAACGGTTGAACCGCGGCAGCCAGGCCTCCTTGTCCCAGGAGAAGTATACAAGGATGGCCTTGCCGACGATGTGATCCATGGGGACGAAGCCCCAGAAGCGGCTGTCTTCGGAGTCGTCGCGGTTGTCGCCCATGGCGAAGTAGTAGTCCTGGGCAAACGTGTACCGGGCGACCACCTGTCCGTCGATTTGGAAGGTGCCGTCGGGTCGAACGTTGGTGGTATGGCCTTCATACCGCCGGATGACCGGCTCGTAGGCGGGCCAGTTCGCCGCTGAGAGGTCTATCGTCATCCCTTTTTTCGGGATGGTGAGGGGGCCAAAGCGGTCGGTGGATTGCAACGGGCCTGCCGGGTAGAGCAGGGCACTGAAGTTGGGATCGGGCAGGGCGATGGCGGGTTCCACACGGGCCACCCAGGGCCACTGGCGAATCTGTTCCACCGCCTCTGGCGTGGCCTGGATCTGGACGATGCTGGGGTCGTTCGTCTGTCCGATCTTCTCGCGGGGGATGCCCAGCGCCTCCAGCGAGGACTCGGACAGACGCACGCGAGGTTCGGTCTTGTGGACGTACCAGTACTGCTGCATGCCGGGGCGGAGGGGCTGCGCCTCCCCATTGATCGAGACCACCTTGTCCCGAATTTCCAGCGTCTCCCCCGGCATTCCCACCACCCGTTTGATGTAGTGCGTCTTGCGGTCTATCGGCAGGTCTTCCGCCCCCTTGAGGTATTCGACGACCGGCTGCGAGGCACCAAGGCGCTGGTACGACAGGTTTTCCGGCGGCCAGTTGAACACAATGGCATCGCCGCGTTGGATGGTGGTAAAGCCCGGCAGGCGGTAATACGGGAAATGAAGGCCCGGCACGTAAATCTGCGTGAAGGGCACCCCCAGCGTCAGGGGCAGGCGCGTGCCGTAGTGCAGCTTCGAGACGAACAGGTAGTCCCCCACGAGCAGGTTTTTCTCCATCGAGGGGGTGGGAATCCGGAACAGGTCGAAGAAGAGCGTGCGCACGATCAGCATCACGACGACTGCGAAGACGAGCGCATCGAACCACTCGCGGAGCTTGCTCTTCGCAGCGCCCTTCTCCCCTGTCCGCTTCCGGTCATGCGAGGCCGTGCGCGTCGAACGGCGGGTGCCGGTTTTGGTTGCCTGAGCAGTTGCCACGTTGTGCTGGATTGAAGGTTATGCCCCGCCGAAAGGCCGCAGAAGCGCCGCCTCCGGGGCTGGGACCCCTACTTCTACAAACGGCGGAAGGGTTCGTTTCAGTATGGGTTCTCCGGCAGCACGGGCCGCCCCAGGGCGAGGTTGGGACGCGGGATGCGCGTGAGGAAATGGCGCTGCCCGTCGAACCCCGCCCGGTACCACTGGCCGGTCTCGTACTGGTAGTAGTAATCGACGAATGGTTTGCGCAGGTCGGTCTCCACCAGGGGCCGGAGGAACGTCTCCCGGATGTTGAACAGCAGGTCGCGGAACTGCTGGTCGCTGGCCAGGACCAGCCCCCGATCCAGTGGCCCGTTGACATCCATGAGCACGAGCGGGATGGAGTCGTTCAACACGAACCAGTATTCGAACTGGATGATCTCTTCCCGGCGCAGGTCGTTCAGGTCGCCTGCTTCGACCAGGGTGCGGGTTGGCGGGCCGAAGTGGGCCTCCAGCCGTGCCCGCAGTTCACGGGTGTGCAGGGTGTCGAGCGGGGAGAAGGTGCCGCTGCCGAGGAACGACCAGAGGGTCTCGCGGAAGCGCCACTCAAACCACTTGTATTCCAGCTTGCGCACGAGCCGGCTGCTGGTGATGACCAGCCCGGCAGGCGGTTCCGGCGCCGGAGGCGGTGCCGGGGGCTGGGGCTGATACTGGGCAATCCATGCCCGCAGGGTGTCGCCCCGGGTAGGCGTGCGCGCCAAGGGCAGCGGTTGCAGGTACGGCCCGTGCTGGGCCAGCACCCGCCGGGCCTCGGCCTGCAGGCGGGCCTGCCGGTACAGTTCAATCAGGTCCTGCCCCCACGCCTCTGGCGCCAGACCCATCAACCCGATCAGCAACCACCCCCATCGCAGGGCCGGGCGCTGTTGTCTACCGTTGACGACTTCCCCGTTCACGATTGCCTCCCAGGGCCTTTCCACAGCAACAACGAAATCACAAAGCACTATTCTTCCATCGACAGCACCGCGAGGAACGCTTCCTGGGGCACCTCCACCCGGCCCACCTGCTTCATGCGTTTCTTGCCCTCCTTCTGCTTTTCGAGCAGCTTGCGCTTGCGGCTGATGTCCCCGCCGTAGCACTTGGCCGTCACGTCCTTGCGCATGGCCTTGACGGTCTCGCGGGCGATGACGCGGCTGCCGATGGCGGCCTGGAGGGCGATCTCGAAGAGCTGGCGCGGGATCAGCTCGCGCAGCTTCTTGGTGAGCTTGCGGCCCATCTCATACGCCTTGTCGCGGTGGACGATGGTCGAGAGCGCATCCATCGGGTCGCCGTTGATCATCACATCGAGCTTGACGAGGTCGCTGGAGCGGTATTCGAGGAACTCGTAGTCGAACGAGGCATAGCCCCGGCTGACGCTCTTGAGCTTGTCGTAGAAGTCGAAGATGATCTCGGCCAGCGGCATCTCGTAGTGCAGCATCACCCGCTCGGTGTCGAGGTACTGCGTGTTGACGTAGAGGCCGCGCCGCTCCTGGCACAGTTGCATCAGCCCGCCAATGTACTCGGAGGGGGTGATGATCTCGGCCTTCATGTACGGCTCGCGCAGGTCGTCGATCTTGCCCGCGTTGGGCATCTTGCTGGGGTTCTCCACCACCACCCGCTCGCCATCGGTCGTATCGACCTCGTACTTGACGTTCGGGACGGTGGTGATGATGTCCATGTTGAACTCCCGGTCGAGCCGCTCCTGGATGATCTCCATGTGGAGCAGCCCCAGGAAGCCGACGCGGAAGCCGAAGCCGAGGGCCACCGAGGTCTCCGGCTCGAACGTGAGCGAGGCATCGTTCAGTTGCAGCTTTTCGAGCGAGGCACGCAGCTCTTCGAAGTCCTCCGCGTTGGTCGGGTACACGCCGCTGAACACCATCGGCTTGACCTCACGGAACCCGGCAATCGGCTCGGTGGCCGGGCGGCGGGCATGGGTGATGGTGTCGCCCACACGGGTGTCGTGCACATCCTTGACCGAACCGATCACGTAGCCGACTTCCCCGGCCCGCAGCGCTTCGACCGGCATCATCTCCAGGCGCAGGATGCCGATCTCCTCGGCGTCGTACTCCCGGTCGTTGGACATGAAGCGCATCTTCTCGCCCTTGCGCAGGGTGCCCTCGAAGACACGGGCGTAGACGATAGACCCTCGGTAGGTGTTGAATACCGAGTCGAAGATGAGGGCCTGGAGCGGGGCCTCCGGGTCGCCACCGGGCGCAGGGATGCGGGCAATGATCCGCTCCAGCAGCTGGTCCACGCCAAAACCCGTCTTGCCGCTGATGTGCAGGATGTCCTCGGCCGGCTCGCCAATCAGGTTCTCGATGGACTGGGCCACCACGTCGGGGCGGGCACCGGGCAGGTCTACCTTGTTCAGCACCGGGATAATCTCCAGGTTGGCATCGAGGGCCAGGTAGAGGTTGGAGATCGTCTGTGCTTCGATGCCTTGCGAGGCATCCACCACGAGGATGGCCCCCTCACACGCCTTGAGCGCCCGCGAGACCTCGTAGGTAAAGTCCACATGCCCCGGCGTGTCGATCAGGTTGAGAATATACTCGTGGCCGTCCTGTGCCTGGTAGTTCATCCGGATGGCGTGGCTCTTGATGGTGATGCCGCGCTCGCGTTCGAGGTCCATGTTGTCGAGCACCTGGTCCTGCATCTCACGCTGGTTGAGTGTGCCGGTGACCTCCAGCAGGCGGTCCGCCAGCGTGCTCTTGCCGTGGTCGATGTGGGCAATGATACAGAAGTTGCGGATACGGCTGCGGTAGCTCATGATCGGGCAGTCAGGACCGGGGCATATGCCTAAAAAATGCGGCTGGAGCCGCCCCTGTCATAATCCGAAGCCCCCGGTCGGGTTCCGTATTCGCAGGTTGTTCTTCAGCGGAGGACCGGGGTTGGAGCTTGATACGGATGCTTGGGAACACTACTACCCGCCCCAAATGTGTCATGCGAGGCACTTGACCGATCATGGTTGATCTCATGAGATCGACCAGGATCGGTCAGACGCGGCCCCTTCGACGGTGAATTTAGAAATATAGTCAAATTGACTATAACCTGTGGGACATTCCGCTATCTTCCCAAGCCCCAAGTACTAAAAAGCTGACAGCTAACGGCCCATAGCTATCGGTTTGCACCCGCCCTGCCTCTATGGAATTTCATCGCCGTTGACAGAACCAAGCCTGCCGGGCCACGTACCATGCCCATTTTTCATCCGGGTTTGGGTATTGGTGTAGAGAAGGGTGTACCAGCTTTTGAACGGTCGATACGATGCGCTCCATCGCGGAGGAACAGTTTCAGGCCTGGGGTGAGGGGCTTCGGCGTTCGGACCGGGCGGTGTTCACAGCGGTCTTCGATGCTGCGTACGACGCCCTCTTCCGCTATGCCTGCTACATCACCCAGGATCAGGAAGCTGCCTATGACCTGGTACAGGAGGTCTTCCTGAAGCTGTGGCTCGTCCGCGAGACGATCAACCCGGCGCGTTCGTTGCGGGCGTTGCTGTACCAGATGGTGCGTAATGCCGCACTCAACCACGAACGGGACCGTAAGCGGCACAGCCTCGACCCGCTGACCGACACGGTGGCAAACCTGGCAGCCCCCCCCGAGACGGAAGAGAACATCGACGCCCGCGCCTTGCAAGAGCACCTGGAGGTCTGGATCGCCGAGATGCCGGAACGCCGACGCGAAGCCTTCGTGCTGAGCCGGTTCGAGGGCCTCAGCCACGAGGAGATCGCCGGGCTGATGGACCTGACCCCCAAAACGGTAAACAACCATATCGTGCTGGCCCTGCAACATCTGCGCCGCCGCCTGCACACCCTCGAATCTGACCTCAGGCCATGAGTGCCCCGTCCGCCATACCGCCCCTTCCACCGGAGCTGGCCGAAGCCCTGTCCGGCCTGCCGGATGAGGCACGGGCAGCCCTGGAGGCGACCTGGTGCGGGGCAACGCCATCGCCATCCGTCTACCAGCCGACCCCCGAACGCAAGGCACAGGCGTGGGCGTTCCTGGAAGCGGCCCTTGCGCCTGCCCTTCAACCCGTTCCGGTGCCGCGCAAGCGCCTGGCCCCCCTCCCCCCTGCTCCAGCGCGCACCGCCCTCCGCCACCGCCTGCCCTGGCGTGCCCTGGCAATGGCAGCGGTGGTGGTGTTCCTGGTGGGCGTCGGGGCGCTGTGGCTCCAGCAACCCACCACACAGATAGCCCCGTATGGGCAAACCGTCGCCGTTCTACTGCCGGATGGCTCGCAGGTGGAGCTGAACAGCGGCGCGGCCCTCACCTGGCGAAACAGCTTCGGATGGCTCAACCGGGACGTGCGGCTCAACGGAGAAGCCTTTTTTACCGTTCAGCCGGGCACAACACCCTTTGCCGTCGAGACGTTCAATGCCACCACGACGGTGCTGGGTACCCGCTTCAACGTGCGGGCCTGGTCCAGCGACCCCTACCCCTCCACCCGCGTTACGGTTGTGTCGGGCAAGGTGGCCTTGCGCGCCCAGCACGCCACTGCCCCGACCGTCCACCTCACCGCCGGACGCTACAGCGAACTGAGGGCATCCCATCGCCAGCCCTCGGCCCCGGATACGGTTTCCATGTCCCAGGTCCTGGCCTGGCGCACGGGCGGACTGGCCTTCCAGAACGTGCCGTTCGGCACCATCTTCGCCGACCTGGAGCGGCGTTTCGACCTCCAGATTCAGGCCAGCACTCCGCTCAAAAACCGCCCCTTCGTCTACTTCAAGCAGCAGCCCGTCTCTGCCCAACTGGTCCTGGACGAGCTGACCCAGGCGGCGGGCCTCCGCTACCGTGCCACTGCACAGGGCTTTGAGGTCTATGAGCCGTAGTTGGGGACGGCCTGCGGCCTTTGGGACGCTTCGCTTTGGGACGGCCTGCGGCCTTTGGTTATGCGATTCCCCTCCCGTCATTCCCGCGTAGGCGGGAACAAGCACCTGTCCCGAGCGGAGCGAGGGAACTGGTGGCGCACCAACTTGTTGGTGGGCTGGGGTGGTTGGAAGGCAACGTTATCTTCGACCTCACCCGCCCCCTCCCCGCCTTCGCGGGAATGACAGGGGCAGGCGCTGTTCTCAGGAGAGGGGATAGATCGGCCTTTAAGAAAATCTATGGGTCAACCAAAGCGAAGCTGAAGGCGTAGCGTCCCAAGCCCCAAGTATTAAATAGTTAACAGCTAATGGCGATCTCCCCAAGCCCCTTCCTCCCTTATCCGGTTTCCCTGCGCTCAGCTTTCTTCGATTCATCGCTTTTCGTACACAGGTTTGCCATATTTCCGGTTCTATTTTCCGGTATGTCCGTGTCCTGACGGGAACTGCCTTTTCAGGTTCAGGTTG
>CAZLRO010000099.1:0-12219 GCA_964561865.1 uncultured Rhodothermaceae bacterium | reverse complement strand
GCCATCTGCGCGATGGTGGTCTCCGGGACGGACCGTCCCCCCACGTTCACATAGGTATCCCCTTTGAGGCGTGACCACGCGGCCAGCACGATCAGGGCGGCGGTGGTGGTCTTGATGCCACCTGCGGTGGAGCCGGGCGAGCCACCGATGAACATGAGCAAGATGGTGAAGAAATTCCCGGCAGTGCTGGCCTGCCCGTAGTCGATGGTGTTGAACCCGGCGGTGCGGGCCGTCACACTCATAAACAGCCCATTCATCAGCTTGTGGTACCAGGGCAGGGAGCCGAACGTCAGGTTCCATTCGAAGAACGTGCAGAAGGCAGCCCCGCCGAAGATGAGCACGGCGGTAGTGATCAGCACCACACGCGAATGCAGCGACATGCGCCAGAACCGTTGGGGGGTGGAGCGGTCTTTCCGTCGATAGTGGTCGGCGAACTCTTCGAGTGTCAGGAATCCGACGCCACCCGAAAGGATGAGGAGCATGACCACCAGCAACGTGAGAGGGGCCTGCTGGTATTCCATCAGGTTGGGCGTGAAGGTCGAGAACCCGGCGTTGCAGAAGGCGCTGATGGCATGGAAGACGGCGTGCCAGGCGGCGTCCCCCCAGCCGAGCCGATGCCCCCAGAACAGCCACAGCAACCCCGCGCCGATGGCTTCGATCAACAGCGTGAACCGGATGACATCCTTTGCCAGTTGCCGGTGGTCGATCTGCGGGTTGAGGTCGGTCATGCTGGAGACGAGCGACTCCTGGCGCAGCGAGAGCCGTTGCCCGAAGGCCAGGATGATCAGGCTCGTGAAGGCGATGATGCTCAGCCCACCGAGCTGGATGAAGAGCACGATCCAGGCCTGCCCCCAGAAGGTAAAATAGGTCGCCGTATCGACCACAACGAGGCCCGTCACGCACACGGCGCTGGTGATGGTGAAGAGGGCATCGAGCCAGGAGAGCGGTTCGCCGGTATACAGCCCCGGCAGCAGCTTCAAACCGAGGGTCCCGGTGAGGATCAGCAGGACGAAGGAACTGACAAAGAGCTGGTCGGCGGAGAACTTCTGGAGCAGCGCGGTCGTCCAGGGAATATGGATCTGCCAGAGCGAGAAACCCGGTTGTCGATCCTTGCGCATGGGAGGATAGCCGTTAGCTGTTAGCTCTTGGGTATTTAGGGTTTGGTGCTTGGAAAAATCTGCAATCCGAGATCTCCAAACGTTGAGATTGCCACGTCCTGGTCAATCTCATGAGATCGACCAGGATCCTCGCAAGGACACGTTCGGGACGGGTGGTCTCCCCATTCCACAATCCGAAACCCGCAATCCCAAATCCAAAGTCGGTTCACACCTTGAGCACGAGGTTGCGGCGGTACATGGCGTGGAGCACGACATACCAGCCCAGCACCCAGGTGAGGGCGTAGAGCAGGGACGCGACCCTGGGGGGGGCCAGCGGGACAAACACCGTCTGGAAGATCAGGGCCTGGAGCGAGGCCTCTGTGCCGTCTGCCTGTGGGAGTTTGAACAGGATGAGCGACTTCGCCAGCAACCCGCTCATCACAAAAACGGTGATGGCATTGACCCCGTAGACGACGAAAGGGCGGGTCCAGCGTTGCCAGCCCCGCACATCCGCCAGCCAGTAGCAGAGTCCGAGGGCGCAGAGGGCCTGCCCGCCGGTGAACACCGCATACGAACTGGTCCAGAGCGACTTGTTGATCGGGAAAAACCAGTCCCACACATACCCGACGATGACCAGCACTACCCCCCGTGCGAACAGATGGATGGTCTTTTCCAGCGCAGGGCGCGAGCAGGTCAGCAGTTCTCCGGCCCATACCCCGATCAGCGTGGTGGTGATGGCCGGGAGGGTGCTCAGGAGGCCCTCCGGGTCCCATGTTTTCGCCTGGGCCCACAGGTGGTTGCCGAGCAGCAGCCGGTCGAGATACCCAGCCAGGGTCGAGGTGCCCTCGGCAAGCTGTCCGGGACCATACCCCGGCACCGGCACCAGCATCATCAAAGCCCAGTAGATGAAGAGCAGGCCAAGACCGACGCCATATCGCCACCGGGGCTTTAGGTACAGATACAGCACCGATACTGCCAGGTAGCAGACGGCTATCCGCTGCAACACACCGGGAATCCGCACGGTAGCGAGCTGCGGGCGCAGGCCGAAGGACGGCTCAAAGGTAAAAAACGGCCAGGCCGCCATGAACACGCCGAGGCCAAAGAGGACCAGGGCGCGCCGGGCAGCTTTCTGCACGAGGTGGCCCCGATCCACCCCCCTTGCCTTCAGCCGCTCATACGCCAGCACCAGCGACACGCCCACGATGAAGAGGAAGAACGGGAAGATGAGGTCGGTGGGCGTCCAGCCATGCCAGGCCGCGTGCAACAGCGGCGGGTACACCGCCGCCCACGTACCCGGGTTGTTGACCAGAATCATGCCCACGATGGTCAGCCCCCGAAAGGCATCGAGCGAGACCAGCCGGCCCGTAGCCGAAACCAGAGGGGCCGGGGAGACCGTATCTGCGGGCGCCGTTGCCGTCGTCATACCAGAGCAAGAACCCTGTGGTGTGGGATCATCCCGCTAATATACTCCATCCAACAGGAAGGCTGTGCCCCGCAGGTAACGAGACGCCAGGAGCCGGTCTCCAGAAAAACACACGGCTCTATTGGGTATGACGGCTGGCTTTCGTGTAAATAGGGGGAGGGGATAGGCCCCTCTTGCAGGGCGCGGGGCCTCCCATCCCCGTTCAACTTCATGTAAAAGTTGAACCGACCGCAACAAACCCTGTGAATTTCTGGCAACTGACGCAGTGTCGGGCTTGACTTTATAGGGGGTTGCGGGGGAAATTCGTGGAGCTTGTATTCCCATTTCCCTTCCACCCTGCCATACCCGGGTTACACCGAGGCTGAACCTCTCCGCAGGCGCACCACGCTGGGCCTGCGGAGGAGTTTCCTCCTGATGTAACCACATCAGACGCAACGTAACCCAAACCTAACACCAGTCATATGAGTGTGCTACAACGCCTGAGCGGCCTGGTGTTTGCGCTGCTCCTGCTCGTGGTCACGGCAGGAACGGCACAAGCCCAGTGCACACGCTACCTCAACGCGACCGACGGTGACGACGGCAACGACGGGTTGTCCTCAACCACCGCCTGGCGTTCGTTTGAGTTCGCGTACAACACCGCTCCTTCCGGTTGCACCATCTCGACGGCTGCTGGCGAGTACTTCTACGAAGATGACTCCGACGGCATCCTGCTCGATGGGGGTACCGGCAAGAGCATGACGTACAACATCACCGAATACGCCGGCAGCTCGCAGCTGCTCTTCTCTGAAGACGGCTTCGAAGTGGATGCCGCCGCGACCGTGACCATCACGGGCGTTAGCGGCGCCACCATCGTGTTCGGGGATGGCATCATCAACAATGCCAGTAACTTCCCGGCCAACACCCACGCGGCCACCTCCCTCACCTTCACCACCGGGACGTTCTCAACCAGCCTTCCGCTGACCGTCGGAGACAGCGTCACCGATATCACCCGCTGGACGGATGCGTCCTTCAGCGCAGGCGATGTGGTCTACGCCTTTGCCACCCGTGCCGTCACAGTGGACGGCGACGACACGGTGAATGCGGGCAGTGAGCTGCCCAACGGGGAAGGGACGGTCAACCTCACGTTCCCGGCTACCTACACCGGCAGCTACACCGTCACGACCGCTTGGTCGGTCAGCGGCAGCTCCACCGTCATCAACGACGGCTCTGGTGAGGTGACCCTGAGCGGCATCACCTTCACCAGTGGCGGCGCTTCGGCCATCGAGAACAACCTCGACGGCACGATGACCACCGGGGTCGTCACCGAAACCGGCGGCGCAACGGTCAGCCTCACCAACGCCCTCGACGGCACGATGAACATCGGGGGCAGCACGGCCGAGTCCAGCTTCAGCGATGTCGCCACCAACGACGGTGCCCTTGAGCTGGATGGCAACGTGCAGCTCAACGACGACTTCACGAACAACGGCACCACCGAAGTCAACGGCTGGACCCTCTCCATCGCGGGCGTGGATACCTACAGCACCCCTGGCGACATCACGTCCGCTTCCGGGTCGGGCACGGTGCAGTTCGAAGGCACCTCCACGATCCCGGCCCCGTCGGGTGAATACCCGAATGTGAAGGTGACCAGTGGCACGCTCACCTTTGGTGGCGAGACCATCAACGGCAACGTGACCACCAGCGGTTCGGGTGGCGTCTTCTTCAACGCAGGCGCGGCTACCACGGTTGACGGCTGGTTTGTGGCAGGTGGTTCGGGTACGGTGTCCAACGACGCCGCTACCCCCGTCACCGTCAACGAGTACTACGAGAACAACGCGGGTACGCTGATGCTCAACGCCGGGGCCACCATCACGGTGCTGGGCGACTTCACAAGCAGCGCGACGCTCGACTGGCTCGGCGGTACGCTCGACGTGAACGGGGACTTCACCCGTACTTCGGGCACCATCAACGCTGGTAGTGGCGGCACGCTCACCTTCAGTGGCGAGGATGCGCAGTTCGTGCAGGGCGGTACCAACTTCACCGTCCCGGATGTGCTCATCACCGGCGACGGCACCATCGCCACGTTCATGAGCGGCTCGGTGGATGCCCTGGGCGACTTCACCATCGACACCGATGCGCAATTGGCACTCCAGAGCTACCTGATCCGCCTCATCGGCCAGACCTCGGTGATGACCAACGACGGTACCTACACCGCTGATGAGACCTCGAAGATCATCTTCGCGCCGCTGGCAGCCGGGGCCACCCAGATGCTCCAGGGCTCCGGGCTGTACAGCAACCTGGAAATCCGCCAGGAAGACCCCGCCGACAACGTGACGCTCGGCAGCGACGTGACGATGTCCGGCAACCTGGAGTTCACCTCCGGCGGCATCGACTGTGCTGGCTTCAGCTTCGACCTGTCGGACGACCTGGTCGACTTCCCGCACATCACCGGAACGCTGCCCGACGGCACGTTCTTCGTGCCGGGCTGCGACTTCAACCCCTCGGGCACGCCCTATGACCTGACCTACGACGGCACGGGCGACTTCACCGTCTCCGACGAGTTCACCGACGGTGCCCACAACGTGAACGTTCATATCGACGGCACGCTCACGCTGGCCGAAGACGAGGAGTTCACGGGGAATCTGTGGGTCGAAGCCGACGCGATTGTGGACCTGGTCACGTTCGTCCTCACCGCTAGCGGCACCGATGCCACCCACACCGTCTCGGGCGACATCACCACTGGCGGCGTGTTCCTCATCACCGGCACCGGCTCGGTCGATGGCACGAACTCCGGCACCGTCAGTAACATGACCGTCGATACCGACGGCACTGTGACGGTGAATGCGCTGCTCTCGATTGGCACGCTCATCATGGATGACCTCGCCACGACGCCGCAGGGCGAAGAAGGCGTGCTCAACCTGGGCCTGACCTACGACAGCGGCACGGATACGCCAGGTGACATCACCACGTTCACGCAGAACAACGGCACCGTCAAGCTGACCTCAGCAATTGACTACCTGACGCTGTTTGAACTGACCGGCGGTACGTTCAACCATGACGGCCTCACGGCCCACATGCGCGGTGCCGACGTGGTGGCCGACAATGCGACCGTGCTGGCGACCACCGGCTATATCGCCTTCAACAGCAGCGGCACCATCGACACCGACACCGACAACGATGAAGAGGGCGTGGGGATCCCGCGCTTCCGGATCAACGGCGGCGGCATCACCGTCACGATGCTGGACGACCTGAACGTGACCGAGACGCTCGAACACACCAACGGGAACCTCGACCTCGGCGCCTTCACGCTCGAGCACACCGGTTCGGTGTGGAACTTCCTGACCGACGGTTCGGGCGATGACTACCTCGGCACCGGGCTGGTCTACATCAACAGCGACAGCAACACACTGACGATGACCGCCGACCCGACCGTGCCGAACCTGACGGTCAACACGTCCGACGACACGTTCACCCTGCTCTCCGAACCCTCCACCGACAACCATGCGGTGACGGTGACGACGGCTTTCGTCATGGAAGCCGGCACGGTGGCGCTCAACAGCAACTCCATCGTCCTGACCGGCGCGGGCACCGCGTTCGACCACCAGGCGGGTGCTCTCACCTCGGCCTGGGATGCAGACTGCGACCTCGGCGCCCTCAACGGCAACGGCGACTCCGTTCTCGGCTGTTGGGGCATGCTGGTCTTCGATGCCGGCGCGGCCCAGGACTTCAACGCCGACGACCTGACGATCCCGGCGCTGTGGATCCAGAATGATGTCACCTTCAACAGCACGTCGTTCACCGTCGAGCACTACTTCCACTTCGGTTCCGGCGATGATGAGGCCAGCCTCTTATTCGCCGACGGTGACGCGCTTGTCACCTTCTCCGATGGCATCTTCATCGTGAAGGAGACCGAGACCGGCACGATTGCCAACGCACCGGTCTTCGCCGGCACTGCCAGCGTATGGTACTGGGAGCCGGGCACGACCAGCACCGAACTGCCCGCCGAAGTGGTCAACCTCCAGATCGACCCGGCGGCCACGACGGATGACCCGAATGGCACGACCGAAGGTGATGTGGTCCTGGCTGACGACCTGACGGTCACGACCCTCGTCGATATCGTCTCCGGCAACCTCGACACAGGGGGCAACACCCTCACGATGGGCGAAGGTTCGACGGTGCAGACCATCACGGCGAACAACACCATCCTCGGCACCAGCCTCGAAGGCGGCCCCTACACGGTGATCTACGATACCGATGAGGGCGACTTCAGCACCAGCAGCATCGAGCTGCCGGGTACGGAGCCCGATCCGGATGTGGTCGATGCCTACGTCTCCGTTGAGGTCAACGGCGGCGGCGTACTGACGCTGCACGAAGACAAGGCTGTGCAGGACTTCACCGCCAACGGCGATGTAGACCTGGATGGCAACACCCTCGAAGTGGAAGGCACGCTCACGATCAACGCCGACATGACCAATGTCGACGACCTGATCCTCGGTGGCGACCTCGTCTTCGGGGCCAATGGGTCGATTGATGCCCTGGCAACGCTCACCTTCAACGGCTGCCCGAACCAGGACATCACACTCAATGCCGACCTGACCATCGGCTCGCTCGTCGTCGACCAGTGCGAAGCGGCAGGCAAGGAAGCGGCCGTCACCTCGACGGTCACCCTGCTGCCCGCCGACGGCGACTTCGATCTCGTGCTCTTCAATGGGGCCGACATCGATGCGTCGCTCGTGCTGGTGAACGGCCTGCTCGTCACCAATGACAACCATGTGGTGCTGCCCAGCCCGATCTTCACGGCCCAGGGCTTCACCCGTGAAGACGATGCCACCAGCTGGGTGCTCGGCAACGTGCGCAAGCATGTCGATGCCGGTACGCCCCAGATCTTCATCAACGACAACGGCCGCCTCGAATTCCCGGTCGGCAACACGGCCCAGTACCGTCGTGCTGCCATCACGTTCGAGACGGACGACCCGGCCATCACCGATGCCGACATCGAGGTGAACCACATCGATCCGGGCGCAGCCGACGACAACATCGCGGCCACCGCCATGGACGGCTACTGGCTGATCACCTCCTCCGTCGGCTTCGGCCCGGACCAGACGTTCGCCCTCGAATTCCTGGGCAACGGGCTGACCGTCCCGGATGCCGAAGTGGCAAACCTGGTGGTGTATCGCCGCCTGGATACGGAAACCCAGAACGACCCGGTCATTCAGGGGGGTACGTACTCCAACTTCAACACGGTGCCCGGCGTCAGCCCGCTGGTGCGTGTGACCGACACCCAGGGTGGCCTCACGGCCGAAGGTGCCCGGTTCAGCTTCACGCCGCCGCCCGCCCCGCCGCCGCCGCCGCCTGCCTCCAACTTCGCCAACCTCCAGGTCATCCACAACGCGGGTGACACGGCCTACGGCGCAGTGGACGTATACGTGGACGATGTGCTGGCGCTGGACAACTTCGCCTACCGCACGGCGACGGGCCTGATCGCCCTCGACGTGGTGAGCAAGGGCTTCGGCACCGTAGCGCCGTTCAACGTAGACATCGCACCGTCGAGCAGCACCAGCTCCGCCGAAGCCGTCTTCAGCGGCACCGTCGAACTGGAAGCCGGCAAGACCTACGCTGCCGTCGCCGTCGATGATGGTGCGGGTGGGGCCGATGTCCTCGTGGGCGAAGTCCGCAGCGCAGGCAGTGACCCGACGGGCGTGGACGTGCTGATCATGCACGGCATCGCCGACGCCCCGGCGGTGGACATCCGCCTCTTCCAGGGCAGCTCGGGCAACGGCCCGATCATCCTGGAGAACGTCTCCTTCACCGAAACGGCAGCAGACTACCTGACGGTGGACGCGGCAACCTACACGCTGGAGTTCCTCCCGACCGGTACGACCACGCAAGCCCTGGCGACGAAGGTGGACCTGAGCGGCCTCGAAGGCCAGCCAGTCCTCGCCATCGCCACCGGCTTCCTCGTGCCGCCCTTCGGCCGTGAAGCGACCCGTGGCGCCAACGTGATGGTCGTCGACCAGGCCGGCAACGTCCGCCTGGGCATGATCGTCACGGCTACCGAGGAGGAGACGACCGAGGTGATCGAGGAACTGCCGACGACGTTCTCGCTCAACGGCAACTACCCGAACCCGTTCAACCCGTCCACCAGCATCACCTTCGACCTGCCCGAGACGGCAGAAGTGTCGGTGTATGTCGTGGACATGCTCGGTCGCAACGTGCTGAACGTCCCGGCCCAGACGATCCAGGCCGGTGCCAAGCGCACGGTCCAGGTGAGCGCCTCGGACCTGGCTTCGGGCACCTATCTCTACCGCGTGATCGCCAAGGGTGTGCAGAACACCTGGAGCGCCACCGGCAAGATGATCCTGATCAAGTAAGCCGACCGGCTTGAAAGCCAAACCCCCGGCCTCATCCGAGGTCGGGGGTTTTTGTTTGCAGGCAGGCCATGCAGCCCACACAAGCCCCATCGTGTTGATGCACAGCCAGTTCCAGGAATAAACAGAAATATAGTCAAATTGACGATAATTATGATGATGCCGATAGGCTGTCGGGGCGTTTCGTACTACCTCACCGTGCAAACCGGGTCGTTGCGACGATGTCGAACTGGCGGCGGGCCGGGTCGTAGCGCCGTTCCTCGATGGTGAAGTGGTCGTCCGCGATGCGGATGTGGTTGTAGAAATTGGCTTGGCGGTGCTGCTTGCGTCCCCGGCTGCTGGTGCTCGTCCCGGCACTGGCAATCACGAGCGGAGGTTGTTCCGGCTCCCCTTCGAGTACCTCGATGTGCGAGATATGCAGGTGGCCGCACAGGAGCAGGTGGACGCCGGCCTCCCGCGCCGCCTCCAGCGTCTTGTCCGCATGGCGGGCTACATCGTGCGGCCCCAGCGCCGGGAGGCGCGTCAGGTGGTGATGGACCACCAGCACCTTGAACGTGTCCGTTGCCTGTGCCGTGAAGAAAGAACCCACCTGTTGCCGCGCTTGGGGGCCGATTCGACCTCCTTTAACGGTAGATCCGTAGGCCGAGTTAAGACCGAGGACCGACATCCCCGGTGTTTCAAACGCTGGAAGCAGGTCTTTGGTGATGTACCGTCGGTAGCGCCGCAGCGGGTCTGCCAGACGGTGGACGGGGTACCACCAGGCATAGACGTCGTGGTTGCCGGGTACCACCAGGCTTGGGGCGTCGAACGCCTGCAACATCTGTGCTGCCGCCTCGAACTGGTGCCGCCGTGCCCGCTGCGTCAGGTCGCCGCTGACGGCTACCAGATCTACGCCGAGCGCGTTCACTTCTTCGACGAGCGCCGACACGATGTCCGGATGTGCAATTTTGCCAAAATGCAGGTCGGAGAGGTGGGCGATGGCAGGCATAGCGGCAGGGAAACGAGCTGCCGAGCAGGAACGAGGATCAGGGTGCAGGATCCATCGTGCGGCCTCACCGAGATGCGACCCATCATCCGGCGGCCCCTGTGCTAGAGCATCAGGTTGAGCGGATGTTCGAGGTACTGCCGCACGGTGCCGAGGAACTGTGCGCCGGTGGCCCCGTCCACGATGCGGTGGTCGCAGGAGAGCGTGAGCTTCATGCGCTTGCCGGGCACGACAGCCCCATCCTGAACGACCGGTACATCCCGGATGGCCCCGATGGCGAGGATACAGGCGTTCGGCGGGTTGATGATGGCTGTAAACTCCTCAATGCCGAACATGCCGAGGTTGCTCGTCGTGAAGGTCGAACCCGTGTAGTCCTCCGGCTGGAGTTGCTTGTTGCGGGCGCGCTCGGCCAGGTGCTGCGTCTCCTCGGCGATCTGGGCCAGCCCTTTCCGGTCGGCATGGCGAATGACCGGCGTGATCAGCCCATCCTCGATGGCGACGGCCACAGCCACATGCACTTCGTGGTGTTTGTGGATCTCGCCTTCTTTCTCCATCCACGAGGCATTCACCCAGGGATGCTGCCGCAGCGCCAGGGCACATGCCTTGGTGATGAAGTCGTTGAACGAGACCTTCGCCCGGCCCTGGGTGGCGGCGAGTTCGTTGAGCTGCTGGCGGAAGGCGACTGCCTGCTCCATTGCCACGTCCACCGTCAGGTAGAAATGCGGGGCAGTGAACTTGCTTTCGGAGAGGCGGCGGGCAATGGCTTTCCGCATCTGGCTCAGGCGGATGGCCTCGTAGGGGGCCGCTCCGGAGGGTGCCGCCATACCTGATGCCGCTGGGGCAGGGGGGGGCACCGGGGCGGTTGGTACGGGCACCGGCGTCGGCAGGGCAGGGACCACCACCGGGGCCGGGGCATTCCCTGTGCCCGTGAGGGCCGCCTCGATGTCGCGCTTGACAATCCGTCCCTCCGGACCACTGCCCTGGATGGCGGCCAGGCTCAACCCGTGCTCCTGCGCCAATCGGCGGGCCAGGGGCGAAGACTTCACCCGGTCCTCGCCCGGTGCCGCTGGCACGGGTTTCACGACGGGGGCGGCGGTCTCTGCCGAGGCCGTCGCCGGGGCAGCGGCACTGCCATCCCCACTTCCCTTGCCGTATTTCGCCAGCACGCCGGCGATGTCTTCCCCAGCCTTGCCCAGCACCGCGATCAACGCCCCGATGGGCACCGCCTCGCCTTCCTGTGCCACTTTCCGGAGCAGGACCCCCTTGTCGTAGGCTTCGAGGTCCATGGTGGCCTTGTCGGTCTCTACCTGGGCGATGATGTCGCCAGGGGCCACCGGGCTGCCTTCTTCCTTGAGCCAGGCCACGAGCACACCCTCCTGCATGGTGTCGCTCATCTTGGGCATTTCAATCGCGATAGCCATGGGATACTGGGGCTTGGGTACCGGACTTCGGGGCGCGTCGGTCCCCGAAACCCAACAGTCCTTGATCGGGAAAACGGCCCGTCACCGGGCATACAACACTTTCTTGCAGGCCTGGTAGGCGTCCTCTTCCTGCGGCATGTAATATTCCATCAGGTTCTTGGCGAAGGGGGCGGGAACGTCCTTCGCGGTGACCCGGAGGATCGGCGCATCCAGGTAGTCGAACGCCCGTTCCTGAAGCTGGTAGGTGATCTCCGACGAGATGCTGGCAAACGGGCTGCACTCGTCGATGATCACGCACCGGTTGGTCTTTTTGATAGACGTGATGATGGTGTCGATGTCGAGCGGGCGGATGGTGCGCGGGTCGATCACCTCGGCGTGGATGCCTTCCTGCGCCAGCCGTTCCGCTACGCGCAGGGCGATCCAGTAGCTTTTGCTGTGGGCCACCAGGGTGATGTCGTTACCCTCACGGGCGATCCGGGCCTTGCCGAGGGGGATCAGGTAGTCTGGTGCCTCCGAGACCTCCCCTTTCAGCCCGTACATCACTTCGCTTTCGAGGAACACGACCGGGTCGTCGTCGCGGATGGCGGACTTGAGCAGGCCCTTCGCGTCGTCCGGATTCGAGGGGGCCACCACCTTCAGACCGGGGAAGGTGGCATAGATCGACTCGGTGGAGGTGTTGTGTGTGGCCCCCAACTGCCCGGCGGCCCCGTTCGGCCCGCGGAAGACGATAGGAATCCGGAACTGCCCGCCGGACATGTACCGAATCTTGGCCGCGTTGTTGATGATCTGGTCGATGGCGACGAACGAGAAGTTGAAAGTCATGAACTCGACGATGGGGCGCAGACCCTTCAGCGCGGCCCCGATGCCCAGGCCCGCAAACCCGTTCTCGCTGATGGGGGTGTCGAGAATGCGCTTCGGGCCGAACTTCGCCAGCATCCCTTCGCTCACC
>CAZLRO010000098.1:0-12260 GCA_964561865.1 uncultured Rhodothermaceae bacterium | reverse complement strand
ACGTGATGATGCGCAGGTCGTAGGCCCCTACCTCCTCGGCACTGGCGCTGGTGACGTAAGCCGTCCATGCCCCAGCCTCGCCTTCGATCGGGCCAATGCGGGAGAGCGTGGTGGAGCCACCTTCGTCATCGTTGCGCCAGAACTGACCGGACGGGGCCTTCAGTGCCAGGTAGCCGTCGAACCCCAGCGACACGAGTTCGAGCATGAACTGCGTGCCGACTGCCGCTTCGAGGCTGTGGGTGTCGAAGTACTCGCCCTTGAGCGAGATCTGGTCCCGACCGTCGAGGCGGCCTTCGATGGTGCGCACCGTCCCCACCGGCCCTGGTGTGACCACCACCTCGTAGGCCCCTGTCTGCCCTTGTTCATAGCTGGAGGCCAGCACCCGCCAGTCCCCCGGCTCCGTGGCAATCAGTTCAACCTGCGACACCGTCTGGTCCCCGTCGAAGTCGTCGTTCTCCACCCGTTCCCCGCTGGGCGACTCCACGATCAGAAACGTGTCGAGGGTGTCGTCGTCGGACAGGTCGGCCAGGCGGATGGTGAACTTCTGGGCCTGGTTGCCCTGGACGCCGACCTTGAACTTGTACACGTCCATGTACTGGCCGCCGTCGCGGGTCTGGTCGGACGGGCTGAGGGTGCCGTTCCAGGACTGGGCCTGTGCCGCAGAAATCATCGAGGCCAGCAGAAGGCCCATGAGGAGCAGGTGTTTCATCAGGATGCAGGTTGGAATGGATCAAAAAATGTCGGCGGATGAATGCCGGGCGTGCTGTTTCGTTCCCCGCTTGCCAGGATTCGGACAACGCTGCTACCCGGCCAGCCGCTTCAGTTCTGCCAGGGCGAGCAGTGCCTCGATGGGGGTGAGGCGGTTGGGGTCGAGACGTTCAAGGTGTTCTCGAAGCCGTGCCAGCACCGGATCGGGTTCCGGAGTGAAGAGGGGCATCTGATACGCCGGTGGAGCTGGTCGTGGCCCTCTGGCAGGAGCCGGGGCGGGCAGCGGCAGGCCATCGCCCGGCACCGGATCGGGCGCCCCCTCGATGACGAGGTGCTGGCTTTCGAGGTGGTGGAGGATGTCGCGGGCGCGGTGGATGACCGGCTCCGGCAGCCCCGCCATCCGGGCCACCTCGATGCCGTAGGAATGGTCGGCCCCGCCGGGCACGAGCGTGCGCAGAAAGATCACCCGGCCTTCGTGTTCCTGCACCTGCACCCGGTAGTTGCGGATGCGTTCGTAGCGGGCGGCCAGTTCATTCAGTTCGTGGTAGTGCGTGGCGAAGAGCGTCCGGGCCGCCACCGGCGGGTGTTCGTGCAGGTACTCGACGAGCGCCCAGGCGATGCTCAGGCCGTCGAAGGTGGAGGTGCCGCGCCCAACCTCGTCGAGCAGGATGAGCGCACGCGGCGTGGCGTTGTTGAGGATGTTCGCCGTCTCGTTCATCTCCACGAGGAAGGTGCTCTCCCCCGCCGCCAGGTTGTCGGAAGCCCCCACGCGGGTGAAGATGCGGTCCACGATGCCCACCCGTGCATGCCGGGCCGGGACGAACGCACCCACCTGTGCCAGCAGCACGATCAGGCCCGTCTGTCGCAGGATCACGCTCTTGCCCGCCATGTTCGGCCCGGTGATCACCAGGATCTGCTCGGCCTGCGGGTCGAGACGGATGCTGTTGGGGATGAACGGCTCGCCGGCAGGCAGGGCACGTTCCACCACCGGATGCCGGGCCTCTTCGAGGACGAGGTCCAACCCGTCGTGGACCTCCGGACGGGTGTACCCGTTGCGCTCGGCCACCTCGGCCAGCGCGCAGAACACATCCAGCATCGCCAGCAACGAGGCGTTGAGTTGGAACGCTGCGGTGTCTTCGGCCACGGCCAGGCGCAGCGTGTTGAACAGGTCGGCTTCGAGGCTACTGATCTTCTCCTCGGCACTCAGGATTTTCTCTTCGTACTCCTTCAGCGCCGGGGTGATATACCGCTCGGCATTGACAAGGGTCTGCTTGCGGATGTAGTCGTCCGGGATGCGGTTGCGGTGGGCGTTGGTGACCTCGATGTAGTAGCCGAAGACGCCGTTGAACCCGACCTTGAGCGAGGAGATGCCGGTGCGTTGCCGCTCGGCCTCCTGCATCCGCGCCACCCAGTCCTTGCCGGTGCGGGCCAGGGTGCGCAGCTCGTCGAGTTCTGCGTGGTAGCCGGGACGGATTACCCCGCCGTCGGCCAGTGTGGCGGGCGGGTCGTCCACGAGCGCCCGGGCGATGCGTTCGAGCGTGTCGGTACACAGGGTCAGCGCGGTGGCGAGCTTGCGCAGGGTCTCGCAGGGTTCATCGGCCAGCAGCGTCTTGAGTACGGGCACCTGCTGGAGGGTGAGCCGCAGGTGCTGCAAGTCCCGGGGCAAGGCCCGCCCGGTACAGACCTTGCCAGCGAGCCGTTCGAGGTCGCCCACCTGGGCTAGCTCCTGCCGCAGGGCCTCCCGGAGCCGCCGGCTGCGAAACAGCGCCTCGACAGCATCGAGCCGCTTGTGGATGTTCTCGACGTGCCGCAACGGACGCACCAGCCACTTGCGCAGCAACCGTGCCCCCATCGGGGTGAGGGTCTGGTCGAGGATATCGATGAGGGTGCCTTCCTTACCACCGCCCTGCATCGAGGCCACCAGTTCGAGGTTGCGCTTCGTCTGCGGGTCCAGCACCATGTACTCGTCGCTGGCATAGCGGGTCATGCGCCGGATGTGCGGCAGACGGCCTTTCTGCGTCTCCCCCAGGTAGTAGAGCGCTGCCCCGGCGGCGGTAAGGCCCAGCGGCAAGTCCTCCACCCCGAACCCCTTAAGCGAATGCGTCTTGAAATGCCGCAGCAGCGTCTCGTAGGCGAAGTCGAAGCGGAAGACCCAATCCTCCTGGGGTGTGACGGTGCAGCGCAGGTCGCGGAGGGCAGCCTGGAGCGCCCCCCGCTGGCCTTTTTCCACGAGCACTTCCGCCGGGCCGACCGTCTGGATCACCTCTTCCAGCCGGGCCAGGGGCAACTCGGTCGTGCTGAACTCCCCGGTGGAGGCATCCAGAAAGGCGAACCCTACCATCTCCTGCGAAGCCCGTTCGGTGGGGAAATGCACGGCGGCGAGGTAATGGGCCTGCCGGGGGTTGAGGAGCTGGTCGTGGAAGGAGACGCCCGGCGTGACGACCTCGATCACATCCCGCTTGACGATCTTGCGGGCGTACTTGGGGTCTTCGAGCTGTTCACAGATCGCCACCCGGTGCCCCGCCTGCACGAGCCGGGGGAGGTAGGTGTCCAACGCATGGTGCGGGAACCCGGCCAGCGGTACTTCCGCCGCCCCACCGTTGGCCCGCTTCGTCAGGGTGATGCCCAGCACCTGGCTCACCGTGAGTGCGTCGTCCTCGAACGTCTCGAAGAAATCGCCCATGCGGAAAAGCAGGATGGCGTTCTGGTGCCGCTCCTTGATCTTGTAATACTGCCGCATCAGGGGCGTCTCCTCGCGTGCCTTCGGAGCCTCCTCGCCTGTGTTTGGCTGTTTTCGAGGTCGCGCCATACCGCCGGGAATCCTCAGGTTGTTCTCTTGCAATCTATCCGTACTACGAACAAAACGCAAGGTGTCTGGTACTGGGTTGGTACGCAGTGCTTGGTACTTGGAAGGCTTGGAAAACATCCCCAATCCGAAATCGTATGATCCGCCGTTTTCAGCCTGTGGAGTCAGGGTTCCGGTGGGAGGGCGTGGCGGTGCAGGAATACAAGCCAGCGGGCGAGGTGTTCCAGGCCATCACCCGGCAACGGCTCTTTGGAGCCGACGAGGGACTGCCGGGCGAGCTGCGCTACTTCGAACTCGCCCCCGGCGGCTGGTCCTCGCTCGAACAGCACCGGCACGTCCACGCCGTGCTGGTCCTGCAGGGACACGGGCGGGTGCTCATCGACACCCAGGTGTTTCCCGTGTCGGCGTTCGACCTCGTGTACGTTCCCCCCGACACCTGGCACCAGTTCCGGGCCGATACGGAGGCGGTCTTCGGCTTCCTCTGCCTCGTCGACTGCCAGCGGGACCGTCCGGTGCGACCCACCGAGGCAGACCTGGCCCGTCTGCGGGCAGTGCCGGAGGTGGCCGACTTCATCCGCGCCTGAACCTTCCCAGAGCGGCTTCGTCAGCTTCCAATTTTGAATTATAGTCAATTTGACGATAATTTGATCAGCAAAGCGCCACCGCCACGGCAGTGCCCACACGGGCGGATGTTTTGCGCTGTGTTCCTATCTTCCCCTGTCCCCCTTTCCAACGCAGCACGCGCGAAGCCTGCGGGTTTCCGACCTGTTGCACGTCTGCATCGATGATGATGTCGTTCGACCCTGAAGCCTTGCGGGTGCGGCTCGCCGCCGTGACCGCCGACCATCCGGAGGCTCCGGCCGTGTTTGCCGAGCTGCTCGACGCCCTCAACGCCGGGCAGGTACGGGCTGCTTCCCGTCGTGCCGACGGCACCTGGGAGACGCACGGCTGGGTCAAGCAGGGCATCCTCCTTGGCTTTCGGCTGGGCCAGATGACCGACCATTCTATCCCGCCGTTCACTTTCTTCGACAAGCACACCTACCCGACGAAGCCACTGACGCTGGCCGACGGTGTGCGCGTCGTGCCAGGCGGCTCTACCATCCGCAGCGGCGCATACGTGGCCGCCGGGGTGGTGTGCATGCCACCGATGTACATCAACGTGGGGGCCTATGTGGATGCCGGGACGATGGTGGATTCCCACGCCCTCGTGGGCAGTTGCGCCCAGATCGGGCGGCGCGTCCACCTCTCGGCGGCGGCCCAGATCGGCGGCGTGCTCGAACCCGTCGGGGCACGCCCGGTGATCGTGGAAGACGATGTGTTCGTGGGCGGTGGCTGCGGGGTGTACGAAGGCTGCCTGCTCCGGGAAGGGGCGGTCCTGGCACCCGGGGTGATCCTCACCGCCGCCACGCGGGTGTACGACCTCGTTCATGAGCGGGTGCTGGGTCGGACGGCGGAGACACCGCTGGAAATTCCCTCGGGCGCGGTAGTGGTGCCCGGCAGCCGGGCGGTGGCCTCCGACTTCGGGCAGGCGCACGGACTGGCCCTCTACGCCCCCGTGATCGTCAAGTACCGCGACACCCGCACGGATGTGGCGACGGCACTGGAGGAGGCGCTGCGGTGAGCACATGCGGTGGACTTCACCTCCACGTCAGCCCTGCTCCCGGCGTGGAGACGCGGATCGCTCCTTCTGCCAGCCCATCCCGACCTTGGGGTTCATAATACTGTTTTTTTAGATTTTCAATAACGGACATGATGGCGTCGGGATGGACCAATGCCATCACGTTCCCGCCAAAGCCTGCCCCCATCAGCCGGGCACCGTAGACCCCCGGCTGTGCCGTCAGCACCGACCGGGCCGTTTCCACATCGGGGGTGGAGACCCCGTAGTGGTCGCGGAGGCTGGCGTGGCTTTCGTCCATCAAGCGGCCCAGATCCTGGCGCACCGCTTCTTCCGGCAGGGTCTGGCGGGCCATCGCCTGCAACAGCCGCCGGGCGGTCTCTACACGCAGCACCTCGCCCATGTGGTGGGCGGCATACGCGCCGACGGGGAGGGGGGTATCCGTGCTGTTCTGTGCCTCGCCGGGCCGCGGCTGCACCGTCGCGGCAGTTCGTTCGGGTGGAAGCCCCACGGCCAGCGTCTCCGCCAGTGTGGACAAGGCTTCCCCGTCACCCTGCCGCCACCGTTCCAGTCCCTCTTGCCAGGCCTGGTGCCGGGCCGGTTCCTGTTGGAAAAAGTGGTCCAACAGAGCCGGGATGAACAGGCGGGTGGCCGTGACGCGCGCATTGTAGGCCCGCTGGACGGCGTCGCCCTTGTGGGCGGGGTGGGTGAAAGCGGTGAGCCAGCAGGCCGGGGGTAGGGCCAGGCGCGTTGCAGTGTCGGCGGCGAAGTCGAGGTGCAGGCCCTGGTGCGGGCGGGCGAGACAGATCGTCAGGTGGTCCATCGCCCCGCCCCGCGTGCCCACGTACCATTCGGCCTCGGCAGAGGCCCGCGCCAGCGGCTTCAGCGTCACCGTCTGGCCGTTGACCAGCCGCACGGCCGCCCCGGCCAGCACTGTAAGGGCCGAGGAAGAGGAAGCCCCGCTCGCCGCCGGAATCTGCGAATCGACCAGGAAGTCGAACCCTTGCGCTACGTCCAGGCGGGCCTGTGCCCGGTACACCGCCCCTTGCACATAGTTGATCCAGTGGGGCGCGGGCGGGGGTTCGGCTTCGAGGAACCGGAGCCAGTCCATACCCGGCAGGTCGGGATGCAGGGCAAAGGTGGCTGGCGGGAACCGGGCGTCGGTGGTATGGCCCCGAACCTGCCGGGTGCCGTTGGGGCGCACAGCCATCGTCATGGCCTGCTCCTGGCTGCCGAAGGTAAGCGCTGCCGTGGGCAGGTAGTCCACATAGTCGATGTGCTCGCCGAGGATGTTGATCCGGGCCGGGGCACGCAGCCGCCACGTGGGCGGCGCGCCGAAGACCTCCTGAAACCGGTCTTCCATGAACCTCACAGGGGAAAAACAGAGACGGTTCGCAATATAACCTGTCGAACGGCGACAGGCCTCTTGCATGGCGCGGTGCCCCGTGTTATCGTTGGGGCATCGACCTTCCTGTGAACGCCATGCGTCTCTTGCTTCCGGGGCTGTTGCTGGCCCTGTCCGCCTGCACGACCCCCGACCCTCCACCGGCGTCTCCCACGCCAGCGGCCGTAGCCCCGGCTGCCGAGCGCCCTGTGATCATCGATGTACGGACGCAGGCGGAGTACGACGCCGACCACCTCGACGGGGCCGTGCTGATTTCTCACGAGCAGATCGGCGAGCACATTGCGGCAGTGGTAGCAGACAAGGGCGCGCCCATCGCCCTGTACTGCGCCAGTGGCCGCCGCGCCGAACTCGCCCGGCAGACGCTGCACGCGATGGGCTACACCCATGTGGAGAATATGGGGGGACTGGAGGAGGCCCGTGCCCGTTTTGAACCCCAACCCTGACCGCCATGAACCCGATCAACCGCCGCGACTTCCTGCGGCTCGGCACTGCCACGAGCATGGGCGTGGCCCTGTCCGCCGCCGTTCCCGAAGCGGTCCGTGCCGCCCGAGCCGATACCCCGCTCCTCGACTTCCGCGTGCCGCCCCTCGAGGTGGTGCGCATCGGCTTTGTGGGCGTCGGGGGGATGGGGATGGTCCACCTCCAGAACCTGCTCAACATCGAGGGTGTCGAACTCCGCGCCATCTGCGACATCGTACCGGAGAAGGTGGCGAAGGCCCAGCAGATGGTGGTAGACAAGGGCCAGCCCCGGCCCGAAGGCTACGACCGGGGGCCGTATGACTTCCGGCGGATGTGCGACCGCGACGACCTGGACCTGGTCTTCAACGTGACACCCTGGGAATGGCACGTCCCCATTGCGGTGGAGGCGATGGAGAAGGGCAAGCACGCCGCCATCGAGGTGCCGCTCGCCACGACGCTGGAGGAATGCTGGCAGTTGGTGGAGGTGGCCGAGCGGCACCAGCGCCATTGCATGATGCTGGAGAACTGCTGCTACGACCGCGAGGAGATGATCTGCCTCAACCTTGTGAAGCAAGGATTGCTCGGCGAGGTGCTGCACGGCGAATGCGGCTACCTGCACGACCTGCGGGCCATCAAGTTCAGCAGCGAGGGCGAGGGGCTGTGGCGGCTGGCGCATTCCCTCCGGCGTAACGCCAACCTCTACCCCACGCACGGCCTCGGCCCGGTGGCACAGTGCATGGACGTGAACCGGGGCGACCGCTTCGCCTACCTCGTCTCGATGAGCAGCCCGTCGATGGGGCTGAATGCATATGCCGCTGCGCAGTTCGGGACCGACGACCCCCGCGCCACGCAGCGCTACGCCCTCGGCGACGTGAACGTGAGCCTGCTCCGCACCGCCCGTGGCAAGGTGGTCACGCTCTACCACGACACGAACCTGCCGCGCCCCTACAGCCGCATCCACATCGTCCAGGGCACGAACGGGCTGTTCGAGAAATACCCCGACCGCGTCCACATCGAAGGCCGCTCGAAACCCCACCAGTGGGACAACGTGGCGGACTGGGAGGCGTACCTGCATCCGCTCTGGAAGGAGATGGAGCCGAAGATGCAGAACCTGCCCGGCCACGGCGGGATGGACTTCCTCGAAGACTACCGCCTCATCCGCGCCCTGCGCGCCGGCGAGCCGCTGGACATGGACCTCTACGACGGCCTCACCTGGAGCGTCGTCACCCCGCTCTCCGAGCAATCCGTCGCCAACCGCTCGATGCCCGTGGACTTCCCTGACTTCACGCGCGGTGCCTGGATGCAGCCCCGTCCGCTGCATGTGATGAACGTGCAAGGTTGAGGCACATGGAACGGGCCACCGAAATCTTCGCCGTGATCCAGCTGGGGATGGTGGGTCTTTCCCACCTCCTCGCCCCGAAGACCTGGGTGGCCTTCTTCACCTGGCTGCGCGAGAAAGGCGAGGCGGGCGTATTTGTGGTGGCGTTCCTCAGCCTCAGCTTCGGTGCGATCATCGTGGCCTTTCATCCGGTGTGGACAGGGCTACCGGTGGCCCTGACCCTCTTCGGGTGGGCACAGGTGCTCAAGGCGTTCGTCTACTTCCTCTTCCCCCGGGCGGGACTGAAAGGGATGGCGCGGGTCTCGCCGGAGCGGACCGGGGACTTCATCGTCGCGGGTCTGCTGCTGCTCGGCCTGACGGGCCTGCTCGCGTTCCATCTCTGGACCACAACCCCTTGAACATGAACCGCCGTCTCCTCCGCTGTCTCAGCCTGCTGATCCTGGCCGGTTGCCGTTCGGCTGCGCCCCCGGCCCCGGTGCCACCCGTGCCCAGTCCGCAGCAGGTGGCGTGGCATGGGCTGGCGTACTACGCCTTCGTCCACTTCAACATGAATACGTTCACCGGCGTGGAGTGGGGCGACGGACAGGAGACACCGGAGCGGTTTAACCCCGCCGCCTTCGACGCCCGGCAGTGGGTGCAGACGTTCAAGGACGCGGGCATGACCGGGGTGATCCTCACGGCCAAACACCACGACGGCTTCTGCCTCTGGCCCTCCCGCTACACCAACCACGACGTAGCCCGCAGCCCCTGGTGCAACGGCCAGGGCGACGTGCTGCGCGAGCTGTCCGACGCCTGCCGTGCCGCCGGGCTGAAGTTCGGCGTCTACCTCTCGCCCTGGGACCGCAACCACCCCGACTACGGCTCGGAGGCCTACAATACGGTGTTCAAAAACCAGCTCTCCGAAGTCCTCTCGGCCTACGGCCCGATCTTCGAGGTGTGGTTCGACGGTGCCAACGGCGAGGGGCCGAACGGCAAGCGCCAGGTGTACGACTGGCCCGGCTTCATCGCCACCGTGCGCCAGCACCAGCCGGACGCCGTCATCTTCAGCGACGCCGGACCGGAAGTGCGCTGGGTGGGCAACGAACGCGGCGAAGCGGGCCTGACGAGCTGGAGTATGCTGCAACGCGACCGCTTCTACCCCGGCACGCCGGACTACCGCGAACTGACTGAGGGCCACGAAGACGGCACGCACTGGGTGCCCCCCGAATGCGACGTGTCTATCCGCCCCGGCTGGTACTGGCGCGCCGCCGAGGACACGCTGGTGAAGACGCTCCCGCAACTGGTGGACCTGTACTACCAGTCGGTGGGCCGCAACTGCAACCTGCTGCTGAACGTCCCGCCCAACGACCAGGGCCTGATCCCGGCTACCGATGCCCGGCGGCTGCGCGAACTCCGCCAGGTGCTCGACGCCACCTTCGCTGTCAACCTCGCCGCCGGTGCCCGTGTGACAGCTTCCAGCCAGCGCGGACGGGCGTTCCGGGCCAGCCACACCACCGACGCAGACCCGACCACCTACTGGGCCGCCCCGGACGGCATCACCAGCGCCACGCTCACGCTCGACCTGCCGCAGCCTGCCACCTTCAACGTGGTACTACTCCAGGAACACATCGCCCTCGGCCAGCGCGTGCGGGCCTTCGCCGTCGAGGCCTGGGTGGACGGACGCTGGCAGCCCGTCGGCGAGGGCACTACCATCGGCCACAAGCGGCTGCTGCGCGGGGCACCCGTCACCACAAGCCGCCTCCGCCTCACCCTCCGCGACGCCCGCGCCTGCCCCACCATCTCGAACATCGGGCTGTACCGGGAGCCTCAAGAAATGATACCGTAAGTTCATTCTCACCAAAGTGAGATTTTCACTCAGAACATGAATGTTTTAGCCCCAGACGTCTTTTGTGCAGCATTCTCGGCACAACCAAAAAACCTACCATCCGGTTGCTTGACAGAGAGGTGACCCTGATTGAAGAAAAGGCGGAAGCGCTGGCATGTCTCGGCAACCTCCTGTTGGTGCAGGCCCAAAATGATCGCGACTGCTGCAGTTGATGCCATAATCGAGCAATACCGGCAGCGCTCCTGATCTCAGCGGCAACGTACAAGCCCCTACGGCCGCAGTTGCAAGGCAATGATGGTGTCGTAGGCGTCGCGGGCAGCGGCGGCTACCGGGTGGAGCAACACGCCCCGGGCATCCTGCACGAATGTCACACGGCTGCCGTCTTTCATCGCGGTGGCACCTTGCACGCGGGCGGTGAGCGGCAGCCAGAGGGCGTCGGTCTCCGGCCAGTTCAGGATATGGACGTACACGGTGTTGCCCTTCTGTGTGGTCACGCCCCAGGCACGGGGCGAGACCGGCCCACCCTTCGCACCATAGATCGCCTCGCCGTACTGGCCGAGCCACTGCCCCATCTCCAGTAGGCGGTCCCGGAACTCCGGCTGAATCTCACCGCTCGCCATCGGCCCCACGTTCAGCAGCAGGTTGGCGTTGTACCCGGCGGCCTTGACCAGCAACTGCACCAGCTCGCGCGTGGACTTGTAGTTGCGGTCGTGGATGTTGAAGCCCCAGGCCCCGTTCATCGTCTCGCACATCTCCAGCGGCAGGTGCCCGATCTCGGTGGTGTTGAAACCGGCGGTGTTGTGCCCCGGCAGGTCGCGCTCGAACATCTGGAAGTCCTCACCCGGATACGGCAGGCGGTGGTGGTTCGAGCCGATGAGGGCCTGCGGCTGGAGGCGGTGGATGAGCGCATAGGTCTCCTCCAGTCGCCAGTTTGCGTCGTACTGGTCCCACATCCCGTCAAACCAGATGCCGCCGATCTCGCCATAGTTGGTCAGCAACTCGGTGAGCTGGGCGTTCATGTAGTCGATGTAGCGGTTGAAGTCCCCGGCTTCGGGCCGCCCGGTGTAGCCGACGCCGGTGAAGCCACGCGGGAAGTAGTCCGGATGATGCCAATCCAGTTGCGAATGGTAAAAGAAGAGCTTGATCCCCTGCTTGCGACATTCCTCAGCCAGCATCGCCAGCACATCCTTGCCGTAGGGCGAGCGCTCCACGATGTCCCAGTCCGACACCTTCGAGTCGTACATGGCGAACCCGTCGTGGTGCTTGCTGGTGATGGTGATGTACTTCATCCCGGCAGCTTTCGCCATCGCTACCCATGCGGCAGCGTCAAACTTCACCGGGTTGAAGGCCGATGGGAGCTTCTCGTAGTCCGAGATCGGGATTTTCTCGTTGTTCATCACCCACTCCCCGTTGCCCAGCACACTATAGACGCCCCAGTGGATGAACAGGCCGAACTGGGCGTCGTCGAACCACTGGCGTGCGGCCAGGTTCTCCGGCGTGGGGGTGTATTGGGCCAGTGCCCGCACAGGCAGCAGGCCACACAGGACGAAAAGCAACATGCACCGTTTCATAGTCCTCTTGCCTCCGAAGAGGGGTTGGTGGGGCAGACGGATGCAAGATATCAGCACGCCGCCAGAATTAAAAGCAGGCCGTTCCGTTAATCGCACAGGAGCATCAGGCCCGGACCTGGAGCAACCGGGGAAAACTGTTGAACGGGGGTTGAACGGGGGCTGCTGCTTCCTCCCACACCTCGTCTCACCGGGTAGATCCATAGACGATGGCCCGCTCCAGCCACACATGCGCAGCCTCGGATGGGTGCTGCACCTGGAGCCGCACCGTGTGGGGGCCGTCGGGCAGTTCGTAGCGCCAGAACGGGATGAACTTGCGGTGCGTCTGGCTGGTGGGCAAGTGCGTGGTCTCCACGAGGGCACCATCAATGCATATTGCCACCTCCAGCACATGCTCCTGCCCGTCGTTCGACTGCGCATAGCCCTGCACAGTGAACCCGATGCCCTCAAAGGCAAACGTCGTCTCGGTCTGCAACACCCGGCGCAGCAGCACTTCGGCAACCGGAATGTGACCGGGGAAGTTCTGCTCGAACCG
>CAZLRO010000097.1:7879-12264 GCA_964561865.1 uncultured Rhodothermaceae bacterium | reverse complement strand
CTTCAAACCAGTGAGGAGAGAAGGAATGAACACGAACCACGCGGTCGTCGTGGATCCTGCCGTTTCCGGGCGGCTGGTGATCCGCGAAGTGGAATCGCCCACGCCCGCGCCTTCGGAAGCGGTGGTGCGCGTCGCGGCCACCTCGCTCAATCGGGGCGAGGTGCGCCGTTCCCTGAGCGCCGAAGCGGGCTGGCGGCCCGGCTGGGATCTGGCGGGCGTGATCGAGCAGCCTGCTGCCGATGGCTCCGGTCCGAAACCGGGGGCGCGGGTCGTGGGGATGCTCCTTGTAATACGCCCGGTTGTCGATGCCCCGGAACGAGAGCGTGGGGCCGAGGCTGCTGCCTTCGCCCGTGTGGTTGTAGACGACGTCGATGATGACCTCGAAGCCCTCGGCGTGCAGGGCGCGCACCATCATCTTGAAGTCGCGCACAGCGGTGAGCGGCCCATTGGTCGAATAGCGCGGCTCCGGGGCGAAATACGAAAGCGTGTTGTAGCCCCAGTAGTTGACCAGTCCCTGCCGCACAAGCCGTTCGTCCTGCACGATGGCGTGAACGGGTAGGAGCTGAACGGTCGTCACGCCGAGGCGCTTCAGGTGGTCGAGCACGGGGTCCGACACCAGCCCCAGATACGTCCCGCGTAGCTTCTGCGGTACCTCCGGATGGCGGTAGCTGATGCCCTTGACGTGGGTTTCGTAGATGATGGTGTCGGACCAGGGAATCTGCGGGGGGCGGTCGTCCCCCCACATGAAGTTGTCCGTGATGACGGCGCCCAGCGGGGCGAAGGCTGCACTATCGGCAGTACTGAAGGAAAGGTCGCGTTCTGGATGGGCGGGGTCGTAACCGAAGAGACTGGCATCCCACGTCTTCAGCGGGCGGCCTATGGCTTTGGCGTAGGGGTCCAATAGCACCTTGTGGGGGTTGAACCGATGGCCTTCCTGCGGGCGGTATGGGCCGTGGACACGGTACCCGTAGAGTTGCCCCGGACGCACCCCCGGCAGGTACCCATGCCAGAGCGGCCCCGTCCGTTCCGGCAGTTCCAGGGTTTGGGCGGACTGGTCGTCGTCGGTTCGGTCGAAGAGTACCAATTCCACCCGCTCGGCATGCTCGCTGTAGAGGACGAAGTTCACGCCCAGCCCGTCCCAGGTCGCGCCGAGCGGATACGGCTTGCCTGGACGCATATGCAGCCTATCGGATGGGTCGTCCAATCCCTGCTCCGAAGCCATCGGCTCGTCTGTCATCGTCATCAACCCACCCAGCGTCCAGGTTTCGGTGAACACAACATGCTGATTTTCAGGTATATCGACCTTTCTAAAGGCGAGCTTGAACCGGCCCCCCGAATCAGGACGGCGAATTTATTCATGGTAAGCGTAGCTGAAAAGCGAAATGGGTCTTTCCGAAAACGTTTTCATCAAAGCATCCACCAGCAGACGGCCCCAGAACCTGGACGACCGTGGGCGTCGAAGCCGAACCGCGAATGCAGCCCACCAATCGGGCAGATCCGTCCTGGCTTTCCGCCCGGTTCGTCCTCCGGCGACCGGGCTTTTTGTTTATCTGCCCGCGTCCGCGCCAACTCCTCTGCAAAGCGTTATTTTGCACAGGAAGCCTGGAGGAGCGCACAGGGCAGACCGCACTTCCGCCTTCCCGACCGTGCCTGCGGCCCGTTGCTCCCGGCAAGCACTACCCGAAACCCGCCTTCCGTCATTTCCATGTCCTGGCTCACGCAAGACGACTTCGACCGCTGGCAACGTGCCCAGCACTTCGACAGCTACCGGAAGCTCGGTGCCCATCGCCACAAGGACGGGGTGTGGTTTGCTGTGTGGGCACCGCACGCCGACCGTGTCTCGGTCCTGGGAGACTTCAACGGCTGGGACCCGCAGGCGCATCCGCTCACGAAGGTGGGGGACTGGGCGGGGATGTGGGAGGGGTTCGTCCAGGGCGTTCGGCCGGGACAACGCTACAAGTACCGCCTTCGCCGGGGCCGCTATACTGCCGACAAAACCGACCCCTATGCCCGCCTGATGGAGGCCCCTGCCGAAGGGGGGAGCAGTGTCAGCGGCCTCTCGGCCGTGGTGACGGACTTGTCCTACACTTGGGGCGACCATGACTGGATGCAGCACCGAAAAGGCCCGGCCACGCTCGGCAGGCCCCTGTCGATCTACGAAGTCCACCTGGGGTCGTGGATGCGGAAGGAGGATGGCCTCTCGCCCAGCTACCGCGAGATCGCCGAGCCGCTGGCGAACCACGTAACGCAGCTCGGCTTCACCCATGTGGAACTGCTGCCGGTGATGGAGCACCCGTACTACCCGTCCTGGGGCTACCAGGTCATCGGCTACTATGCGGCCACGCACCGCTACGGCGAGCCGCAGGACCTGATGTACCTCATCGACTACCTGCACCAGCGGGGCATCGGGGTGATCCTGGACTGGGTGCCCGCCCATTTCGCCGCCGACCCGCAGGGCCTCGTCTTCTTCGACGGCTCCACCCTGTTCGAGTCCGACGACCCGCTCATGCGCTACCACCCGGACTGGGGCACGTATGTGTTCGACTATGCCAAGCCGGGCGTCCGCAACTTCCTCCTCTCCAACGCCTGCTTCTGGCTGGACGTCTACCATATCGACGGGTTGCGCTTCGATGCCGTAGCCTCGATGCTCTACCGGGACTACTCGCGACAGGAATGGCGGCCCAACCGGTACGGCGGACGGGAGCACCTGGAAGCCATCTCGTTGCTGAAGGAGGTGAACGAGGTGGTGTACAGCCGTTTCCCGGAGGTGCTGATGATTGCCGAGGAATCGACGGCCTGGCCGAAGGTCTCAGGCCCCACCTACGACGGCGGGCTGGGCTTCCTGTACAAATGGAACATGGGGTGGATGCACGATACCCTCGAATACATGAAGCAGGATCCGATCAACCGCAAGTTCCACCACAGCAAGCTCACCTTCCCGCTCTGGTATGCCTGGAGCGAGCACTACATCCTGCCACTCTCGCACGACGAGGTGGTCCATATGAAAGGCTCGCTCTGGGGCAAGATGGCGGGCGACCCCTGGCAGAAAGCTGCTAACCTGCGGCTGCTCTACGGCCACATGGTGGGTAGTCCCGGCAAGAAGCTGCTGTTCATGGGCAGTGAATACGGACAGGTGCGTGAATGGAGCCACGACCGGGGCATCGATGCTCATCTCATCGACCAGCGGCTCCATGCCGGGGTACTCGCCTGGGTAAAAGACCTCTTTGCCCTTTACCAAACACACGATGCGCTGTGGAACGACACGCCCGAAGGCTGGCAATGGCTGGAGGTGGACAACGCTGCCGAGAGTATCCTCAGCTACATTCGCACCAGCCAGGATGGCAAGCGGCAACTGGTGTTTGTGCTGAACTTCACCCCCGTGCCCCGGCCTCAGCATGTGGTGGGCGTGCCGGTGGCAGGCACCTGGGTGGAGCGCTTTAACAGTGATGCGCCGCAGTATGGCGGCAGCGGTGTCCTCAACCCCACCGCACGGACAGCCACCGACGTACCGGCCTTCGGCTGCCCCTGGTCGCTGCGCCTCGACCTGCCCCCGTTGGGGCTGGTGATCCTGGAACACGAACCCCCGGCTCTGCCCCCGGCAAAGTCCCGCAAGAAGGCCAAAACCGCTTGAGGGATCGCAGAACCCATTTCCGATGCCCCAAAAAATATTACCACAATGTGAAACCCCTTAACCTGGCGATGAGTATGTGTGAAGCGGTCGATTGCCGTTTCAGATACAGAAAGTTTGAGGGCATCGCTCTGTCCCCCCACGCGGTACCTCATGCTCTCAGGTTTTACCTTAAACATAAAAAGTGCAGGCAAGGGTTGTCCCGCGACGACTCCAGGTCTGTTATGTGTGTGCTTGTGGACGGAATCAAGTTTGTGACCGACCCGCACGGCGAGTACGTGCAGATCGATCTTCGCGTTCATGGTGCCCTCTGGGACACGTTTTACCGTCACTGGTTGCAGGATGACCAGGACACTCATAAGGATGCAGTCGGGCCAACGCTTGCTTCGACGCTGGCCCAGTTGCAACGGCAGTTGGCCCAGCAGCCAGGCTTGGCAGAAGGGTTGCGAAGCCTCTCCGATCAACTGTTGTACCTGCTGGCCTTGCCCCCGGGTACCCCCTTCTCCCTCGAAGAACGACGAACGCTTCCCGTTGCGGCTGTCCCGGAAGCACCTTCCTACCCAGAAGCAGAACCCCTCACGGCGGCACATCCTCCTATCCCCTACCATAACGCCGTTGATGCCTTCCGCTCCACGCCGGAACAAGAGGCCCCAGCCCCCGCCGTCCGATATTATGCCGACCCGCCGGACATCACCGACGAGGATCTGCCCTGGATCGCCCGACGGTGTCGACTCAAGGCCGAGGCGGCCCGATGGGC